>JABWBQ010000008.1 GCA_013360395.1 Flavobacteriales bacterium
GGGTGTGGTGGGCCGGTCCGCGGCGAGGTACAACCCGCCGGCCAGCAGCAGGGCGGCGGCGCCACCGACCGCCCAGCCCACCAGGGAACTTCCGGTCGTCGCGGCCGCACCCTGGCCCAGCCGACCTTCAATGACGTTCCAAGCGGCGGTCGGGACCTCCGCTTCGTGGCCTGCGAAACGTTCGCGCAGCAGGCTGTTCACGGGGTCCGCCTGGCCCGCCCGGTGCTCGATGGCCTCCCAGAGGCCGGGGTCCACGGCGGTCTCATGGCCTGCGAACCGCTCGCGCAGCAGGTCGCACACCGGGTCGGTGCCGCTGGCCGCCGCCAGGGCCAGCTTTCCGCTGATGGCCTCCCACGTTCCGCGCGGAACGGCGACCTCATGGTCGGCGAAGCGCGCACGCAGGGTCCGGGTCAGTTCATCCTTCCGCTCCATCGCCATAGATGTCGGCCGCCTCCTTGGGCAGCAGTTTGCGCAGGTAGGCGCGCGCTTTCATGAACTGGCTCTTCGAGGTGTTCTCGCTGATGCCCATCATCTCGCTGATCTCCTTGTGGGCGTAGCCTTCGATGGCGAAGAGGTTGAACACCGCCCGGTAGCCCGGCGGCAGCGCCTGGATCAGCTCCATGAGCTCGTCGGTGCTCATCTGGCCCAACACCTGGGCGTCCTCGCTGTGCAGGTGTTCGGCCTCGGTGAGGTCCAGGCTGTGGTCGTAGGGTTTGTTCCGCCGGATGTGGTCCAGGGCGGTGTTCACCATGGTGCGCGCGATCCAGCCCCCCAACGGGCCGTCGCCGCGGTAATGGTCCATCTTCTGGAACACCTTCACGAAACCGTCCTGCAGGATGTCCTGTGCCTGCTCGCGGCCCGGGGCGTAACGCATGCAGATGCTCATCATCTTGCGGGCATAGCTGCGGTACAGCTCCTTCTGGGCCAGGGGGTCGCCCCGGAGGCATCCGTTCACGAGCTGTTCGTCGGTCATTTTCGGTCCGGCAGCAGGCTTCCGGGTGGAATGATGCGATCCACCGGCCAAAGGTTGCCCGGCCCCTGCAAGTTACGGCACCTTCCGGGGTCCGGCCACGGCCGTGGTCGGCCGGTGCGCGGCCCTGCGGTCCCCGCGGGCGAACGCCACCGTACCTTCGTGCGTCCTTTGCAGACAACAGGACCGAACATGAAGACCGCGATCGCACTTTCCGCCGCAGCCCTGCTGGGCATGGCCCCGCACGACGTACTGAAGGACCTGAACCTGGGCGACCCGCTGCCGCTGCCCGACCACCGCATGCTGGACGTGAGCGGCCAGGAGAAGAGCCTGAAGGAGCTGGCCGGCCGCAACGGTCTGTTGGTGATCTTCACCTGCAACACCTGTCCCTTCGTGGTGGGTACCGAGGACAGCGAAGGCTGGGAGGGGCGTTACCCCGGCCTGGGCGTCCTGGCCCGGCAGCACGGCGTGGGCATGGCGCTGGTGAACAGCAACGAGGCCAAGCGCACGGCGGGCGATGGCTACGAGGACATGCGCAAGCGGTACGAGGAGAAGGGCTACAACCACTACTACCTGCTGGACCAGGGCCACCGGGTGGCCGATGCCTTCGCGGCCCGCACCACCCCGCACGTGTTCCTGTTCGACAAGGACCTCAAGCTGGTGTACAAGGGTGCGGTGGACGACCGCGTGGAGAAGGCGGCGGACGTGAAGCAGCCCTTCCTGCGCAACGCCATCGTCAACCTGGCCGAAGGCCGCGCGATCGATCCTGCGGTGACGCGCAACATCGGCTGCAGCATCAAGCGCGTGGAGCACACGCATTGAGCGGCGTGCTGTGAACAACAGGCCTGCGGCCGCTCCACCGGGGCGGCCGCGCTGTTGAAAAGAGGTGCCCGCGCGCACGGTGCGCACTTCGTTCCTTTGTGCGAAAGGCGAAGCGGACATGAACGTGCTGCTGATCGGTAGCGGGGGACGCGAGCACGCCCTGGCCTGGAAACTGGCCCAGAGCACCCTGCTGGACACCCTCTTCATCGCCCCGGGCAACCCGGGCATGGCGCGCCACGGGCGCCTGGTGGACCTGGACCTGCACGACGGCAGGGCGCTGCGCCGCTTCCTGCTGGACAACCGGATCCGCTATGTGGTGGTCGGTCCCGAGGGACCGCTGGTCGAAGGGCTGCACGACCGCATCGCCGATGACCCCAAGCTGGCCGAGGTCACCGTGATCGGCCCGCGCGCGGCGGCGGCCCGGCTGGAAGGCAGCAAGGACTTCGCCAAGGAGTTCATGTTCCGCCACGGCATCCCCACGGCCGCGCACCGCACCTTCGGCCCCGGCGAGCTCAAGGAGGCCGTGGCGCACCTGGAGCGCGTGAAGCCGCCCTACGTGCTGAAGGCCGACGGCCTGGCCGCCGGCAAGGGCGTGGTGATCACCCCGGACCGGAAGGAGGCCGAAAAAGTCCTGCGTGACATGCTGGAGAAGGGCCGCTTCGGCGCGGCCGGCCAGCGCGTGGTGATCGAGGACCATCTGGCCGGCATCGAGGTCAGCACCTTCCTGATCACCGACGGTCGCGCCTTCAAGATGCTGCCTTCAGCCAAGGATTACAAGCGCATCGGCGATGGCGACACCGGGCCCAACACGGGCGGCATGGGCGCGGTGAGCCCCGTGCCCTTTGCCGACAAGGACTTCATGCAGAAGGTGCACGACCGCATCGCGGCGCCCACCATCCGCGGGCTGCAGCAGGAGGGCATCGCCTACCAGGGTTTCCTCTTCATGGGCCTGATGAACGTGGGGGGCGAGCCGTATGTGATCGAGTACAACGTGCGGCTGGGCGATCCGGAGGCCGAGGCCATCCTGCCAAGGCTGCGCAGCGACCTCATGGACCTCTTCGAGGGCATCGCCACCGGGACCCTGAGCGAACGGCATGTGGACGTGGACGACCGCACCTGCGTGAGCGTGGTGCTGGCCAGCGAGGGCTATCCCGGGGAGGTGACCAAGGGACGGCCCATCCACGGGCTGCAGGAGGTGCGCGGAGCCCATGTGTTCCATGCCGGCACCGCCGAGGGGCCGCAAGGACCGGTGACCTCCGGCGGTCGCGTGCTGGTGGTCACGGCCATGGGCAAGGACCTGGAGCACGCCATCCTGAACTGCTACACGCAGGCGGCAGGCGTCACCTTTCAGGGAAGACAATTGCGGACCGACATCGGCCAGGACCTGGTGCGCCAACCGGCACGCCCGGGGACCGTGCAGGCCTGAGGGCAGGAGGTCAGAGCATGCCGCCCTCCTCCTTGGCCTTGCGGTTGAACCGGCCCTGCAGGCGCAGCCAATAAACGATGCCGAACCCCAGCACGCAGGCGAAAAGCACCGGCGGCATCCAGCCGAACGGGGTGAGGAACCACTCGAACGTGTTCTGCAGGAAGTGACCGATGCCGAACCAGATCTGTTGCATGGTGCGCGTGCTTGAGGCCCGCCAAAGATAGGGGACCGACCGGATGCTCGTACGCGCCTATCGCACCTACCAACCCGCGCTCCTGCTGGGCCTGCTCCTGCTCGCTCCGGCGGTGTGGTCCGGTCCTTTCGTCCAGGGGGTGCCGCTTCCGCAGGGCCCGTACATGCCGGCCTACCGGCCCTTGGCACAGGCATTCGCGCTGTGGCCCTGGGCCGCGCCGCTGGCGGGCGCGCTGGTCACGGCGGCCCTGGCCCTGCAACTGGACCGGCTGGCCAACGACCGAGAGCTGTTCGAGCGGCACCATCACCTGCCGGCCCTGCTGTTGCCGTTGTTGCTGGCCACGGGTCCCTTGCGCATGGCCCCCGATCCGGCGATGCTGGGCATGCCGGCCGTGCTGCACGCCTTGCGCCTTGTGTGGGGAACGCAGGGAAGGCATCAGGTCCTGGGCGCCCTGTTCGACGCGGGTTGTCTGGTGGGCGTGGCCGCCCTGCTGTACTTTCCCTACGTGTTCCTGGTGGTGGTGCTGTGGGCCTCGGTGGCCGTGATGCGCCCCTACGCCTGGCGGGACTATGCGGTACCGCTGTTGGGCATGGTGCTGGTGTTGGTCATGGCCTGGGGCGTGGTGGCGCTGACGGTGGGCCCGGGTGCCTGGGCCCCCTTGAGCACCCTGTCCCTGCGCACGGCCGATCCGGCACCCACCCACTGGCTGCGCGACCGCTTGGCGCCGTCGACCGTGGTCGTGCTGTGGGCCTTGGCCGTGCCGAGCATGGCCGGTGTGTACCGGCGCAGCATCATGCGCGAGAAGAACGTGCGCGCCTCCTTCCTGGCATTTGCATTCACGTGCCTGCTGCTGCTGGGCTTCGCGGCCCTGCTGGGGCACCCTCCATCGGCCGTGCTGGTGGCCTGCCCCCTGGCGGTGGTGCTGAGCTACCCCCTGCAGGCCGCACGGCACCTCTGGCCGGCCGAACTGGCCGTGGCCGTATTGCTGGTGGCGGCCGTGGCCGGCCCTTGGTGGGGCTGAGTACCTTTGGCCCCGCCGTTCCCCAAGGCGCGGCCCATCGGTCATGAAGTGCGGCGTCGTCATCTTCCCGGGCTCCAACTGCGACGAGGACATGGTGCAGGTGCTGGAGGCCCAGGGCGGCGGTCCGGTCGAGCGGCTTTGGCACAAGGAGCACGACCTGCGGGGCTGCGACCTGGTGGTGCTGCCCGGCGGCTTCAGCTACGGGGACTACCTGCGTTCGGGGGCCATCGCGCGGTTCTCGCCCATCCTGCAGGAGGTGGCGGCCCATGCCGAACGCGGCGGGCTCGTGCTGGGCGTGTGCAACGGGTTCCAAGTGCTGTGCGAAGCGGGACTGCTGCCCGGCGCGTTGCTGCACAACGGGGGCCAGCGCTTCATCTGCCGCAACGTGCACATCACCCCGGCCACCAAGCGCACGGCGCTCACGTCGGCCATCGCACGCAAGGTGCTCACCATCCCCATCGCGCACGGCGAGGGCCGCTACCACATCGATGCCGCCGGCCTCAAGCGCCTGAAGGACGGCGACCAGGTGCTCTTCCGCTATTGCGATGCCGAAGGGAATGTGCACGAGGAGGCCAACCCCAACGGCAGCATGGACCACATCGCGGGCGTGTGCAACGAAGGCCGGAACGTGTTCGGCATGATGCCCCATCCGGAGCGTGCGGCCGATGCCCTGCTGGGCAACACCGACGGCATGGCGCTCTTCACCGGGCTCCTAAAGGCCGTCGCCGTCTGAGACCACCGGCACCAGGAGCGGCCGCACCTTCCGGTCCCCGGCGGGGTCCGCCCACGCCCCCGCGGCATCCTCCCGGCACCCTTCCCAACCCAGCAGCCGCATGCCCGGCGCAGGCAGCGCCTCCAGCCGCAGGGGTGCGCCCGCGAAGCCGGTGATGCTGTGCCGGCCCGGCGGGAGCACGATGCCGTCGAGCAGCACGGTCCCTTGGGCATTTTCCGGGACCAGGACGGAGACGGTGCCCAAGGAGGTGCCCGTGAACTCGGCCAGATGGCGCACCAGATGTCCGGGCCGGCGCAGGGCGTGGGCGCGCAGGTCGGCGTGGCTCTCTTCCGGGGTGGGCATGGCCATGCGACGGTGCCAGAGGGCGTGGTCGGCGCGCATCAGCGCGGCATGCGCCGCGAACAGGCTGTCGGCCAGCGCGGCGGCAGGGGCGGGTGCCAGCACGGTGGCCAGGAGCGTGGCCGTTCGCGCCAGCAGCAGCGGGCGCAACTGCGGATGGTCCAACAGGGCGGACAGGTAGGGGGCGGCCGGGAGCGGCGCCTGGGCGATGCGGCTTGCCGAGGGGTCCTCCGGTGGGGCCCACAGGTCCATGTCGTACAGCACCCAGCGCCACCGGCCTCCGGGCTGTGCGGGGCGCCAGCAGCGCATGTTCAGGTCGTGATCGGCACGGCCGGACCACAGGTCGAAACAGGCCAGTTCAACCAGGCTCTCCAGATCGATGAGGGCCTCCAGGCTATCCAGCGGGGCCCGTCGCGCCAGCATGCCCAAGGCCCGTTCGTAGGCGGTCCGGTCCCCCTTCACCACGCGCCCCTCGGGACCCTCCACGATGTCAAGTCGCTCGGCCCCGGTGCGGGTCAGCAGGAGGTCCTCGTTCTTGGCCGGCATCAGGCGATAGGCGCCCTGCGGGGTGCCGTTGAGCGTCAGCGGCATGGGCGTTCCGGGCTGCACGTCCAGGCGGTCGCCTGCGCGATGCACGGCCGCAGTGGCGAACAGGTTGCGGAGCAGGGCATGGGGGGTGGCGTCGGCACGCAGCACCACGTTGCGCCACGTGCTGCCGTCGGGAAGCGGAAGGCTGTGCCTTCCGTCGGCGGTGCTCAGGTTGAAGGAGCGCTTGGGCAGGCTTCGCGAGCCGGATCCCGACAGGCGGAGGCGCACGGCCACCGTCGCGGTGTCCCCCAGGCCGGGCAGGGCCACCCGTGCGGGCCGCACCCAGGCCGGCCCTTTGCGCACATGGTTGGCGCGGTCCCCCTCGATCATCAAGCCGTGCTGCGGGTCGAACAGCTCCGCCGGGTCGATGCAGAGGGCGGCCTCATCCGGAGCCGCGCCCCTTCCGCGCACCCAGGTCTCGCGGCTGGGCAGCAGGTCGTCGCGCCAGGCCACGGCCCGCAAGGTGCGGTCGGCGGGCAGGGCCATCGGTCCGTGGGCGGTGGTACCGTGGGCCCGGGAGGGCGCGCTGCCGTCCGTGGTGCAGACCACCGTGCAGCCCGGGCAGGTGGAGAGCACGAGGCCGTCCGCCGTGTGCTGCACGATCGGTGCCGGTGCCCGGCCCTGGATGCGCTGCACGGCGCGGTTGGGCGTTCCCGGGCCGGGGAGGGGCAGATAGCTCCAGGTCCCCGCCCCGTCGGGCAGGCGGCCGATGGAAACGTCCGGTGGCACCGCCCGCCAGCGGAAGGCATCGAGCAAGCGGTTGCCGCCCGCGGCGAAGAGCAACAGTTCACCACCCGCCGCCGGCAGGTGCAGCAGCGCTCTTCCGTCGGTGCCGCGTCCATGCACCACCACCACCCGGTGCCGGCCTGGCGGCAGGGGTGGCTGGGCCGGCAGCGTGACCCGATAGTGGTCCCGGACCAGCAGCATGCCTTGGAGGTCCACGGGCAGCGGATCGGCATTGTACAGTTCCACCCAGCCACTGTCCGCCGGGTGCACCATCGGCAGCACTTCGTTGATCCTTACGGCCTGGGCGGACGCATCGGGCACGGAACACCACGCCAGCAGCATCGGCAGGACACGGCAAGGCAGGCGGATGCGCATCGGGCCAAAGTTGGGCAAGGTGCGGTGCATGGCGGTGTGCTGCCCTGGGGCAGTGTGGCTGCCGGCCGTACTGCTTACCTTGCCGGCACTTCAACCTGAACCGCACCCATGCGCCATTCGACCCTGCTTCTCCTGTCCGGCCTGGCTTTCAGTGCCATGGGACAAGGAACGATCACCAACGTGCAGATCACGCCGAACCCGCTCACCGAATGCACGTTCATGAACGTGACCGTGATCGGGACCATCCCGGGGAACGCCCAGGTGACCGGATTCGTCCCCGGGCAGAACGGCAACACGATCACCATCGTGCTGACCGCCACGGGCAGCGGGGGCGGCAACGGTTCGTTCAACCAGCCGCTGCCCCCGCTGGGTCCCTATCCGGCCGGGGCCTACACCATCGCGGTGTCGCTGGAGCTCAACGGCACCATCACCGACACCGAGACCCTGTCGCGCACGGTGCAGCCCGGAGTGAACCCGGATGCCGGCATGGACGCTTCGGTGCTGGGGGTGTGCGATACGGACCCCGACTTCCTGCTGATCAATGAGCTGGGTGGCTCGCCCGATCCGGGTGGGGTGTGGACGAACCCGATGAACCAACCGCACAGCGGCAACTTCAACCCCGGCACCGATCCGGCCGGGCTCTACCTGTACACCATCGAGGCGCTGGCACCGTGCAGCACCGTACAGAGCAGCGTGTACGTGGAATATGCGCCCAACAGCGATCCGGGTGACGACGGCGCGGTGACCGTGTGCGTGAACGGGGCACCATTCGACCTTTTCGCCAACCTGCAGGGCAACCCGGAGACCGGCGGCACCTGGAGCGGCCCCAGCCCGGTGGTGAACGGCCAGTACGACCCGGCCACGATGACGCCCGGAGCCTATGTGTACACCGTACAGGGCATGGGCAACTGCGGCGATCCGTCGGCCACGGTGACGGTGACCGAAGCCAACCTGCCCAACGCCGGCACGGCCGTGCCCATCACCGCCTGCGCCACGGACACCAGCCTGACGCTCAGCACCGGCCTCACCGGCAACCCGCTGCAGACGGGCGTATGGCTCGATCCGCTGGGCTTCCTGCTGGGCCCGTACAACGTGGTCATCAACCCGTCCATCTACGGAGCGGGCAACCACAACTTCCGCTACGTGGCCACCAACACCTTCTGCCCCAACGACACCACCACGGTGCCGGTGACGCTGCTGGCGGCGCCGTGCGACATCAGCGTGCAGGAGCAGTTCGCCGGGGTGACCCGCTTCACGGTGATGCCCAACCCGGCGCGCGACCGCGCGACGATCGAGGTGGCCGTCGTCGCCGGCATGGGCGCGGTACGGCTGGAACTGCTGGGCACCGACGGTCGCTCCTTGCGTCGCGAACGGTTGGCGGGCAACGGCCGCACCGACCTGCGCCATGAACTGGACCTGGTTGGCCTGGAGGCTGGGGCCTATCTCGTGCGCCTCACCACCGACCGCGGGAACGTCTCGCGCACCTTGGTGGTGGAGTAGCGGCTCTCTCAAAATTGCTTTTGGAAGCGAGCGAAAGACCCTCGCGCAGCCCAACGGGTGTTTTTGAGATAGCCATCACGGTCTTCCGCAGGGTCGGGGGGCGCATCGCTGCGATGCGCCCCCCGGCGGCTTTTCACAGGGCATTGCGCGTCACCCAGTAGCGCCAGGCCACCAACAACTTCTGGGGCTTGGTGAGGCGGGCGAGGTCCTTGTCCCAGAGCTTGGGCAGCACGGCCTTGTTCAGGCGGGCCAGTAGGCGGAACGCGGTGCGTCGCATGGGCGGGGGTGCGGATCGCATCAATGACAGTCGGTGCCGCAATGCTCGTTCTCCCACTCCAGTTCGATGGTGGCGTGGTGGATGCCGAGCTCCCGCAGCACCTCCCGGGCGCGGCTTTTGATGGCCAGGGCTTCCCGGTGCTCCACATCGGCCACCACCAGGTGCACGGTGTGCACCACGAAACTCCCGTCCAGGCTCCAAGTGTGCTGGTCGTGCAGGTCGCGCACGTGGGGTATGGCCAGCAGCCGTTCGCGCGCGGCGGCCAGGTCGATGCCCTCGGGCACGTGCTGCATGAGGATGGCCGTACCGCGGCGCAGGGTGCCCACGGCGTTCACCAGGATGAAGAGGCTGATGCCCACGCTCATCAGCGGGTCCACCACGGCCCAGTTGGTGAAGTGGATCACCACGGCACCCACCAGCACGGCGGCCCACCCCAGCACATCCTCCAGCAGGTGCAGGTAGGCGCCGCGCTCGTTGAGGGTGGCCCCGCCGTGCAGGCGCCAGGCGGCCAGGCCGTTCATGGCCAGCCCGAAGAGGGCGATGCCGATCATGCCCACCGTGTGCGGCTCGTGGGGATGCATCACCTTGGGCAGGCTCACCACCAGCATGCCCACGGCGCCGGCGATCAGCACCAGGCTGGTGAGCCAGCCGCCCAGCATGCTGAAGCGGCCGTAGCCGTAGCTGTACCGTGCATCACGGCCTTTGAGGGCCACACGCTGCAGCCACCACGCGGTGCCCAGCACCAGGCAGTCGCCTGCATCGTGCAACGCATCGGTGAGCACGGCGATGCTGCCCGTCCACCAACCCCCGGCCACTTCCACCAGGGTGAAGGCCAGGTTGAGGAAGAACGCCGCGCGCAGGGCCCGCGCGCCTTCGGCCTGCACATGGCCGTGCGTGTGGCCGGAGCGCTCCGCCCCGTGGTGCGTGTGGTGCTGCCGATGGACGTGGGCCACCGGTGCAAGGTAGCCTGCCGGCCGCAAGGGCGGTGGCAGCGGCACGATGCCGGTCCCCTACCTTTCGCCCATGACCACGCCCGTCGCTCCCGCGCCACGCACCTTCGGCCAGAAGGTGGGGCGCCTCACCGTTCGCCTGTTCCTGCTGGCCATCGCCGGCCTGCTGGCCTGGCTGCTGTTCATCTACTACGCGGTGTACAGCGAGGGCAGCCGCAGTGGCATGATCATCCGCCTCAGCAAGCGCGGGGTGGTGTTCAAGACCTGGGAAGGACAGCTGAACATGCAGAGCTTCGGGGCCATGGACCCCAAGGGAACATCCCTGAACGAGGTGTTCAACTTCAGTGTGCAGAAGGGTGACGAGGAGCTGTACCGCCAGTTGGAGGCGGCCAGCCTCAGCGGCGAACGGGTGAACCTGCACTACGTGGAGCGCTATGCACGGCTGCCGTGGCGGGGCGAGACGACCTGTTTCGTCACCCGGGTGGAACGCAGCGGTACGCCGGCGGACACCGGCCGGGACAGGTCGCCCGTGGGGCATTGATCAGCCCACCACCACGCGGCCGGTCTTCCGGGAGAGGGCCAGCTTGGCGTTGATCAGGTCCATCTTCTCGCGCAGGATGGCCATCTGCTCGTCGGGCACCGCCGTTCCGCGCAGGCGCTCGTCGAGCGCCTCCAGCATGCGGTCCAGGCGGCGTTCCCGCAGGATGTCCACGCCCTCTTCGATCGCGTCGATCAAAATGTCGCGCTCGTGCACGGTGTGGATCCGGTGGCGTTCCTTCCAATTGGGGCTCAGCAGGTGCCGCTCGGTAAGCAGGTCGATGGCCAGATGCCGCCAGTCCGTCTGCTCGTGGCCGGCATAGCGCCCGGCCTCAACCTCCACGCCCAGGTTCTTGGCATGCCGGTAATCCAGGTAGATCTCCTTGAACAGGGGTTCATCGAACAGGATGTCGTCCAGGGCCATCAGCTCGAACAGGAACTCGGCCACGGTGTAATCCTCCTCGCGGGTTTCGCCGCCCTCGGTCCGCACCGGGACCATGATGTGCTGGTGGCCGTAGTTGAGCAGCATGCGCAGCAGGTCGCGCTCCTGCGCCGCGGTGCCCTTGATGGCCACGGGCGGGGGCTGGGGTGCCTGCAGCGCGGGGACCTCGGCCTCCGGGGCCTCCAACGGTCCGTGCTGTTTGCGGAGGGCCCGCCGCAGCACCTTGTTCATCTCGCTCAGCAGGGCCTGTTCGCTCACCTCCATCAGGCGGCCGCATTGCTGGATGTACAGCTGGCGCAGCACCTGGTCGGGGATGCGGGCGATGCTCTCCACGATGTTATGGATGGCCGCCGCCTTGAGCACGGGATCGCCGCCGGTGTCCTTCACCAGCAGCTCGGTCTTGAACACCAGGAAGTCCTTGGCACTGTCGCGCAGGAAGGCCTCCACTTCACTGCTGGGGCGGCTACGCGCGAAGCTGTCGGGGTCCTCCCCGTCGGGGAAGAGCACCACCTTCACGCCCAGGCCCTCGGCCAGGATGAGATCGATGCCGCGCAGGCTGGCCTTGATGCCGGCGGGATCGCCGTCGTATAGGATGGTGACCTGGCGGGCGTAGCGCTTGATCAGGCGCACCTGGTCCTCGGTGAGGCTCGTGCCGCTGCTGGCCACCACGTTGGCGATGCCGGCCTGGTGCAGGCTGATCACATCGGTGTAGCCCTCCACCAGCAGGCAGATGCCGCTGTCGGCGATGGCCTTCCGGGCGAAGTGGATGCCGTACAGCGAGCGGCTCTTGACGTAGAGGGCGCTCTCCGGGCTGTTGAAGTACTTGGGCAGCTTGGCCCCGCCGGCAGGGCCCTTGTCGGTGCGCAGGGCGCGCGCGCCGAAGGCGATCACCTGACCGCCGAGCCCATGCACCGGGAAGGTCACCCGGCCGGCGAAGAAGTCCCACGCCGTGCCGTCCTCGCGGCGCTTGATCCAGCCCGCCTTCTCCAGCAGCTCGGGATCGAAGCCCTGGGCACGGGCGGCCGTGGCGAAGGCGGCACCCTGTTCGGGCACATAGCCCAGTTGGAAGGTGCGGATCACCTCGTCGCGGAAGCCGCGCTCGTGGAAGTAGGCCAGGCCGATGCGGCGCCCCTCGTCGGTGTCCCAGAGCTGGGCGGTGCTCCATTCGGTGGCGAAGCGCTGTACGGCGGCCAGGCTCTCGCGTTCGCTGTGCTCCAGCTGCTGCTCGGGCGTGGCCTCCGTCTCGGGCAGGTCGATGTTGTACCGCTTGGCCAGCCAGCGGATCGCCTCCACGTAGCTGAGGTGCTCATGCTTCTGGAGGAAGGTGATGGCATCGCCGGCCTCGCCGCAGCCGAAGCACTTGAAGATGCCCAGGGCCGGGCTGACGTTGAAGCTGGGCGTCTTCTCGTTGTGGAACGGGCACAGACCCAGATAGCGCGGCCCCTTGCGTTTCAGGGCCACGAATTCGCCCACGACCTCGTCCACGCGGACGGCGTCCTTGACACGTTGGATGGCATCGGGGGCGATCACGGTGGAGGCCCCGCCTTCAGCGGGGATCGAAGGTACGGCGCGATGGCCCGTCAGTATTCGGCGACCACCGTGCCGGTGCTGTCGTACACCACGGTCTTGAGCAGCCCGCCGGCCTCGTCGTGGAAGCGCCATTCGCCCACCGGCGTGCCGTGGTGGTTGCGGCCCAGGTAGCGCACCGTGCCGTTGGGGTGGAACACCACGACGGGGCCATGGGTCACGCCGTCGCGGTACTCGGTCTGGCTGAGCAGGCGCCCCTGGGGGGTGAAGCTGCGCCAGATGCCATGCCGCTTCCCGTGGCGGATCACCCCGCGCAGGCTGGTGCCGTCGGGCATTTGCTGCACCTGGGGCCCGTCGTGCGGCACGGCGCGGGCGGTGTCGCCCGGCAGGGCGCCGCCGGGGTTGTTCCCTTCCGCGGCCGGTGGGGCCTGCGGTGTGCCGCAGGAGAGCGCGGCCAGGAGCAGGGACAACGGCCAGACCTTGAACGGCTGCGGGAGGGTCTGGCGGTGGCTCATTTCTCGCGGTCCACGGTGAGGTGCACGAGCCCTTCGAGGGAGCGCCGTGCCGGGGTGTCGGCAAAGGTGTGCAGCACGGCCAGGGCCTGGTCGCGGTATTCCAGCATGCGCTGGCGTGCGTGGGCCACGCCGCCCACCTCCACCACGCGGCGCACCACGCGCTCCACGGTGGCCCGGTCCTGCCGGCGGGCCTTCACGGCGCGCACCATCCAGCGGCGGTCGTCGGCGGGCACCTGGCGCAGGGCGTGGATCAGCGGCAGGGTGAGCTTGCGCTCCTTGATGTCCAGGCCGGTGGGCTTGCCGGTGCGGGCGCTGCCCTCGCCGCCCCCGGGGTAGTCGAACAGGTCGTCCTTGATCTGGAAGGCGATGCCGGCCAGTTCACCGAAGCGGCGCATGCGCTCCACCTCGTCGGCGGCGGCGCCGGCGGCGGCGGCGCCGCTGGCACAGCAGGCGGCGATCAGGCTGGCGGTCTTCTGGCGGATGATCTCGAAGTACACCTCCTCGCTGAAGTTCAGCGAACGGGCCTTCTCCAACTGCAGCAGCTCGCCCTCGCTCATCTCGCGCACGGCGCGGCTCACGATGCCCAGCAGCTCGAACTGGCGGTGCTCCACGGCCAGCAGCAGGCCCCGGCTCAGCAGGTAGTCGCCCACCAGCACGGCGATCTTGTTCTTCCACAGGGCGTTGATGCTGAAGAAGCCGCGGCGCAGGGGGCTGGTGTCCACCACATCATCATGCACCAGGGTGGCCGTGTGCAGCAGCTCGATGAGGCTGGCGGCCACGAAGCCGTTGTCGTTCACCGGCCCGAAGTGGCGCGCGCTGAGCAGGGTGAACATGGGCCGCATCTGCTTGCCCTTGCGCCGCACGATGTAGTGCATCACCCGGTCCAGTAGCGCCACGCGGCTGCGCATGGCCTCGCGGAACCGCCCCTCGAACACGCGCATTTCCCCGGCGATGGGGCGCTGGATCTCCTCGAGGCTGGGCATGGACCGGGGGCGGAGGGCAAAGATGCGCATCGGCCGGTCGGTGGGAGGCACCGCCGCTGCGGATCCCATCACCGCTGCGGACCCTTCAGGGCTTCACGGGCCGCGGTCGGTCGTCCCCGGCCAGGGTCCAGCCGCCGTTCTCCACCACGGCGCGCAGCACCACCAGGAACTCCTCCTTCTGCTTCGCGGCGGCTTCGAAGAGCCCGCTCTGCGGCAGCCGTTGCTCGATGCGGGCCTTGGCCTGGGCCTGCATGCGGGTGTGGTCCGCGGCGCTGAAATCGGCGAAGGCCCCCTCCTGCAGGTCGAAATACTTCACGTCGTGCTCCAGGGCCAGGAGCTTCGGTGCGGCCATGCCGGTGAGGCGCACCGTGCGCGTGGCCTCGTCGAAGGAGAGCCCCAGCCCGTCCAGGTCGTAGCCCACCGAGGCGCGGGCCTTCACCAGCAGGATGGCCTGCTTGCGGTTCCAGCCCATGTTCCTGGTCCAGTCGAACCACGCCGCGCTGTTGTCGCTGTAGGTGAACACTTCGCTGAGGTCGCCCTCCACCGTCACCAGCTTCAGCACCGGGCGGATGCGCTCCAACAACACGGTCTCCGTCACCTGTTCGGCCGGTGCGTCGGGCCGGTACGCCTCGCGGGTGAGGAAGAATACCAGCAGGGCGACGCCCAGCAGGACCAGGAGGCCGGTGATACGTTTCATGCGGATGCCGCAAAGGTGGCACGATGCCGCCGATACCTTTGGCCGATGCGCCGTGGGCCGATCCTTGCCGCTTGCACCGGATGGCTGGTGCTGGCGGGCTGCGGCGCGGGGCCACGGGTGGACCTGGAGGTGCTGCGCGCCGGTCGTTTCACCCTGGCGGACGGCACGCAGGCCGATGGCCGTGAACTGTTCGGCGGGGGCCACACCCTGGTGCTGACGCTCGATCCCGAATGCCCCCTGTGCCTGATGCACGCTCCGGAGCTGGCCGGGATCGTCCCCGACACGGGGTTGCGCATCGTGGGCCTTTACGCCTCGCCCTACATCGTGGCCGACAGTGTGCGGGCGTTCGCCTTGCGCCACGGGTTCGTGTTCCCGCAGGTGCTTGATCCGGATTGCACCGTGGCCGCCGCCCTGCACGCCGTAATGACCCCCGAGGCCTTTCTGCTCGACGCCGGGGGCACGGTGCTGTACCGCGGCGCCATCGACGACCGGGCCGTGCGCGCCGGCCGCAAGAAGCCCCAGGCCGCCCGGCACCACCTGCGCGACGCCCTGGAGGCCGTACGGCGTGGCCAGGCACCGCCGCAGCCGCAGGTGCGGGCCGTGGGCTGCTTTCTGGAATGCACGGAAGTGGAGGTGCCATGAGGGGGATGGCCATCATCGTGGTCCTTGCGGCCTGGCTGGCCCTGCTGCCCGGCTGTGGTCCGGTGGACCCGGTGGATGCCGTGACGGACCTGCCCGACACGGTGACCTTCGCCGGGCACATCGCCCCGCTGGTGCGCACGCACTGCATGCCATGCCACAGCCCGGGCCACGCCGGCCCCTTCGCGCTCACCACCTATGCCGAGGTCCGGCGCAAGGCGCGCACCATCCGGCATGTCACGCGGGAACGCTTCATGCCGCCCTGGCCTGCGGACACGGGGTACAGCCGGTTCGTGGGCGAGCGGGTGCTCACCGCCAGGCAGATCGCGCTCATCGGGCGCTGGGTGGAACAGGGCATGCCCCCGGGCGATACGGCCGCGCTGCCCCCGCCCCCGGTCGTCGAGGAGGCCGACGGCCTGGGCCCGCCGGACCTGGTGGTTCCCGTGCCGGGCACCTTCACCATCCCGGGTGATGGGCGCGACCGCTTCATCATCGCCAAGGCGCCCTTCGCGCTGGCGCAGGACACCTTCCTGCGGGCGGTGGCCTTCGTGCCGGGGAACCGGCGGCTGGTGCACCACATGAACGGTGCGCTCATCAACTATCCCGAGGGGGCCAAGGCCGATGTCTTCGCCGGAAGCGCCTTCCTGGATGCCGAGCAGCAGGGCGGCCCGGCGGCCTTCGCCCGCCTGGGCCTGGCCAACGACGACGGCAGCTGGCCGCCGCTGGTGCCCAGCGTGGTGAACTACCTGCCGGGGCTGGCGCCTTTGGTGCTGCCCGAGGGGCTGGGCGGGCTCTACCTGGCGCGCAAGGGCGCCTTTCTGCTCAACACGGTGCACTACGGCCCCAGCGACCGGGAGGCCGAAGACCGCAGCCGTTTCCACCTGTGGTTCGCGCCGCGTGCGCCGGAACGTCCGTTGCAGGAGCTCGCCCTGGGCAGCACGCACACGCCCGTGGTGCCGCCCCTGCACCTGGCCCCCGGCGAGGTGCGCACGTTCACCACGCGCCTCACTGTGCCCAAGGCCATCAGCGTGCTGGCGGTGAACCCCCACATGCACCTGCTGGGCACGCAATTCACGGCCTACGCGCTGCGCGGCACGGACACCATACCGCTGGTGCGGATCCGCGACTGGGATTTCCGCTGGCAGTACAGCTACACCTTCAGGCATCCGGTCGTATTGCAGGCCGGGGATGTCATCGTGGCCGAGGGCAGCTTCGACAACACAGCGGAGAACCCGGACCAGCCCTTCGATCCGCCGCGCGAGGTGCAGGGTCGCGACAGCCGGTTCATGCGCACCACCGATGAGATGTTCCAGTTCTTCGTCATTTACGTGGATCACCAGGCGGGGGATGAGGACGTGAAGCTGGGTGTGAGCGGGGAGGGGCGAGCAGCGCGCGACCGCCTACACGCGAACGCACCGCCTGGCGAGTGAATGCCCGTCCGGTCCTTCACGCGCCACTCCCCGCTCAAACCTGCGCCAGCGGATCGGGCTCGGTGACCTCGCTCGAGCGCTTGCCGCGCTGCAGCCAGCCATTCACGAAGAGGCAGCCCAGGATGAGGGCGAAGCCCAGGTAGGACCCCACGGTGAGCCGTTCCTCCTCGCCCCAGATCAGCAGGGCGATGACGATGGTGTACACGGGCTCCAGGTTCACGGTGAGCATCACGGTGAAGGGGCTGAGCTGGCGCATGACGGCGATGCCGGCCACGAAGGCGAACGTGGTGCAGACCAGGCCCAGCAACAACTGGTAGAGGATGTCGCTGGCGGGCAGCCGCCACAGCGGCGGGGCCAGGTCGCCGGTGAACAGGCCGTACAGGGCCAGTGCGGCCACCACGCTGAGCATCTCGTAGAAGCCGATGCGCAGGGCGTTGTCACGCTGGACGAGCACGCCGTTCACCACGTTGAACCAGGCGCTGAGCAGGGCGCTGAGGGTGGCCACGGCGATGCCCAGCCGGTGCTGCACCTCCAGCCCGAAGATGAGCAGCAGGGCGGCCACCACCACCACACCGAGCACCACCTCGCTCACGCGGATGCGGCGCTTGAACCAGAAGGGCTCCATGAGCGCGGTGAACACCGTGCTGGTGCTGAGACAGGCCGCGGCGATGCTGGCGGTGCTGAGCTTGATGGCCCCGTAGAAGGTGATCCAGTGGCCCAGGATGATGAGGCCCACCAGCAGGTAGTTCACCAGGCCCGGGGTGCGTGGGGAGAGGCTGCGGCGCATCACCAGGGCGGTGGCCGCCAGGCCCAGCATGCCGATCACCGTGCGCGTGTACACCAGGTGCAGCGTGGGCTGCTGGATCAGCTTGCCCAGGATGCCCGTGAAGCCCCACACGAACACCGTGACGTGCAGCAGCACGAGTGCCTGGCGTTGGGCGTTGGGCATCGGGGTTCAGGACGCGTCATCGTCCACCTTGGAGACCCCGCCGCTCACCACGAACTTCATCACATCGGCCGCCCGCGCATCGAGCAGCGTGACGTTGGCGGCCGGCACGATCACCAGGTTGCCGCTCCAGGCGAAGCTGTGCGGCATGTACACGGCCACCTTGCCCTTGGGCAGGCCCAGGTGCGCCAGGTCGTCCTCGGTGATGAAGCCGAGCCGCTCCAGGTCGCTGGAGGCGGAAAGCCGCACCAGCACCGGCCGGTCGAAGCGCCGCTTGTTGCCCACCACGGCCTCCACCAGGTCCTTGATGGCCCCGTAGAAGGTCTTCAGGAAGGGGATGCGCTTGAGCACCTCCTCGCCGATCTCGGCCACCGGCTGGTAGAGGATGGTGCTGCCCAGCCAGCCGAACAGGGTGAGGCCCACCAGCAGGGTGAGCAGGCCCACGCCCGGGATGTCGATCGGGATGATGCCGTCCAGGAAGGCGAGGGCCTTCCACAGGGCCCAGATGAGCACGGTGGCCGGCACTACCAGCAACAGGCCGCGCAGGAAGTAGCCCAACAGGATGCGGCCGATGCGGCGGGGGCCCATGACGGGGCAAAAGTAACCGGCGGCCCGAGCGCTCAGCGTCGGCCGTCGCCCTGTGTTCCGGACCATGGGTCCGGCGCATACGGCGCAAGGTGTTCACCACCGGCCAGGGGAGGGGGCTGCCGCCCGTGTGGCAGGCCGCACGGCACGGGCCAGGCCCGGCGCGTGGGCGGGGGGGGGCGGCATGGCGCGCACCGCGTCCGCGAGGGTCACGGCAGCAGCGCGTAGAGCACGGGACGGCTGGGGGCGGCGTCGTTGATCCAGTGGGCCACCTGCAGCTCCAGCAGGTACCGGCCATCGGGCACGCTGTCGGGCACGTGGATCAGTTCGGTGATGGTGCGCGCCGTGTCCACCGTGGCCGGGAAATCCCAGAAGGCGTGGTGCGCGGCCAGCACACCGCCGTCCTCCTCGCGGTCCACGCTGGGCAGGTCCACCAGCAGGTGCTTGACACCGATGCTGCGCAGCCAGGCCGTGGCGGTGCTCTGCAGGTAGGGCGGGTTGGAGCCGCACCAGTCGCGTGCCTCCTTGCCGGAGGCGTTGGGGAGGGTGCGCAGCACCAGGGCTTCGCGGGGCCGTTCGTCCAGCGTATGGCGCAACTGCTCCAGGGTGATGAGGAGGTCGGTGCGACCGTCCGGGGCGCGGCGCTGTTCGGGCCGCAGGCTGATCACTTCCGCCGTGAAGAAGTAGCGGTCGAGCATCCCGCCCACCGGGGTGACGGCGGCGTCCAGGTGGCCCACGCTCTCGGTGTGCGTGCCGTGGCCGTGGGGGTTGACGACCACGGTGCGGAAGTTGAGCGGTGCGCCCGCGCTCACGGCGTAGGTGCGGTCACCGGCCACCACGGGCTCCATGCGCACGGGGTCCACGTACCAGGCGCGCAGCCGGCCCTCCCCGGCCTGCAACGGCAGGCTCAGGTCCACGGGGCGGGCCAGGTCCACGCGGAACTTGCGTCCGTGGTGTTCGATCTCGGCGATCATGGGTCGGCGAAGAGCTCCATGGCGATGCGGTCGGCGAAGTGCCTTCCGCGTTCGGTCAAAACTAACCGGCCGTCCTCCAGTTGCGCGAGGCCCTGCGACAGGTAGTGCACGATCCGTTGCTCATTGCGCGGACGGATGTCCACCGGCAGGGCATCGAGCTGCACGCCGCGGTGGGTGCGCAGTCCGGTGAGGAGCAGTTCGTTGGTGCGCTGGGCCGCGGTGAGCGTTTCGGAATCGCTGAACACGTCCCCTTTTTCGACGGCGGCGGTGTAGCGCGCGTTGTTGGCCACGTTCCACCGGCGCGTGGTGCCCGAGAAGCTGTGCGCCGCCGGCCCGATGCCCAGGTAGGGCGCGCCCTCCCAGTAGCTGCTGTTGTGCCGGCTGAAGTGGCCGGGCCGACCGAAGTTGCTGATCTCGTAATGCAGCAGCCCCGCTTCCTTCATGCGGGCCATGAGGTGGTCGAACTGGGCCGCGGTGGCCTCATCCCCGGCGGGCACCACGCGCCCCCGCTTCACCTGGTGGGCCAGGGCGGTGCGGGGCTCCACGGTCAGGGCGTAGGCGCTCAGGTGCGGCAGGCCGTGGTCCAGCGCGATGCGCAGTTGTTCATCCCATTCGGGAAGGGTCATGCCGGGCAGGCCGTAGATGAGGTCGATGGTCCAGGAGGTGAAGCCGGCACGGGCGATGAGCGCAATGCTGCGCAGGGCCTGCCCGGCGTTGTGCGCACGTCCCATCCACGCCAGGCGGTCGTCGCGGAAGCTCTGCGTGCCCAGGCTCAGCCTGGTGATGCCCATCGCCTTCCATTGTTCCAGCCGCTCGGGGGTGATGTCGTCCGGGTTGGCCTCAAGGGTCACTTCGGCATCGCGCTGCACGCGCAGCAGGTCGCGGGCCAGCTGCAGCAGGGCGGCGATGCGTGCCGGCTCCAGCAGGCTGGGCGTGCCGCCGCCGAAGTAGATGCTGGCCACCGGGGCGTCGCCGAGCTCGCGGGCGCGCAGCACCAGTTCCTTCTCCATGGCGTCCAGCAGCGCCTCCCGGCCCCGTACCGCGGTGCTGAAATGGAAGTCGCAGTAAGTGCAGGCCTTCCGGCAGAAGGGAATGTGGAAGTAGAGGCCGGGCATGGGCGGATGGCATCAAGTGTACGGCGGCAGGGGAGGCCGCGTGGGCGGGTCCGTTCACGGCCCGGCCCCGGCGATCAGGCCTTGAGCGTGATCCGGAACGTGGTGCCTTTGCCCGGGGCGCTGCGCTTGACGAAGATGCGGCCGCCGTGGTACTGCTCGATGATGCGTTTGCTGAGCGAGAGGCCCAGGCCCCAGCCGCGCTTCTTGGTGGTGAAGCCGGGCCGGAACACCGTGCGGTGCTGGGCGGCGGGGATGCCCTTGCCGGTGTCGGTGACGTCCACGTGCACCTGCCCGCCCTCGCGTTCCAGGGCCACCGTGATGGAGCCTTCCCCCTCCATGGCATCCACCGCGTTGCGGATCAGGTTCTCGATCACCCAGCTGAACAGGGGGCGGTTGAGGGGGACGGACAGGTCGGTATCGGCAGGGGGCGCCACCTCCACGCGGGCTTTGCTGGGCAGCCGCGGGCGCAGGTAGAGCACCGTGGCGCGCAGGGTGTGGTAAAGCTTCTCGGGCGTCAGTTCGGGTGCGCTGCCGATCTTGCTGAAACGCTCGGTGACCACCTCCAGGCGGTCCACATCCTTGCGCATCTCGGTCAGGGCGGTGGGGTCCACGTTGCGGCCCTTGAGCAGTTCCATCCAGGCCATCAACGAGCTGAGCGGTGTGCCCAGCTGGTGGGCGGTCTCCTTGGCCATGCCCACCCACACCTGGTTCTGTTCGGCGTTGCGGAAGATGCTGAACAGCGCATAGCTCACCAGCAGGAACAGGCCGATGATGACCAGTTGGGCGTAGGGGAAGTAGCGCAGCTGGGTGATCACGAGCGATTCCTCGAAGAAGATGCGGTGGCGGCCCTGCCCGGCGAGGGTCACTTCCAGGGGGCGGTTGCGGGCGGCCATTTCCTCCAACTTGGCGGCCAGGCGCACCGGGTCGCGCAGCACCAGGCTGTCCACGTTGCCGCTCTCCACCACGCGGGTGCCGGTGCTGTCGGTGAGGATCACGGGCACGGCGGCGGTGTTCATCACGGTCTCGCTGATGAAGGAGCGGATGATGCCGTCCATCACGTCCTGCAGTTCGCGCAGCAGGCGGCTGTCCTGGTAGTGCAGGTACTGTTTCTGGGCGCCGTACACCAGGATCTCCACGGGCGGCCGTCGTGCGGCCATGTCGGCCACGGCCTGGCGCAGGCGCTCGGGGTCGACGGCCACCAGGCTGTCCAGGTTGCGGTGGAACTTCACCCGGCCTTGCGCATCGGTGATCACCACGGGCACGGTGGTGTTGTCGCTCACCACCTTCAGGTAGAAGGAGAGGTCGCCGGGTTCGGCGGTGCCCACCAGGCGCAGCATGGCCTGTGCCCAGAGCTCCACCTTCTTGCGTTCCTCCTCACGCAGGCGTGCGAAGAGACCGTCGGTGAGGTTCACCAGGCGGGCGCGGTTCTGCACGGCCTGTGCCCAGAGCTCCACCTTGCGCCGTTCCTCCTGGCGCACCTTGTCCACGATGCGGTTGCTGTACCACAACGAGGCGATCACGATCAGCAGGGCGGCCAGGGCCAGCACCAGCTTCCAGCGCTGTTTGCGGGAGTAGAGGTCCACGGGTTCGGTCCGTGAAGATGGGGCTTCGGCGCGGCTCAGGGCTCCACCTCGATCACCACCGGGGGCGGATCGGGCTGGTGCTTGCGCGGCTTGGGCGGGTCGTGCCGGGTCCTGTTGGCCTCCTCCACATCGTCCGGGTCCTCCACGTGGAAGCGTACCGCACCGGCCATCGCGGGGTTGTGGTCACGCCCCTCCAGGTCCTTGCGGAAGAGGTCCTTCAACGCCTGCTTCTCCTGCTGCCACTGGCGCCCGCGCCGTGCGGCGGCCATCTCGGGGTCGGTGCTGAAGAGGGGGGCGCTGGCCTGGCCCTGCATGCGCAGGAAGAGCCGTGGTCCGGTGCCGTCATCCACCACCGGGCCGAACTCGTCCTGCGGCGGAGCGCCGCGCAGCAGGTCGCCCAGGCGGAAGTTGAGGCGGTGGTCGATGCGGCCGTCGAAGCCGTGCACGCCGCTGAGCTCAATGTCCAGGGCGCTGCTCTTCACCTCCATCAAGGGGATGCGCACCTGGCGGTCGCGGATCTCCACACGGTTCTCCAGGCGGGCGAACCGCACCTCGGCCAGGCGCCGGGCCAGTTGGTCGGCATCCACCAGCAGGCCGGCCAGTTTTTTCCGTTCCACGTAGTCCGCCACCTCCATCAGCGGGGCGTGGCCTTTGAGGACGCCCTTTTCCACCACCACATCGGCCGTGCAGGCCAGGCGGTCGAGATCGAAGTGCAGGTCGGGCCGCAGCGGTGCGTCGAAGCGCACCTCGGCGCGGCAGGTGCCCTGCAGGTGCCGGTGGCCGATGAAGTCCTGGCCGAAGTCCTTGAACTCGGCGAACAGGTGGTGGATGTCGATGCCGTTCAGGGAGGCGCGTACGGCCAGGGGGTAGGCGGCCGGTGCACGGCCGTCCAGCGCGATGGCCCCGGCCACCGATCCCCCCGCGGTGGTGAAGCGCACGGGCTCGGCGCGCAGCACGCGGTCGGCCAGCACCACGCGGCCGCTGATGCCGGTGGCGGAGAAGCCCTCGTACACCAGCTGTGCCACGCGCACGTTCAGGTCCAGGGCCAGGGAGGCCGGCAGGGTGAGGTCGGCCGGCCCGTCGCCGCCACCCTGCACCCAGCGGGCCAGGTCGATCCGCTCGGCCGAACCGGACGCGGTGATGGCCAGCGGCTGCCCCTCCAGCAGCAGGTAGGGCAGCAGGCCTTGCAGCGTGCCGGAGAGTTGCACCCGGTCGCCCTGCACGTTGGCCACCAGGCGCTGCACCCGGGCGTCGCGGCCTTCCATCGTCAGGTCGGCGTCCACTTCGGTGATGGCCAGGCCCCCGCCGTGCAGCGTGAGGGTGGCGCCGCGCAGGCTCACGGTGCCGCCGGTGGAAAGGGCCTGCAGGTCGCGGGCCTTCAACTTGTCCAGGCGGGGCAGGGTGCCCCGTGCGGTGAGGTCGGCCCGCAGGCGCCCCCGGGTTTGCTGCAGGCTGTCCAGCCGCAGGAAACGCAACAGTGCGCCCAGGTCCAGATCGGCCTTGAGCCCCGCATCCACCCGCGCCGCGTTGCCGCCCCGCAGGTGCAGCTGGCCGCCGAGGGTGCCGCCGCCGCCATGGGCCCGCAGGTCGCGCACCTTCAGTTCGGCCAGGGTGCCGTCGCCGGTGAGGGCCACGTCGGCCCGTCCGTGCACCTTTTCGAAGGTGGCCCCGGTGTGGCGTTCGCGGAAGCGGCCGTCGCGCACGGCGAGCTGGAGGGCCAGGGCCGGCGGGGTGCCGCCGCCGATGGTGCCGGCATAGCGGGCCACCACATCGGCCTCGCCCTTCAGGCCGTAGGGGTGCAGCGGCCGGGTGAGCTCCGGGGGCAGCAGCGCCAGCAGCCGCTCCAACGCGCACCCGTCGGTGGCGGCGCGCAGGTCGAGGAACAGGCCGTCGGCCTCGGGCACCACGGCCAGCGTGCTGTTGAGGCGCACCCCGCCGCTGTTCACTTCGCCGTTGGTGATGCGGAAGGCACCGTCGGCGTCCCCGAAGGTCATGGTCAGCAGCACCTCGGCCTCGCGGTCGGCCAGGATGCGGCGGGGGCCCTGGTGCCAATCGAGCAGGTGCAGGTGGCCTTCGGCGCGCAGGCTGTTGGGCCCCTGGCCCAGGGTGCCGCGCAGGGCGATGCGGTCGCTGGCGCCGGTGACCTCGGTGGCGCTGCCTCCGTGGCGGTAGCGCACCCACAGGTCCTCCAGGGTGAGCCGTTCCAAGGGCAGGCGCCCGCCGGCCAGGCTGTCGGTGCGCCAGATGCGGTAGTTGGGCCGGCCCAGCGCGTCGTGGGCGATGTGGGCGCGCACACCCTCGCCATGGATGCGGCGGATGCCGTAGTTGCCGGTGAGGAGCTCCGCGAGGTTGAAGTCCAGGTAAAGGTCCTTCACATGGAGCAGGCTGTCGGCCGCGGCGCTGTCGGCGCGCACCTCGCGCACGAACACCCCTTGCAGGTGGAGGCTGGCCAGGGGGAAGCGGCGCAGCAGGGTGAGGTCGATGTGCTGCACCTGCACCGGCGTGGCCAGCTGGGCGTTGAGCAGGCCCAGCAGGCGGGCCTTCACCTCGTCCTCGTACAGGGTGGCCACCACCGCCAGGGCCCCGGCGAAGAGGACCAGCAGCGCGCTGCCCCACAGGAGGACGCGGCGGAGGGAACGGGCGAGCACCTTCAACAAAGGTCCGGGGGCATGGGGGCCTGCCGACGCCGCGAAGGGGCGGCTCATCCACAGGCGCTTGTTACCACCGAATAACGTGCCAGCGGCCCCGGTGGTCTGTAGGGCGGTGGCGGGTTACCTTCGCGGCCCTGCGCCGGGCGCGACCCCATAGTTCAATGGATAGAATAGGAGTTTCCTAAACTCTTGATCCAGGTTCGACTCCTGGTGGGGTCACCAGCCCGGCCCTCCTGCGACCCGAGCCCTGCCTTCCGGCCCTCCCCCCGATGATCGAGCACCGCGGTATCCTGCTGAGCGAGGACCTCTTCGAGAAGCGCTTCGTGTGCGACCTGTCGGCGTGCAAGGGCGCCTGCTGCGAGCAGGGCGACAGCGGCGCACCGCTCACCCCCGAGGAGGCCCGCTTGATCGGGAAGCACTACGCCGCGTTGCAGCCGTACATGACCGCCCGCGGCCGCAAGGCCGTGAAGGACCAGGGCCACACCAGCCTGGTGGACAGCGACGGCGAGCTGGTGACCCCGCTCGTGGGCGAGTACCAGGAATGCGTCTTCGCGAAGCGCAATGCCCAAGGCATCTGGATGTGCGGCATCGAGCAGGCGTACCGCAACGGCGAGGTGCCTTTCAACAAGCCCATCAGCTGCCACCTGTACCCCATCCGGGTGGTGAAGCTCCGGGAGACCGACGGCCTGAACTACGAGCGGTGGGACATCTGTGCGCCGGCCTGTGCCTGTGGCGAGCGGTTGGAGGTGCCGGTGTTCCGCTTCCTGAAGAGCGCCCTGGTGCGGGCCTATGGACAGGCGTGGTACGATGGGCTGGAGGAGGTGTACGAGGCCTGGCGGAAGCGCCCGGTGAAGAAGGCCCGCAAGGCGACCACCCGGCGTGCGCGTCCTGAACGCGGCGGCTGACCGTGGTTTGCCGTCATCGGCCGCGTATGAGCAGCATCCCTCGGGCGCGAGCGCGGGCCGCAGGGCGGGTACCCCTTGCCGATCGGGCGATGCAGGCCGTGCGCGGCGTGTACAGCCCATGCACCGCGTGGTCCGCGAGCAGGGCCGTGCCCTGCCGCACCAGCCGCGAACGTTGCGCCGCCTCCCCCGGGCACGCGCCCGCCACAGTGCCGCCCGGCCCGTCGTGGCCACGCGTGGACCCGCGTCCCCCAAGGCTTCGCGCCGTTGTTGAGGGATCGTGAAAAGAAAAGGCTTGCACGGATCGGGAGGCGATCCCCCGCCCGATCGGCGCAGGGTATGGGCGCGTGTTGACAACTTGGGAAACATCCCGCGGTGCGATCCTTGGCGGCGGCGGCCTGCGGGGCCACTTTTGTGAGCCCGGGACGAGCCGACCGCGGACCGCCGCCGGGACCCTGAACATCACGCGCAAGAAAGAATGGGGCTGGCACCCAAGGAGATGCCCTTCCCCGCCCCCAAGGACCGACCCCGATGGACACCCCCAAGCAGACCCAGATGAGCCTCGACGACGTGCTGACCACCCGCAGCGACGCGGCCAACGAACCCCTGTTGAAGGAGAACAAGGACCGCTTCGTCCTGTTCCCCATCCAGCACCACGACATCTGGAACTTCTACAAAAAGCATGAGGCCAGCTTCTGGACCGCCGAGGAGATCGACCTGAGTCCCGACCTGGTGGACTGGAACACCAAGCTCAACGACGACGAGCGCTTCTTCATCAAGCACGTGCTGGCCTTCTTCGCCGCCAGCGACGGCATCGTGAACGAGAACCTGGCCGTCAACTTCCTCAACGAAGTGCAATACCCGGAGGCCCGCTGCTTCTACGGGTTCCAGGTGATGATGGAGAACATCCACAGCGAGACCTACAGCCTGCTGATCGACACCTACATCAAGGACCCGCTGGAGAAGGACCGCCTGCTGCACGCCATCGACACGGTGGACTGCGTGAAGAAGAAGGCCGAGTGGGCGTTGCGCTGGATCGGTAAGGGCAGCTTCGCCGAGCGCCTCATCGCCTTCGCCGCCGTGGAGGGCATCTTCTTCAGCGGCAGCTTCTGCAGCATCTTCTGGCTCAAGAAGCGCGGCCTGATGCCCGGCCTCAGCTTCAGCAACGAGCTCATCAGCCGTGACGAGGGCCTGCACTGCGACTTCGCCTGCCTGCTCTACACCAGGCACCTCGCCCACCGGTTGCCCAAGAAGACCGTGGAGACCATCATCAAGGACGCCGTGGAGATCGAGAAGGAGTTCGTCACCGATGCGCTGCCGGTCAACCTCATCGGCATGAACGCCAAGCTCATGCAGCAGTACATCGAGTTCGTGGCCGACCGCCTGCTGCTGGAGCTGGGCAACGAGAAGGTGTACCACGCCACCAATCCCTTCGACTTCATGGACATGATCAGCCTGCAGGGCAAGACCAACTTCTTCGAGAAGCGGGTGGGCGAATACCAGAAGGCGGGCGTGATGACCCAAAGCAAGGAGGCGAACAAGTTCAGCCTCGACGCCGATTTCTGAACCCCGGCCGAAGGAGCGCCCCTGCCCCATGCGATCGCCTGCGAACGAGGGAACGCCGATCGGGACCCTGGACGGTCCCACCGCCCCGATCCCACATCCAACGGTTGAAGAAGAGGCTGCGGAGCGGGGCCGGGAGGAGGGGCCCCGGCGCCATCTTACCGGTCGGTAACGGACGAAAAAACCAACACGGGGGCAGGCGGGAGCCGGGCCTCCGGAAACAAGGAAAAGGAACCATGTACGTCATCAAACGCGACGGCCGCCGGGAGGCGGTGAAATTCGACAAGATCACCGCCCGGGTGAAGAAGCTGTGCTACGGGCTGGACCCCCTGGTGGACGCCACGGCGCTGACCATGAAGGTGATCGAAGGCATCTACGACGGGGTCACCACCACCGAACTGGACAACCTGGCCGCCGAGGTGGCCGCCACCATGACGGTGCGCCACCCGGACTATGCGCAGCTCGCCAGCCGCATCGCCGTCAGCAACCTGCACAAGAACACCAAGAAGTCCTTCAGCGAGACCATGAAGGACCTGCACGGGTACATCGACCCCCGCACGGGCGAGCATGCCGGCCTCATCGCCGACGACGTGTGGGCCATCATCCGCGACCATGCCGAGGTGCTGGACAGCGCCATCATCTACGACCGCGATTTCACCTACGACTTCTTCGGCTTCAAGACCCTGGAGCGCAGCTACCTGCTGAAGCTGGACGGCCGGGTGGTGGAGCGCCCGCAGCACCTGCTGATGCGCGTGGCCGTGGGCATCCACAAGGCCGACATCGACAGCGTGATCGCCACCTACAACGACCTCAGCGAGGGCTGGTACACCCACGCCACGCCCACGCTCTTCAACGCCGGCACGCCCAAGCCGCAGATGAGCAGCTGCTTCCTGCTGCAGCTCAAGGAGGACAGCATCAGCGGCATCTACGACACGCTGAAGCAGTGCGCGCAGATCAGCCAGAGCGCCGGCGGCATCGGCCTGAGCGTGCACAACCTGCGCGCCAAGGGCAGCTACATCAAGGGCACCAACGGCACCAGCAACGGCATCGTCCCCATGCTGCGCGTGTTCAACGACACGGCCCGCTACGTGGACCAGGGCGGCGGCAAGCGCAAGGGCAGCTTCGCGATCTACCTGGAGCCCTGGCATGCCGACATCGAGGATTTCCTGGACCTGAAGAAGAACCACGGCAAGGAGGAGCTGCGGGCGCGCGACCTCTTCTACGCCCTGTGGATCCCCGACCTGTTCATGAAGCGCGTGGAGCAGAACGGCGACTGGACGCTGATGTGCCCCAACGAGTGCCCCGGCCTGAGCGACACGCACAGCGAGGAGTTCGAGGCCCTGTACGAGCGGTACGAGGCCGAGGGCCGCGGCCGCCGCACCATCAAGGCACAGGACCTGTGGTTCCGCGTGCTGGAGAGCCAGATCGAGACCGGCACCCCCTACATCCTCTTCAAGGACGCCGCCAACCGCAAGAGCAACCAGCGCAACCTGGGCACCATCAAGAGCTCCAACCTCTGCACCGAGATCATCGAGTACACCAGTGCCGACGAGGTCGCCGTGTGCAACCTGGGCTCCATCGCCCTGCCCAAGTTCGTCCACAAGGGCCGCTTCGACCACGACAAGCTCTTCGAGGTCACCATGCGCCTGACGCGGAACCTCAACCGCATCATCGACAACAACCACTACCCCATCCCCGAGGCGCGCCGCAGCAACATGCGCCACCGCCCCATCGGCATCGGGGTGCAGGGCCTGGCCGACGCCTTCATCCTCATGCGCTACCCCTTCGACAGCGTGGAGGCCAAGGTGCTGAACCGGGAGATCTTCGAGACCATCCACTACGCCGCCCTCACCGCCAGCAAGGACCTGGCCAGGGAGGAGGGCCCCTACGAGACCTACGCCGGCAGCCCCATCAGCCAGGGCATCCTGCAGCCCGACATGTGGGGTGTGCGCCCCAGCGACCGCTGGGAGTGGGATGCGCTGCGCGCCGAGATCAAACAGTACGGCGTGCGCAACAGCCTGCTGCTGGCCCCCATGCCCACGGCCAGCACCGCCCAGATCCTGGGCAACAACGAGTGCTTCGAACCCTACACGAGCAACCTGTACACGCGGCGCGTGCTCAGCGGTGAGTTCATCGTGGTGAACAAATACCTGCTGCGCGACCTGGTGAAGCTGGGCCTGTGGAGCGAGGAGCTCAAGAACAAGATCATCGCCAGCAACGGCAGCGTGGCCCACATCCCGGAGATCCCCCAGAACCTCAAGGACCTTTACAAGACCGCCTGGGAGATCAGCCAGAAGGTGATCATCGACATGGCCGCCGACCGTGGCGCGTACATCTGCCAGAGCCAGAGCCTGAACATCTTCATGGAGAACGTGAACTTCGCCAAGCTCACCAGCATGCACTTCTACGGCTGGAAGGCGGGGCTGAAGACCGGCATGTACTACCTGCGCACCAAGGCCGCCACCGACGCCATCAAGTTCACCCTGGACAAGAGCAAATTGGCCCAACCCCAAGCCGAGGCCGCTGTCCCCGCCGCCGAGGCCGTGGTGGAGCCCGTGCTCAGCGCACCCACCGTCACCGGGCCCGTGGCCGCGGAACTGGCCGGCCAACGCGCCGCCGCCCTCGGCCAGGCCCAGGCCCAGATCGCCTGCAGCCTGGACAACCCGGACAGCTGCGAGATGTGCAGTGGGTAGGACGAGCCGAATGAACGGAACAAGGGAGAGCGGCTCGAGTGGCCGCTTTTCCATGCGCGGCCGGACCGCCAATGATCCGTGCCAGCGATCGGATCGGCACACTGGACCGCGCCCGTGCGAAATGCCGCATACCCGCACATCCTTGCACACCTGCTCCCCTCCGTCCCTGCACGATGAACGCCCGCTCCAGGCCGCTGGTGCTGTAAGTTTGAAGCATGCGCGCCCCGATCATCGCCGGCCTGCTGTGCCTGATCGCAGGCGACAGTGAGGCACAGCAGGAGGCGGCGGCATCGGGCGGGGAGGCCACCGGTCCCGGCGGCACCGTGAGCTGGACCATCGGCCAGGTGGCCGACTTGCGGGCCGACGGCACGGGCGGCACGGCCCTCGAGGGCGTGCAGCAGCCCTTCGATGGGCTGCCCACCGGCACAGCACCGCCGCCGCCGGCACCATCGCCCTTGGTGTGGCCCACCCTCGCCCGGCAAGCCGTGCATGTGGACCTGCGCGATCCGGCGGTGCGGTCGGTACGGGTCCAGGTCCTGGACGCCCTGGGGCGCGTGGTGTTGGAACACCGGGCCCGGCAGGTCTGCACCACCGTGCCGATCGACGGTCTGGCGGCCGGCCGCTACCTGCTGCGCCTCACCGGCAATGGCCGACCGGCCGGCACCTTCGACCTGATCAAGACCCACGACCCATGAGGATCCCCCTTCTCCTATGCGCCGGCCTGTGTGCTGCGCTGTCGCAAGCTCAGGCCCCCGGCCTCATGAGCTACCAGGCCGTGGTGCGCGACGCCACCAACACGCTGGTGGTGAACGCCCCCGTGGGCATGCGAGTGAGCATCGTGCAGGGCACGGCCAACGGCCCGGAGGTGTATGCGGAGACGCACACCCCGCAGAGCAATGCCAACGGGCTGGTGACCGTGGCGATCGGCGGGGGCGTGGTGGAGACCGGCAGCATGGCCGCCATCGATTGGGCCGCCGGCCCCTACTTCGTGCGCACCGAGACCGACCCGGCCGGCGGCACGGCGTACAGCATCACCGGTGTGCAGCAGTTGCTGAGCGTGCCCTATGCGCTGTACGCGGCCAATGGCGGCACGCAGGGCCCGCCGGGTCCTCCGGGTCCGCAGGGGCCGGTGGGTCCGCAGGGCCCGAGCGCCTGCGACCTGGTGCGCACGCGCGACGGACGTGCGGTGGTGTACACGACCGACGCCGCGTACGGCTTCAGCAACAACGCGTTCGGCGCCAGCGCGTGGGTGTCCACCACGCTGGACGGCCCGGTGCTGGGCGCGGCCGCTTCGGATACCATCGCGGTGGTGTACACGGCCACCACGGCCTACGCCTTCGGGCCCACCAGTACGGGCAGCACCGGCTGGGTGTCCACGGCGCTCAACGGCAGCCCCCTGGGCGCGGTGGCATCCACCGGCCGCGTGGTGGTGTACACCGATGCGGCGGGTCACGGCGTCGGTCGCACGGGCACGGGCAGCACCGGATGGACCTCCATCGCCTTCAACGGCGTGCCGCTGGGCCATCAGGCCAGCGGCAACCGGGTGGTGGTGTACACCGCCGTCGGCGCGTACGGCTTCGGCATCACCGGCACGGGCAGCAGCGGTTGGTCCAGCACCACCCTGTCCACACCGCCCGACGGCAGCGTGGGCACGCGGTAGGGAAGCACGGTCGGACCGCTCCCGCGATGTGCGGACCGGTCGGGGACGGGCGCAGGCCGCACCATGAGGACTACCTTCGCGCCCCGCCACGTCGCAGCATTCCAGGACGTTGACGAACCCGCCATGAGCACCAACGAAGACAAGCTTAAGACCCTCATCGGCCATGCCAAGGAGTATGGCTACGTGTTCCCCAGCAGCGAGATCTACGACGGCCTGAGCGCCACCTACGACTACGGTCCGTACGGCGTGGAGCTCAAGAACAACATCCGCCGCTACTGGTGGGAGGCCATGACCAAGCTGCACGAGAACATCGTGGGCATCGACGCGGCCATCTTCATGCACCCCACCACGTGGAAGGCCAGCGGCCACGTGGACGCCTTCAACGATCCGCTGATCGACAACAAGGACAGCAAGAAGCGCTACCGCGCCGACGTGTTGCTCGAAGAGCACATGGCCAAGTACGCCGAAAAGATCGAGAAGGAGGTGGAGAAGGGCCGCAAGAAGTTCGGCGAGGCCTTCGACGAGGCGCAGTTCCGCGCCACCAACCCCAACGTGAAGCGCGCCCAGGAGCGCATCGACGCCGTGGAGGGCCGCATGAAGACCGCGCTCGACGCGAACGACCTGGTGGCACTGCGCCAGTTGATCCTGGACGAGGAGATCAAGTGCCCGATCAGCGGCACCGCCAACTGGACCGAGGTGCGCCAGTTCAACCTGATGTTCGCCACCGAACTGGGCAGCGTGAGCGGCGAGAGCAGCACCATCTACCTGCGGCCCGAGACCGCCCAGGGCATCTTCGTGAACTTCCTCAACGTGCAGAAGAGCGCACGCATGAAGATCCCCTTCGGCATCGCGCAGACCGGCAAGGCCTTCCGCAACGAGATCGTGGCGCGCCAGTTCATCTTCCGCATGCGCGAGTTCGAGCAGATGGAGATGCAGTTCTTCGTGAAGCCCGGTACCGAGATGGAGTGGTACAACGCGTGGAAGGAGAAGCGCATCGCCTGGCACAAGGCCCTGGGCCTGCCCGCGGAGAACTACCGCTTCCACGACCACATCAAGCTGGCACACTACGCCAACGCCGCCTGCGACATCGAGTTCAAGTTCCCCATGGGCTTCAAGGAGCTCGAGGGCATCCACAGCCGCACCGATTTCGACCTGGGCAACCACGAGAAGTACAGCGGCAAGAAGCTGCGCTACTTCGACACCGAGACCAACGAGAGCTACGTGCCCTACGTGGTGGAGACCTCCATCGGCCTGGACCGCATGTTCCTCGCCGTGCTCAGCGCGGCCTTCCAGGTGGAGCAGCTGCCCAACGGCGAAACGCGCGACGTGCTGCGCATCCCCGCGCCGCTGGCCCCGGTGAAGGTGGCCGTGCTGCCGCTGGTGAGGAAGGACGGCCTGCCGGAGAAGGCCCGCGCCATCATCGACACGCTGAAGTTGGACCACAACTGCCAGTACGACGACAAGGACAGCATCGGCAAGCGCTACCGCCGCCAGGATGCCATCGGCACGCCCTACTGCATCACCGTGGACCACGAAACGCTCACCACCGACACGGTGACCATCCGCGAACGCGATACCATGGCGCAGGAGCGCGTGGCCATCGGCGAGCTGCCCCGCATCGTGGGTGAGAAGGTGGACCTGCGCGGGTTGCTGCGGAAGCTGTGAGGCTGGCGATCACGCCAATTCCATAACCGCGGAACTTCCTTCCTCCGTTTCCTGAACGAAGTCCAGGATCTGCTGTTGCTTCATGATAAGAAGTGACGCGATCGCCGCATACCTCGGGTTCCGCAAGGTCAGCAGCAACACCTTCGGAGGGAACCCGTAGAGGGCCGCCAACTGCACAAAATCGTGGTCAAAGGTCACCAGAACGAGATCGTGGGCGCGTGCATGTTCCCAGATCGCCTTGTCCCCCTTCAGGCCCTGGATCGCGGAGACATGGCATGTCCCCGGAAAGACCTCCTGCACCGAACGCTGCACCCGGTACGAGATATTCTCGTCAAGCAGCAGCTTCACGTGGCCCGCCTCAACGTTTGTTCCCGTTCTGCGGCATAGGCCAAGCACGCTCGGATGTCCGCCTCGGTCAATTGCGGGAAATCGTCGCGGATCTCCTGGTGCGTCATCCCGGCTGCCAACCAGCTGAGCACGTCATACACGGCAATGCGCGTATCGCGGACACAAGGCTTGCCGAACCGGCGATCCGGGTCGATGGTGATGATGTCACGGTAGTCCATGGCCATGGACTTCAAAGTTACTTCCCGAACCGCACCATGGGAAAGCGCCGCTGACCGATTCCGGCCTACCGCAGGAAATCGCTCACCGCCTCGCTGATCGAGGCCTTCACTCCGGCCCAGGTCTGCCCTTTCAGGCTGACGGGATCCTCGCTGTCCTCGGCATCCTTGAACCAAGTGATGGCCGACGGAATGCTGATCGCGATGGAATGGTCGGGGTATTTGCGGCGGTGCCATTCCATGATCTTCGGCAGTCCATGCGTCCGGAGCAACAGGTCGAGGTCGAAGAAGTCCTTCTTCTTGGCCCGGTGCAGGATGGCCTGGACCTTCATCGGCGCGATATCGGCATCAGCGTACATGCGGAAGCCTTCACGTTCCTCCACCGGTGCAATGCACGGATGGGGAAAATGGATCAGGTCCACCTTCACCTCATCGATGAAGCCGAAAACAGCCCATTTGGCCCGCTGGTCCTTGCGGTAACTGAATCTTTCGCCGAAGCGGGTCTCCAGTTCCTTGGTCACTGCATCGGTATCCATCGGCCGGGTGCTGAACAGGTCGATATCGACCGAAATGCGATGCCCGTAACGCAGTGCCAACGCGGTGCCGCCCACCAAGGCATGATCTCCCAGCACGGGAACCCGCGCCAGCTCCCTCAATACGGGAAGGACCCGGGGCGGGAGCGCATTGCAGTGTAGCATCGGAACTTCTCCAGTGGTTCACCCACCACGGCACTGGCCAAATAGATGGTCTGCTCCGGCAGGTACTTCGCCTCCAGCAGCGCCGTGCGCACCTTCTCATCGCCGTAGTAGCGGCGGCACTGGCGGATGTCCTCCACGTCGCCCCGCTCGAACACACGCTCGATCACGAAGCGCCATTTGGCATCGAGGTCCATGCGGTCGTAGTCCACATCCCAGAAGATGCGGCGGTCCAGCACGGGCCAGGGCTTGGGCATGCAGCGAAGGTACGGGGCGGGCCGGGGTCCACGGGGCGTTGACATGCGAGCCGTGGCGGGGCCCCTATCTTCGTTCGCATGACCACGGCCAGCCTGATCGACCGGCAGTACTGTCCCTCGCTCACCCGCTATGAACGATGGCCCACGCGCGCGGTGCGTGTGGGCGGCATCGGCATCGGCGGCGACCATCCCATCCGGGTGCAGAGCATGACCACCACGGACACCATGGACACCGCCGCCACCGTGGCCCAGAGCATCCGCATGATCGAAGCGGGCTGCGAACTGGTGCGCATCACCGCGCCCAGCAGGGACGAGGCGGAGAACCTGGCGGAGATCAAGAAGCGCATCCGCGCCGCCGGCTTCGACACCCCGCTGGTGGCCGACATCCACTTCACGCCCAACGCCGCCGAGACCGCCGCACGCATCGTGGAGAAGGTGCGCATCAACCCCGGCAACTACGCCGACAAGAAGAAGTTCGATGTGCGCGAGTACACCGATGCCCAATACGATGCGGAGCTCGAACGCATCCGCAAGCGCTTCCTGCCCCTGGTGCACATCTGCAAGGAGAACGGCACGGCCATGCGCATCGGCACCAACCACGGCAGCCTCAGCGACCGCATCCTGAACCGCTACGGCGATACGCCGCTGGGCATGGTGGAGAGCGCCTTCGAGTTCCTGCGCATCTGCCGCGACGAAGGATATCATGACATCGTGCTGAGCATGAAGGCCAGCAACCCGCAGGTGATGGTGCAGGCCTACCGGCTGCTCGTGCACCGGATGATGGAGCAGGGCTGGGACTACCCGTTGCACCTTGGTGTCACCGAGGCCGGTGATGGCGAGGACGGCCGCGTGAAGAGCGCCGTGGGCATCGGGGCGCTGCTGGAGGACGGCCTGGGCGACACCATCCGTGTGAGCCTCACCGAGGACCCCGAGGCGGAGATCCCCGTGGCCAAAGCCCTGGCCGACCGGTACAGCGTGCGACGCGGGCACGACCCCATCCCCGAGGTGCACCGGCTGCCCATCGACCCCTTCGGCCACACGCGCCGGACGGCCCGCGAGGTGCTCAACCTCGGTGCGCGGCATGTGCCCGTGGTCGTCGCCGACCTGAGCACCAAGGCCCGGATCACCCCCGCCACGCTGTTCCCCTGGGGCTATCACTACAGTGTGCCGCTGGACAAGTGGCACCTCACCGATCAGGCCTGCGACTACCTTTTTCTGGGCGACCATCACCTGGACTTCGAGCTCCCCGGCACCCTGAGCGTGGTGCAGGAGCACGGCACCTGGCTGAAGGACCGCAACAAACCGCGCCACTATCCGCTGGTGTCCGCGGCGGACCTCCTGGCGAACGTGCCCGTGCACCGCGACCTCAACTTCGTGTACGCCACCCTGAAGGACCTCACGGCCGAGCTCATCGCGGCGCTGGACGAGGACGACAGCTGCGTGCTGCTGCTCGACACCCTGAACGGACACGGCCTGGCCGAACAGCGCGCCGCCTTCTTCCGCCTGCTGGAGGCCAAGTGCTCCGTGCCGGTGGTCATCGGCCGCGACTACGTGAACCTCGATCCCGAGCACCTGATGCTGCACGCCAGCACCGACCTGGGCGCGCTCTTGCTCGACGGCCTGGGCGATGGGGTGATGATCTGCCCGGAGAACAGCGGCGGCGACGATGTGGTGTGCCGCACCGCCTTCGGCATCCTGCAGGCCACGCGCACCCGAATCAGCAAGACCGAATACATCAGCTGCCCCAGCTGCGGCCGCACGCTGTTCGACCTTCAGGAGACCACGGCGCGGATCCGCGCACGGACCAGCCACCTCAAGGGGGTCAAGATCGGGATCATGGGCTGCATCGTGAACGGCCCCGGGGAGATGGCCGACGCGGACTTCGGCTATGTGGGCACGGGCCCCGGCGTGGTCACCCTGTACCGGGAGAAGGATGTGGTGAAGCGCAACGTGCCGAGCGCCGACGCGGTGGACGAGCTGATCGCCCTGATCAAGCAGCACGGCATGTGGGTGGAGCCCGCCTGAGGGCGGCCACCGGGCATGTCGTGCATTCGGGGGCTTCCGCTCAGCGTGCCATGGCGGTGCTGTCCACGGGGGGCGTGGCAGGGGCCGCAGGGCGCCGCAGGGCGACCACCGCGGTGATCAGGAGCACGATCAGGGCGGCTTGGATGAGGGTGCGGGTCTTCGGTTCCATGGGTGTTCGGATCGGGCTTGAGGGCCTCGTTCGGTCCTCATACGGCCGCCGAATGCGAGGTATGCACCGATCCGACGGGTCTGCCATGCCCACCCACCAAGGGGCCGGTCCGGTCGACGGATCCCGAAGGGGGCGGGACGGGCGGCGGGCTTCGGCCCGCAGCTCACCCCGCCGCGGGCCCCAGGTATTGCTTCAAGGCCTGCACGTATTGTTCAAAGGCCTTCAAGCCTTTGGCGGACAGTGCGCAGCGCGTGTTCGGGTAGTTGTCCTTGAAGGTCTTCTTCACGGTGATGTAGCCCGCATCCTTCAGGTTGGTGATCTGCACGCTGAGGTTGCCGCGCGTGGCCCCGGTCTTCTCCAACAAGAAGGTGAAGTCCGCACTGTCCACGCTCACCAACAGGCTCACCACCGCCAGCCGCAGCTGGTTGTGCAGCACCGGGTCAAGCGGGGCGAAGGCCATCCTCCTGGCGTTTGAGCATGGCTCCGGGAACGATGTAGCCGAAGAGCATCGCGCAGCAATACAGCACGCAGAGGACCGCGCGGTCCTGCACGAAGAACATCGCCGTGCCGATCGCCCAGAACAGCACCCCGCCCAGCACCAAGGGTCTGAACCGCATGATCCGCCCCGTCAGAAAGGTGGGCAGTCCGGTGAGGATGGTGATCCCCGGGCCGGGGTCCATCCCCTTCGTGGCACCGCCCACGATGGTGAGCAGCAGGGTGATGACAAAGGCCGCCCAGACCGCGCCGACGATCCCGTCCATGGGATTGGACACGACCTCTTTGCGGCCCAAGGACGCACCGCGGACCGCACTGATGAGCCCGCCGGCAAGGCCGGCGATGCCCCACGGAAGTCCTTGGGCCATGGCCGGCCCCAGGTCGCGCAACAGGTAGGTGGCCAGCATGGCCGCGATCAGAAGAAAGCCCCACAGCAGGAAGAAGAAGCTGATGCGACTGAAACTCTGCTTGGCCTGGCCGATCATGGTCTCGATCAGCCGAAGGCTCTCGGTAGGGGTGAGTTGTTGTTCCATGGTCGGGGTGTTCCAAGGGTTGGTTGGGCAAACATAAATATGTTTATGATATAAACCAAATTGTTCACTTTCCAACCGATCGTGATCACGCGCCAGGGAAGTGGGGTGGGCTCGCTCCGGGCCGGCCAACGCGCGGGTATCAGAACACGACCGGCCGCACCTCCCTGCCTCCGGCCTGGTCCAGGGCCAGCAGCAGGCGGTCGCGTTCGCGTTGGAAGGCATCACGGTGCGCCGCGGCCACGGGCTCGGCGCTGGGGAACTCCTCGCGCCGGTGGTCCACCTGCTTGCCGTTCTTCCAGAAGCGGAAGCATACGTGGGGGCCGGTGGCCAGGCCCGTGCTGCCCACCTCGCCGATGGTCTGGCCCTGTTGCACCCGTTGGCCGGTCCGCACGAGGATCTTGCGCATGTGCAGGTACTGCGTGCTGTAGGTCCCGTTGTGGCGCAGCTTCACATAGTTCCCGTTGCCCGCCGTGTAGCCTGCCTTCTCCACCACGCCGTCGCCCACCGCGAGGATGGGCGTTCCGTACGGTGCGGCATAGTCGGTGCCCAGGTGGGCCTTGAACCGTTTCTGCACCGGATGGAAGCGCCGCATGCTGAAGCCCGAACTGATGCGGCTGTACTTCAACGGCGCCTTCAGGAAAGCCTTGCGCAGGCTGTTGCCCTCCCCGTCGAAGTACGCCTCCTTGCCGCCCTCGGGTGCGAAGAGGAACGCCTCGCGGGCCTGATCGCCGCCGTGGTAACGTGCGGCCAGGATCCGGGGTGGACCGTACGGCGCGCCGTCCACGCGCTGTTCCAGGAACACCACGGTGAAGCGGTCGCCCTTCTGGATGCGGTAGAAGTCCACGGTCCAGGCGAAGACCTCGGCGAGTTGCAGGCTCAGCAACGGATCCACCCCGGCCCGGGCCAGGTCGTTGTACAGCGCACCTGTCACCGCCACTTCCACACTGCGCTCGGTGGTGATGATCGGCCGGCGGTGCACATGCACCCCCAGCGGCAGGGTGGTGGTGAAGACCACGTGCTCCACGGCATCGGCCTCGTACACGAAGTAGCGCAACTGGCGGTGGGCGTCGTCCGTGAAGATGAAGGCGATGGGATGGCCCGCGCGCATGCGCCGTACGTCGAAGACGCCGTCGGCCAGGCGCACCAGGCTGTCCACCAGCGGGTAGGGAACGCCGTGCGCCGCCAGCAGATCGCCGAAGGTGCTGCCGCTGTGCACCTTGGCGCGTTCCACCACGAAGCCGTCCAGGGGGATGCCGTACGCGCTTGGTGGGTCGGGCAGCGTGTCCTCGACCGCGGCCGTGGCGGGGTCGGGCACGTATTCCACCGGCGGTGCCAGGTCCACGGTCAACACGATGGCGAGCACCAGCACCAGCATGCCGGCCAGGGTGCCCCACAGGCGGATCCTCCTCATGGGCGGACAAGAAACAGCATGGCCCACGGAGCCAACGCCCGCAGGGCCGCGATCATTTCAACGGTGCGCTGGGGATAGCGCGGTCACTCCACCCGGGCGAGGGGATGCACCAGCCCTTCGTGTCCGCTCAGTTCCATCTTGATGGAGCCCACCAGCACCTTGGCCTTGGCCAGCACCGGGATGCGGTTGCCGTCATCGGTGATCCAGACGTTGAGGTCGTCGTTGGTGGCGAAGATGCGGCCCTCCTGCACCACGGGCTGGAATTTCAGGCAGCGGTAACGGCCGTTGCGGATCCGGATGGTCTCGCGGCCCACGTAGCGCATGCGCAGGGGCCACAGCTCGTCGTCCAGAAAGCAGGGGATGGTGAACTCCTGCCCCGGCGCGACGTTGGACAGGTCGAGGGTGCGGGCATAGTAGAACGCGCTGAGCATGTCCTGCACATGCAACGGCACGGTGTGCGTGCGCTGCTTCTGGGTGGTCACCACCTGCTTGTGCTGCAGGTACACATAGTCCTGGGTGAAGGTGTAGCCCCCCTCGTTCACGCTGCGCTTGAAGATCCAGGGGAACACGCCGTCGCGGTCGAACCAGGTGTCGTAGCGGTCGTCCACCTTGTAGAAGAGGTTGAACGCGCCCAGGCTGCGGCCCACGCCCTTGGCATGCAGCAGCGGGCGGCCTTCCATGCGCAGGTCGCTCTCCTGCAGCTCCAGCACGGCCTCGCCGGCGTCCATCAGGCCGTAGTGCACCACGTAGGTGAGCTTTTCGCCGGGCCTGAAGGCGTTGTGGGCCACGGTGCGCAGCGCGGCCCCGTGGTCCAGGGCGCCCACGGGCACAGGCGCCTGCGCCCGGCCCAGGCCCAGGCCCAGCACCAGGGCACCGAAAAGGGATCCGTGACGGAACATGGCCTCCACCACGCAAAGGTGATGCCGATCGGTGCCGTCCGGTCCGCCCGCGCCCCGCCCCGGGTCGTGCGGGGCGCACGGCACGCACCGCTACACCACGATGTTCACGATGCGCCGGGGCACCACGATCACCTTCTTCGGGGCCTTGCCGTCCAGCCGGGCCAGCACCTCGGGGTCGGCCAGCACCTGCGCCTCCACCTCATCCTTGCTCAGGCCGATGGGGAGCGCCAGTTGCAGGCGCGTCTTCCCGTTGAAGCTGATCGGATAGCTGAAGCTGTCCTCCACAAGGTGTTCGGCCTCCCACGTCGGCCAGGGTGCATCGGCGATGCCCTCCCGGTGACCCAGCTTCTCCCACAATTCCTCGGCGATGTGCGGTGCGAAAGGCGAAAGGGCGATGGTGAGCGGCTCCAGCACCGCGCGCTTGTTGCACTTCAGCGTGTGCAGTTCGTTCACCGCGATCATGAACTGCGACACGCATGTGTTGAAGCTCATCTTCGGGATGTCCTCGGTCACCTTCTTCAACGTGGCGTGCAATACCTTCAATTCAGCCTTGGTCGCTGCATCGTCGCTCACGTGTATCGGGTCGCCCCCGCCCGCCTTCGCTGAAGCTACGGCGGACTCGTGGGTCGACGGTACAGATTGATCTGGGCCGGCACCTGCGTGGAAGAGGTTCCAGAACTTCCGCAGGAAACGGAAGGTGCCTTCGATGCCGTGGGTGTCCCACGGCTTGCTCTGCTCCAAGGGGCCCAGGAACATCTCGTAGAGCCGCAGTGTGTCGGCCCCGTACTTGGCGATGATGTCGTCCGGGTTCACCACGTTGAACTTGGACTTGGACATCTTCTCGACCACGGGTTTCAGTTCGATGACCGGAGCGTCCAGGTAATAGTCGCGGAAAGCGGAAATGGAACGCGTTCTATTCGCTCCCTCTTCGTTGATCCAATATCTGCCATCGCGGAAGGTGACATGGTCCACCGGATAGTTACGCTCGAAGGCCCCTTCCACTTTGTTGTTCAGTGCCAGAAGGCGATAATGTTCCTCGCCGTTCCTGGATGATGCCAGAACATTCGCCATCATGCTCATCCCCTGGACCATCCCCTGGTTCACCAGCTTCTTGACCGGCTCGTCGAAGGGCACCAGGCCGAGGTCATGGAGGAACTTGGTCCAGAAGCGGAAGTAGAGCAGGTGGCCGGTGGCGTGCTCGCTGCCGCCGATGTACAGGTCCACTTGGCCCCAATGGTCGATGGCTTCCTTGGCCACGAAGCGCTCTGCGTTGTGCGGGTCCATGTACCGCAGGAAGTACCAACTGCTGCCGGCCCAGCCGGGCATGGTGGTGGTCTCCAGCGGATGGCCCTCGTAGGCCCAGTTCTTGGCACGGGCCAGCGGCGGTTCGCCGCTCTCGGTGGGCAGGAATTTGTCCACCTCCGGCAGCACCAGCGGCAGCGCGCTTTCCGGCAGGGGGTAGGGGATGTCGTCCTTGTAATAGATGGGGATCGGTTCGCCCCAGTAGCGTTGGCGGCCGAAGGCGGCATCGCGCAGGCGGAAGTTCACCTTGCCCGTGCCGGCACCGATCCGCTCCAACTCTTCAATGGCGCGGGTGATCGCCTGTGGCACCTTCAGACCCTTGAGGAAGCCTTCGCTGCAGATGGTGGCGTCCTTGCGCTCATCGGCCTCCTTGTCGATGTCGGCGCCTTCCGTGACCGCGATGATGGGCAGGCCGAAATGTTTGGCGAAGCGCCAGTCGCGCTGGTCGCCGCCGGGCACGGCCATCACCGCGCCGGTGCCGTAGCCGCCCAGCACGTAATCGCCCACCCACACGGGGATGTCGGCCCCGGTGAAGGGATGCTTGGCGTAGCTGCCGGTGAAGACGCCGCTCACCTTGTCCACCTCGGCCTGGCGCTCGCGCTCGCTACGGTTCTTGGCCGTGGCCACATAGGCCTCCACCTCGGCGCGCCGATCGGGTGTGGTGAACTTGGGAACGAGCACATGCTCCGGCGCCAGCGTGAGGAAGCTGACCCCGAAGAGCGTATCGGGCCGGGTGGTGAAGACCTCGATGAAGTCGTCGCCGAGGGGGAAGCGCACGGTGGCGCCTTCGCTCCTCCCGATCCAGTTGCGCTGCGCCTCCTTGATGCTCTCGCTCCAGTCAAGGCCGTCCAGGCCGTCGAGCAGGCGCTGGGCGTAGGCGGTGATGCGCAGGCTCCATTGCGGCATGCGCTTGCGCTCCACGGGATGGCCGCCGCGCTCGCTCACGCCGTCCTTCACTTCATCGTTGGCCAGCACGGTGCCCAGGGCCGGGCACCAGTTCACCCACGCATCGCTGAGGTAGGCCAGGCGGAAGTGCTGCAGCACCATTTGCCTGGTGCGCTCGTCGAAGCCCTTCCATTCGTCCGCGGTGAAGGGGCCGATGAACTCCTCGGTGTCGCCCGTCAGCACGTCGGCATCCTGGCCCTGGCAGCCCTGCCGCTCGAAGCGGGCCACCAGTTCGGCGATGGGCCGGGCCTTGTCGGCGCGCGGGTCGTACCAGCTGTTGAAGAGCTGCAGGAAGATCCACTGGGTCCACTTGTAGAAGGCGGGGTCGCTGGTGCGCACCTCGCGGTCCCAGTCGAAGCTGAAGCCGATGGCATCGAGCTGTTGGCGGTAGCGTGCGGCGTTCTCCTCGGTGGTCTTGGCGGGATGCTGTCCCGTTTGGATGGCGTACTGCTCGGCGGGCAGGCCGAAGCTGTCGTAGCCCATGGGGTGTAGCACGTTGAAGCCGCGATGGCGCATGTGGCGGGCCACGATGTCGCTGGCGATGTAGCCCAGCGGATGGCCCACGTGCAGGCCGGCGCCGCTGGGGTAGGGGAACATGTCCAGCACGTAGTACTTGGGCCGGGCGGGGTCCCGTTCCACGCGGTAGGTGCCGCGCTTGCGCCACTGCTCCCGCCACTTCCGCTCGATGTCCGTGTGCTCGTAGGCCATGTCCTCGGGTTCGCTGCGCGAAAGTAGCGGACCGGCCGCGGCGGGTATCTTCGCGGCCATGGCCATGGAGCGACCCTACCGGCGCCGCACGCGCACGGCCACGGTGGGCACGGTGGTGGGCATCGCGCTGGTGCTGTTCATGCTGGGGGTGCTGGGTTTCCTGGTGCTGAACGCGCGCGCGCTGGACCGCTACTTCAAGGAGCATGTGCGGGTGGATGTGTTCCTGAAGCGGGGCCTGAAGGAGACCGACGTGATGCAGTTCCGCAAGGCGCTGGACACCGAGCCGTGGGTGCTGGAGACACGCTACGTGACGGCCGATGAGGCGGCCGAACGGCTGAAGCAGGACCTGGGCGAGGACTTCCTGGGGGTGCTGGGCAGCAACCCGCTGCTGGCGAGCATAGAACTGCGGCTGGCGGCCACGCACGCCCATCCGGACAGTGTGCAATGGGTGGTGGAGCACCTGCAGCAGGACCCGCGCACGCACGAGGTGGCCTACAACGCGGCGGTGGTGCGCAACATCCAGGCGAACATGGGCAAGCTGGGACTGGCCGTGCTGGGCTTCAGCATCCTGCTGCTGATCATCGCCGTGGCGTTGATCAACAACACCATCCGGCTGGCGGTGTACAGCCAGCGCTTCCTGATCCGCACCATGCACCTGGTGGGTGCCACGCGGTGGTTCATCCAGCGGCCCTTCCTGGGGCAGAGCCTCTGGCAGGGTGTGCTCAGCGCGGTGTTGGCCATCGGCCTGCTGGTGCTCACCCTGCGCCTGGCCCTGCGCGCGGTGCCCGACCTGCTGGCCTTCACCGACGCCCCCACCCTGGCCCTGCTCTTCGCGGCCGTGCTGCTGCTGGGCCTGTTGATCTCCCTGGCCAGCACCTGGTTCGCCGTGCGGCGCTACCTTCGCATGTCCGCCGAGGACGTACACTGGAGCTGAACCCCCGACCCGCATGGCCGCGCACGACGACAACGAGATGCCCTTCACCCGCGTGAACTACCGCCTGCTGCTGGTCGGCCTGGGCATCGTGGTGCTCGGTTTCATCCTGATGGCCGGCGGGGGCACGGGCGACCCCGAGGCGTTCGACGCAGCGGCCATCTTCAGCGCACGCCGCATCACCCTGGCCCCCTTGGTGGCCCTGGCCGGCTACCTCTTCATCTTCTACGCCATCCTGAAGCGCCCGGCGCGCTAGTCGGCGGCCATGGGCATCCTGGAGGCCATCGTGCTGGCCATCATCGAGGGCCTCACGGAGTTCCTGCCCGTGAGCAGCACCGGCCACATGATCATCGGCTCCACGCTGATGGGCATCGCCCACGACGACTTCGTGAAGTTGTTCACCGTGGCCATCCAGTTCGGGGCCATCCTCAGCGTCGTGGTCCTCTACTGGAAGCGCTTCCTGGTGGGCATCGACCTGTACCTGAAGCTGCTGGCGGGTTTCCTGCCGGCGGTGGCGATGGGCCTGCTGTTCAAGGACCACATCGATGCGCTGCTGGAGAACGTCACCGTCGTGGCCCTGGCGCTGCTGGTCGGCGGGGTGGTGTTCCTGTTCATCGACCGTTGGGCGCCCGGGGGCCGGGACAGCGACGGGGGGACGGTGACCTACCGGCAGGCCCTGCTCATCGGGTGCTTTCAATGCCTGGCCATGGTGCCCGGGGTGAGCCGTTCGGCGGCCACCCTCATCGGCGGCATGGCCCAGGGCCTGAGCCGCAGGCACGCGGCCGAGTTCAGCTTCCTGCTGGCGGTGCCCACCATGTTCGCGGCGACCGTCAAGAGCCTCTACGACTACTTGGGCGACGGCGGCGCCTTCACCAGTGCCCACATGCGCCTGTTCGCCATCGGCAACGTGGTGGCCTTCGTGGTGGCGCTGCTGGCCATCAAGGCCTTCATCGCCTACCTGCAACGCCATGGGCTGGCCGCCTTCGGCTGGTACCGCATCGCCCTGGGCGGCCTGCTCTTGCTGCTGCTGGCCCTGGGGCTGCCCCTGCAACTGGTGTGAGCCCATGGCCGACCCGGGACCCATCGACCTGGAGGGCGGCGGCCTGCTGCTGGTGGACAAGCCGGTGGGTTGGACCAGCTTCGACGTGGTGGGCAAACTGCGCGGTGCCCTCAATTCCCTGGCCGGCCGCCGGGTGAAGGTGGGCCATGCCGGCACCCTGGACCCCCTGGCCAGCGGCCTGCTGGTGCTGGCCTACGGGCGGCGCACCAAGGACCTGCCCGGCCTCACGGGCCTGGACAAGACCTATGTGGGCACCCTCACCCTGGGGGAGGTGACCCCTTCGCAGGACGGCGAGACACCGGCGGTCGCGCACGGGCCTTGGGAGCACCTGGACCGCCGCGCCGTGGAGGCCGTGCTGCCGCGGTTCACCGGCGCATTGCTCCAACGCCCACCGCTGTACAGCGCCAAGCATCACAAGGGCGAGCGTGCCTACTTCCTGGCCCGCGACGGCCGGACCGCCGAGATGGAGCCGGTGCAGGTGAACGTGCACCACCTGGCCGTGCTGGACATGGACGGGCCGCGGGTCACCTTCACGGCCACCGTGGGTAAGGGCACTTATATCCGCACCCTGGCGCACGACATCGGGCAGGCCCTGGGCTGCGGCGCCTGGCTCAGCGCCCTGCGCCGCACGCGCATCGCCCAGCTGGACGTGGCGGACGCCCTGCCGCCGGCGGAACTGGCCCAGCGCATCGCGCCCCGGTGAGGTGCCGGTCGGGTTATCAACAGCCTAAGTGTCTATCTCTCAGGGATTTTCACATTTCCTTAACGATCGCATTATCTTCGCCGCCCCTTCCACCGAACGACGGGCCCGTAAGCCACGCCAGACCATGAAACTCACCGCATTCAAGTTCAACCTGCCCAAGGAGCAGATCGCCCTCTACCCCACCAAGGACCGCGACGGCAGCAAGCTGATGGTGCTGCACCGCAAGGACGGCAAGATCGAGCACAAGAAGTTCAAGGATATCATCAACTACTTCGACGAGGGCGACACCTTCATCCTGAACGACACCAAGGTGTTCCCCGCGCGCATGTGGGGCAACAAGGAGAAGACCGGGGCCAAGATCGAGGTGTTCATGCTGCGCGAACTGAACCGCGACAGCCTGCTGTGGGACGTGATCGTGGACCCGGCCCGCAAGATCCGCATCGGCAACAAGCTGTACTTCGGCAAGGACGATGAACTGGTGGCCGAGGTGATCGACAACACCACCAGCCGGGGGCGCACCCTGCGCTTCCTTTTCGACGGCACGTACGAGGAGTTCAAGCAGGCCATCACCGAGATGGGTGAGACGCCCCTGCCGCGCTACATCAAGCGCGACACCGAGCCCAGCGACGCCGAGCGCTACCAGACCATCTTTGCCCGCCACGAGGGCGCGGTGGCGGCGCCCACCGCCGGGCTTCATTTCAGCCGCGAGCTCATGAAGCGCATGGAGCTCAAGGGCATCCACTTCGCGCACATCACCCTGCACGTGGGCCTGGGCACCTTCCGCCCCGTGGAGGTCGAGGACCTCACCAAGCACAAGATGGACAGCGAGCAGGCCATCATCACCCGCGAAGCGTGCGACGTGGTGAACCGGGCCAAGGATGCGCGCAAGAAGGTGTGCTGCGTGGGCACCACCACCATGCGGGCCATCGAGAGCAGCGTCAGCACCCAGAACCACCTGAAGCCCTTCAACGGCTGGACCAACAAGTTCATCTTCCCGCCGTACGACTTCAGCATCGCCGACCGCATGATCACCAACTTCCACATGCCCGAGAGCACGCTGCTGATGCAGGTGGCCGCATTCGGGGGCTACGACCATGTGTGGAACGCCTACAAGGTGGCCTTGAAGGAGAAGTACCGCTTCCTGAGCTACGGGGATGCGATGTTGATCATTTGAGGTCTTGTAGGGGGTTGCGTGTTGGCGTGTTACGCGTTGGCGTGTTACGCGTTGAGGAGCCCTAGCACGTAACACGCCAACACGCAACACGCGACCTGAGTTCGACATCCCTCGTGCCATGGCGGTGAACAAGCATGCCATCATCGTCGCCGGCGGCTCCGGCAAACGCCTGGGTGGCCCGGTGCCCAAGCAGTTCCAGAGCGTGAAAGGACGTCCGCTGCTGATGTGGACCATCGAGGCCTTCCACCGCCACGACCCGGCCATGCCGTTGATCGTGGTGCTGCCCAGGGAGCACTTCGACATCTGGAAGGCGCTGTGCATGGGGCATCGCTTCATCATCAAGCACGAGGTGGTGGCCGGTGGCGAACAGCGCTGGCACAGCGTGAAGGCCGGGCTGGAGAAGGTGCGGGGCGATGGGCTGGTGGCGGTGCACGATGGCGTGCGTCCCCTGGTGAGCACGGACCTGATCGCCCGCTGCTTCGATGCCGCCGATGCGCAGGCCGCTGCGATCCCCGTGGTGCCCGTGGTGCCCAGCATCCGGGAGACCACGGCGGAAGGCTCCTGTGCCTTGGACCGTTCGCGCCTGCTGGCCGTGCAAACGCCGCAATGCTTCCACACCGACCTGCTGCGCAAAGCCTTCGAGCAGCCCTACGACAGTGCCTTCACCGATGAAGCCACCTTGGTGGAGCGGCTCGGGGTGAAGGTGACGCTGGTGGAAGGCGAGGAGCACAACATCAAGGTGACAACGAGCGTGGATATGCGGGTGGCGGAGGTGCTGCTGGGGTAGCGCCGGCTTTGCCTGTAACTTTGAAAGGTGCGCATCTATCTGGACACGTCGGTATTGGGTGGCTGCTTCGACGAGGAATTCGAGGAGTGGTCCGTTCCATTGATGGAAGCGGTAAGGAGTGGGCGGTATAAGGCGGTGATCTCGGAGGTTACTGAAATGGAGCTTCGCTATGCCCCGGATAGTGTGAAGGGTCTCGTGCAAGCCATTCCGTCCAAACAGATGGAGGTCCATGTGCTTTCGGAAGAGGCCAAGGAGCTGGCTGCGGCCTACATCAAGGAGAAGGTCGTGCCCCGCAAGTCCATGGCCGATACGCAGCACATTGCGGTGGCCTCCATCGCTCGGGTCGACCTGCTGGTCAGTTGGAATTTCAAGCACATCGTCAACTACGATCGGATCCGCCTGTATAACGCCGTCAACCTCAAGCTCGGATACCCTTTGCTGGAGATCCGCAGCCCCAGAGATCTGATCTCATGAAAAAGCGAACCAAACGATTCGATGCCGTGCTCATGGTCCGCGAGATCCGCGAAGCCATGTACCGCAAGGCGAACGACCCCGACTTCGAACCCAAGGAACTGGCCCGGATCAAGGCGAAGTGGTCCAAGCTACTGGCTGAGCAGGAGAAACCACGAACGAAGAACGCTGCGTGACGACGAGCGTGGATATGCGGGTGGCGGAATCTTTATTGACCTGAAAAGCCGCCGAACGAATGAGCTCCACCGACATCCGCTCCCTCTCCCCCGACGAGATCAAGTCCCTCGTCGCGGACCTCGGTGAGAAACCCTACCGCGCCAAACAATTGTGGGAGTGGCTGTGGAAGAGGAAGGCCCGCTCGTTCGAGGACATGAGCGACCTGCCGAAGGCCTTCCGCGCCCGGTTGGCGGAGCGCACGGTGCTGCGTCCGCTCGTGCTGGTGGAGGAACAGCGCAGCAGCGACGGCACGGTGAAGTGCGCGTTCAAGACCTGGGATGGCCACGTGGTGGAGGGCGTGCTGATCCCCACGCCCACGCGGCTCACCGCCTGCATCAGCAGCCAGATCGGCTGCAGCCTCGCGTGCAGCTTCTGCGCCACGGGCAAGCTCAAGCGCATCCGCAACCTCGACGCACAGGAGATCTACGACCAGGTTGTGCTGATCGATGGACTGGCGCACAAGTACTACAGCGAGGGTCTGACCAACATCGTGTACATGGGCATGGGCGAGCCGCTGCTCAACTACGCCAACACCCTGCGCAGCGCGGAGCGTATCACCGCCGAGGACGGGCTGGGCATGAGCGCACGACGCATCACGGTGAGCACGGCGGGCATCGCCAAGATGATCCGCAAGCTGGCCGACGATGGCGCCCGGTTCAACCTGGCGCTCTCGCTGCACGCCGCCAACGATGCCAAGCGCGACCGCATCATGCCCATCAACGAGCAGAACACCCTCGCCGAGCTGAAGGACGCACTGCGCTACTACACCCGCACCACGCGCAAGGAGGTCACCTTCGAGTACATCCTGCTGCGCGGCTTCAACGACTCACTGGCCGATGCGCAGGAACTTGTGCGCTACGCCAGCGACGTGCATGCCAAGGTGAACCTGATCGAGTACAACCCCATCGACGAGGGCGGCTTCGGGCGCACCGACAGCAAGGATGCCGAGGCCTTCCAGCAATACCTCGACCGGAAGGGCATCATGGCGCGCATCCGCCGCAGCCGCGGCCGGGACATCGACGCGGCTTGCGGGCAGTTGGCCAACAAGAACGAACCCGCACTGAAGGACGGCGAGCGGGTGATGAAATAGGGCCTTCGCCCGGAACGCGGCCATCGGCCTCAGCCTCAGAACCCGAGCCCCACCTTCACCCCGAGGAAGAAGGCCGGTACGATGTCGTTGCTCGGCTCCTCGGTGTAGCGGTACTGGGGCGGCTCATCGGTGGAGTTGGGGTCGGGGTCCAGCACCAGCGTCTCCTTCACCAGGTTCAGGCCCCGGTTCCGCAGCGCCACGCCGCCGTACACGTCGAAGAGCCAGTTGCTGCTGGCGCTCAGCAACTGGTAACCGCAGAGCAACCGGATGTCGTTGTAGATGCGCTGGTCCCGGTGCTTGATCGTGCTGAACGAGCCGTCCGCATTGCGCTCCTTGATGTCCTTGACGTATTCGATGTGCGCGAAGCCCAGCTGCGTGTACCAGCCCTGCGGTTCGATGTCGTCCGTGTGGTACCAGCGCAGGCCCAGGTGGTAGGTGGGTTTGGCAATGATGTTGGTGCCTGCACCATAGTCGTCCGCATCCCCGCCACCGCTGGTGAAGTTGAGGTTGAGGTAATCGCGCCAGGTGAAGCCCACCCCCGCCTCCACGCTGAGGCGGTGCGTGAGCGCGCGTTCGTACATCAACGGGATCTCGCCGCGGAAGAAGAGCAGCGGATTGAGCTTCAGGGCGTTCTTCACGCACTTCACGGTGTCCCACTTGGCGGCCACCATGTCGCGGTAGAGGAGCACACCGGTCTTCTTGCGGGCCGGCTTGCCCTGGGCCATGGCCGGGGTGGCCAGCAGCAGGGCCACGACCGCGACGAGCAGCGGCAGGGTACGGTGCCGGGCGGTGTGCATGTGCACGAAAGTACGGTGCGGCTCCCGACCGTTCCCTCCATGCGGCGCCGTCCCCCCCGCCCGGATGCTGGAAGCCGGTACGGTCGATGAGGGGGGCGGGGCCCGGGGGCAGGCATCCGGCGGCCGGTGGCACGCGGGCGGGGCCTATCTTCGCGCTCCCAACACCCACCCAGGTGGCGGAATCGGTAGACGCGCTGGTCTCAAACACCAGTGAAGCAATTCGTGCGGGTTCGAGTCCCGCCCTGGGTACTGGATCCATGGGCTCCCACCGCCCGTCGCATGCAGCAGGACGCACTGGTCTATCCCGACCCCGCCAAGCAGGAACGCTATGACCGGGCCTACATGCGCATGGCGCTGGAGTGGGCCAAGCTGAGCCATTGCCGGCGCAAACAGGTGGGCGCGCTGATCGTGAAGGACGGCATGCTGATCAGCGACGGTTACAACGGCACGCCCACGGGGTTCCCCAACGCGTGCGAGGATGAGAACGGCCTCACCCTGTGGTACGTGCTGCACGCCGAGGCCAACGCCATCATGAAGGTGGCCCGCAGCACCAACGATGCCCGGGGTTCCACGTTGTACCTGACGCATTCGCCCTGCAAGGAGTGCAGCAAGCTGATCCTGCAGGCCGGCATCCGGCGCCTGGTGTACCTCCATCCGTACAAGGACCCCTCCGGCCTGGAACTGCTGGAACGCGGCGGCGTGGTCCTGTTGCACTTGGACCCGGACCTGGCATGAGGGACCGGCGCATCATCCATCCCGTGGTGCCGCTGCTGCTGAGCCTGGCGTTGGTGGCCGGGCTGTTCATCGGCCATGGTTCGCAGCGCAGCGACACGCCACTGCCGGCCCTGTTCACCGTGCGGGGCGCCGGCCCGTCGGACAAGGTGGAACAGGTGCTGGACCTGATCGACCGGCAATATGTGGACACCGTGGCCAAGGCCCTTCTGGTGGAGGAGGTGATCCAGGACCTGCTGCAGCGCCTGGACCCGCACAGCTACTACATCAGCGCTGAAGAACTGCGCGCGGCCCAGGAGCCTTTGGAGGGCAGCTTCGAGGGCATCGGGGTGGAGTTCGCCATCCAGCACGACACGGTGGTGGTGATCGCCCCGGTGGAAGGTGGCCCCAGCGCTGCACTGGGCATCCGGGCCGGCGACCGCATCGTGGCGGCCGACAACCGGTCCCTGACCGGCAAGGAGATCACCAACGAACAGGTCATGGAGCGCCTGCGCGGTCCCGGAGGCAGCACGGTCGTTGTCACCATCGTGCGCAGGGGCCAGGAGAAGCCCTTCCAGGTCACCATCCGGCGCGGCAAGATCCCCATCACCAGTGTGGCGGTGAGCCTGCTGCGCCCCGGCGGCACCGGCTACCTCAAGCTGGTGCGCTTCGCACGCACCACCCATCAGGAGTTCGTGGAGGCCGCCCGGGCCCTGCAGAAGGCGGGCATGCAGCGGCTGGTGCTCGACCTGCGGGGCAACGGCGGGGGCTACCTCAACGCCGCGATCGAACTGGCGGACGAGTTCCTGCCCGAGGGCCGCATGATCGTGTACACCCAGGGCCGTGCCCATCCCCGGCAGGACTACAGGGCAACGCGCAACGGACTGCTGGAGACCGTGCCCCTGGCGGTGCTGATCGACGAGGGCAGCGCCAGCGCCAGCGAGATCCTGGCCGGTGCCGTGCAGGACAACGACCGCGGGGTGATCGTGGGCCGCCGCAGCTTCGGCAAGGGCCTGGTGCAGGAACACCTGGACCTGCCCGACCACAGTGCCGTGCGCCTCACCACCGCACGTTATTACACGCCCAGCGGTCGCAGCATCCAACGGCCGTACGGGGAGGGGATCGACTATGCCGACGACCTGGCCGAGCGCTACGACCACGGGGAGATGCTCCATGCCGACAGTGCCAGGGTCGACTCCGACCAAGTGTACCGCACGCAGGGGGGGCGCGTCGTTTACGGGGGTGGCGGCATCACACCGGACCTCTTCGTGGCCGCCGATACCGCCGGTACCACCCGTTTCCTGAATGAGTTGTTCTTCAGCGGTTCGCTCAATCAGTTCGCCTTCGACGTGGTGGACCGCGACCGGGCCCGATTCGAGGCCTTCGGCGATCCGCTGGTGTTCCGCGACCGGTTCCGGATGGACGAGCAGTTGTGGTCCGACCTGCTGGACCACGCTGCACGTGAAGGTATCGCCGACCGCCCCGCGGAGCGGGTGCGCAGCGCGCAGGTCATCGAACAGCGGCTCAAGGCCGGTATTGCGCGCAACGTCTGGGGCAACGACGGGTTCTACCGCATCCTGCTGGACACGGACAGCATCTTCCTGAAGGCCGACGAGCGCCTGCGCGCCGGTGGTTGACGGGGAGAACGCGGGGCCCGGGAACGAGAAAGGGGCCTTGCGGCCCCCTTCCAGTTCGATCACGTTCGGAGCTTAGTGGCCCACCGCCTTCTTGGCAGCGTCCACGGCGCCTTCCACCTTGGCGGCGGCGCTGTCGACCATGGCACCGGCGGTGCTGTCCACAGCGGCGGCGGCGGCAGCAGCGGCGGCAGCGGCTTCAGCGGCCTTGATGCTGTCCATGCGCAGCACGTTGGCGATGCTGTCGGCAGTGGCTTTGGCCTTGGCCTCCAGCTCTTCAGCGCTCGGACCGCCGCAGGCGACGAGCAGTGCGGCCATGGCGGCCAGCACGGCGAACTTCTTGTTCATTGACGTGGTGGTGTTTTGGTGAAAGTGGCGGCAAAAGTAATGAGCTTCAGCATATTCCAAACATTTTCCGACCGGCGTGGTGGCTATCTTTGTACCGCACCCTCATCACGGACCACATAACCTGTTGAAGATCATGGCATTTCAACTCCCCGAACTTCCCTACCCGCACGCTGCGCTCGAGCCGGTGATCGACACGCTGACCATGCAGATCCACCACGGCAAGCATCATCAGGCCTACGTGACGAACCTGAACAAGGCCATCGAAGGCACGGCGCTGGACGGACGCCCCATTGAGGAGGTGCTCAAAGGGCTGGACATGTCCAACATGGCCGTGCGCAACAACGGCGGCGGGCATTACAACCACAGCCTGTTCTGGACCATCATGGCCCCCAACGCGGGAGGCGCTCCGGGTGGTGAACTGGCCGCGGCGATCGTGGCGGCCTTCGGCTCGTTCGAGGCGTTCAAGGAGAAGTTCGCGGCCGCGGGCGCCACACGTTTCGGCAGCGGCTGGGCATGGCTCTGCGCCCATCCGGGCGGTCGGCTCGAGGTCTGCTCCACCCCCAACCAGGACAATCCGCTGATGCCCAACACCGGCTGCGGTGGTACGCCCATCCTGGGTCTCGATGTGTGGGAGCACGCCTACTACCTGCACTACCAGAACCGCCGGCCGGATTACATCGCCGCCTGGTGGAACGTGGTGAACTGGAAGGAGGTGGAGCGGCGCTACGCCGCCGCGCGGTAGGTGCCGGCCCGGCGGGCCTGATACCTTTGGGCGCATGGGCCGTGCGGCGTGTGTGCTTGTGGCCGCGGCGCTGCTCGGCAACGCTGCGGCCGCGCACGGTGCGGGGCCCTGGGTACCGCTGTGTCCGGCGGCCCCCGCCGGTGATACGCTGCGCCGGGAGCCGGAACGCTTGATCGCCTGTGTGCTGGCCGTGGGTTTGGGCACCTTCGGCGCTCACCGCATCTACCTGGGCACCCGCCCGGGCGTGCCCATTCTTTACGGGGTCACTTTCGGCGGGTTCGGCGTACTGCCCCTGCTGGACCTGGGGCATCTGCTGTTCACCAAGGACCTGGCGCCCTACCGGGGCAACAGGCAGGTGTTCATGTGGGCCAGGCCGCGGCCGCCCGCGACGGCGCCTTAGGAGCCCCAAGGGCTATTCCACCGTGACGCTCTTGGCCAGGTTGCGCGGCTGGTCCACGTTGCAGCCCCGCATCACGGCGATGTGGTAACTGATGAGCTGGAAGGGGATCACGCTCAGCAGCGGCATCAGCGGCTCGGGGGTCTCGGGAATGGGGATCACATGGTCCGCCAGGCCCTGCACCACGGTGTCGCCCTCGGTGACGATGGCGATCACCTTGCCCTTGCGGGCCTTCACCTCCTGGATGTTGCTGACGACCTTTTCGTAGCTGGGTCCTTTCGTGGCGATCACGAACACGGGCATCTCCTCGTCGATGAGGGCGATGGGCCCGTGCTTCATCTCGGCGGCCGGATAGCCCTCGGCATGCACGTAGCTGATCTCCTTGAGCTTGAGCGCCCCCTCCAGGGCCACGGGGAAACTGAAACCCCGTCCCAGGTACAGGGCGTTGGTCGAGTCCTTGTAGATGTCGGCGATGTACTTGATCTGTGCCTCGTTGCGCAGCACGGCCTCCACTTTGGCGGGGATCGCGTCAAGCTCGTTCAGCAGGGCGTGGAACCGGCCTCCGCTGATGGTGCCGCGTTTGTGCCCGATCATCAGGGCCATCAACGTCAGCACGGTCACCTGGGCGGTGAAGGCCTTGGTGCTGGCCACGCCGATCTCGGGCCCGGCGTGCGTGTACGAGCCGGCGTGCGTCACCCGCGCGATGCTGCTACCCACCACGTTGCAGATGCCGATGATGGTGGCGCCACGCCCCTTGGCCAGCTCGATGGCCGCCAGGGTGTCGGCCGTTTCGCCGCTCTGGCTGATGGCGATCACGATGTCGTCCTCGTGGATGATCGGGTTGCGGTAGCGGAACTCGCTGGCGTACTCCACTTCCACGGGGATGCGGGCCAGCTCCTCGAAGAGGTACTCGCCCACCAGGCCCGCGTGCCAGCTGGTGCCGCAGCCCACGATCAGGATGCGCTTGGCCTGCACGAACTTCTGTTCGTAGTCCTTGATGCCGCCCAGCACCACCTCGCCCGTGGCCGTGTTCAACCGGCCCCGCAGGCTGTCGCGGATGCTGCGCGGCTGCTCATGGATCTCCTTGAGCATGAAATGCTCGTAGCCACCCTTCTCCAAGGCCTCCAGGTGCAGCTCCAGCTCCTGGATGAAGGGCGTCTTCACCTGGTTCTTGATGTTGCGGATCTTCAGCCCGTGCTGGCGGTCGATCACGGCGATCTCGCCATCCTCCAGGTAAACCACGTTCCTGGTGTGCTCCACGATGGGGGTGGCGTCGCTGGCGATGAAGTGTTCACCGCCCTCCCCGATGCCGATCACCAGGGGCGAGCTCTTGCGCGCGGCCACCATCATGTCGGGGTTCTTGCGGTCGAGCACCACGATGGCGTAGGCGCCCACCACGCTCTCCAGGGCCAGGCGCACGGATTCCGCCAGGTCCGTGCCTTCGCTGCGCTGGATGTCGTCGATCAGGTGCACCAGCACCTCGGTGTCGGTGTCGCTGTGGAACACATGGCCCCTGGAGCGCAGTTCCTCCTTGATCGGCGCGTAGTTCTCGATGATGCCGTTGTGGATCAGCGCCAGGTCGCCGCTGGTGCTTTGGTGGGGGTGTGCGTTGATGTCGTTGGGCGGCCCGTGGGTGGCCCAGCGCGTATGGCCGATGCCCAGTGTGCCCTGGTGCCCATGACCGTTCACATGGGCCTCCAGGTCGCTCACCTTGCCCTGGCATTTGTGGATGGTGAGCGCGCCCTCGTTCAGCAGGGCCACGCCCGCGCTGTCATAGCCCCGGTATTCCAGGCGGCGCAGGCCGTTGATCAGGATGGGGTAGGCCTGCTTGTCGCCCAGGTAGGCTACGATACCGCACATGGCCGCTCAGTAGGTGGTAAAAGTAAGGATGAGCCGCATGGGGTCCTCGGGGTCCAGCGGGCCGCGCAGCACGGTGCGGTCCACGGCCACCCCGCCGTTGCCCGGAACGATGGAGAGGCCGGTGTTGGGGTAGGCCCCGTTGAGGAGCCGCTGCATGTAGCGGGTGATGACGAAGCGGTACACCCCATCGTCCGCGTCGAGCTCGCCACCGATGGAGAGCCCGGCGCTCAGCTGGTCGGGGAGCAGCAGGTCCTCACCGTCCTCGTTGGTGCGGAACACGAAGAGGGAGGTCGAGGGCGGCAGTGCGTCGGGCCAGTCGCCGCGCACAGGCACCACCAGCTCGGCCTTGGCCAGGGCATGCAGGCCCCGGTCCGGATAGTCCAAGATGTGCGGCACCGCCAGCCTGGTGCGCAGGCCGCCGAGGGATTGGAGGTAGCAGGCGGTGCCCAGGGCGGTATCGGCCAGTGCTTCCGGAAGGCCGGGCTCCACGGCCGCGCCGTGCCCGTGTTCCATCAGGGTGTAGCGCACGCAGTTCTCGTTGATGAGCAGGTCGAAGCTCAGGGTGTCCTCGGCGCCGGGCAGGGTGTTGCGGTAGTACAGGGTGAGCCGGCTTTCGGCCAGCAGCAGGTTGAGGTAGAGGATCCCGCCCTGGCCCGGCATCTGGCCGGGGTTGTCCACCCCGATCAACAGGCCCTTGAGGTGGTTCAGGAAGGCGGCGTTGTCCACCATGTCCGCGGTGCCGAAGCGCCCCAGCAACCGTTGGCCGAACGCGGGGTCGAGGGGTATGCGCAATTGGGTCCCGAGGGTATCCCCGCCCACCACGGGGCGCACGTCGGGACGGGGGGTGATCAGGCCGCTGTGCGCCCGCACCAGGTCGTCCGGGAGCGTGGCGGGCACATCGTCCACCCGGTAGGTGCTGTCCAGGGATAGGGCGTCGGTGATCTCGTGGACCGTGAAGTGCTGTGCGCTCAGGTCGCCGTAGCCCGGCGTGCTGGGCTCGAAGCGCAGGGCCAGCACCGCCGAATCGATCACCAGGCCGCTGTTGTCCTGCCCGGCGCCCACGTTGTTGGTGCTCAGGCGCACCTGGGTCACGATCCGCGCGCGCACCGTGCCGAAGCGCGGGTCCACATAACTGCCCAGCGCGTTGCGGCTCAATCCGTTGGTCTTGACCGGCTGTTCGCGCACCGTCCAGGCTAGCAGGGTGGTGCTGTCGGACACCACCACGCCCAAGGTGTCGGCCGGGCCGATGAGGTCACGGCCCAGTTCGGCTTCGGGCCGTTTGCAGGCGGCCAGGGCCAGCAGGGCCAGGGAGCCCAGCAGCACACCGGCGCTGCGGAAGGGTGGGGGCGCGGCCAAGGCGATCACACCAGGGCTTCCTCCAGCACGCTTTGGTAGAACTCGGCGTGGGCCGTGACCAGCTCATCGGCCGCCGGGTACGCCATCACCGGCTTTCCACCGGTCTTGATGGCGCTCTCCAGACCCTTGCCCAGTTTGGCGCTGCCCTTTACCACGGCATCGCTCAGTTCGATGCCGAACTTGTACAGCTCGTCCGTGGTGGGCTTCGCCAGGCCCTTGAAGAGATCCTTGGAGAAGCCCTCCAGCTCCAGCTTGCGCGCCAGCCCCTTGTCCAGCGGTTCGGCTTTCTCGTCGTACACGCTGAACACCAGCTTGGCGTTCTCGAAGTGGGGGTCGTCGTTGAAGTGATGCTTCACATAAAGGGGCACGAAGGCCGTCATCCAGCCGTGGCAGTGGATGATGTCCGGCACCCAGCCCAGCTTGCGCACGGTCTCCAGCACACCGCGGCAGAAGAAGAGCGCCCTTTCGTCGTTGTCGGGATGGAACACACCGTCGCTGTCGTTCCAGGTGCACTTGCGCTTGAAGTACTCCTCGTTGTCGATGAAGTACACCTGCATGCGCGCGCTGGGCACGCTGGCCACCTTGATCAGCAGGGCGTGGTCCGTGTCGTTGATGATCAGGTTCATGCCGCTGAGGCGGATGACCTCGTGCAACTGGTGCCGGCGCTCGTTGATGCAACCGAACTTGGGCATGAAGACCCGGATCTCGTTGCCGCACTCCAGGATGCCCTGGGGAAGCTGGCGCGTGGCCTGGGCCATCTGATGGTCCTCCAAGAACGGGTGGATCGACTGGGCTATGGTCAGGACTTTCACGTTCTTGAGGCTCATCGGCAAGGGGTAAGGGAAAACGGGTACAAAAATATAGACTTTTCAGCCGACCTTCAACCGCAACAGCTAGCTTGGCGCCCCGCCGTCACGACGTTTCCCCTTGTCGGACAGGGGATTCCGGACCCATGGACCATTGCGTCGACCCCATCAAGGTGGCCGCCTGGCAGGCCGAACGCCGGCGTCGGGGCGAGCGCATCGGCTTCGTACCCACGATGGGCGCGCTGCATGCCGGCCATCTCGCCTTGGTGCAGGAGGCGCGGCGGCGGTGCGACCGGGTGGTGGTGAGCATCTTCGTGAACCCCCTGCAGTTCAACAATCCCGAGGACCTGGCGCGGTATCCCCGGCAGCCCGAGGCCGACGCCGGACTGTTGCGCACTGCGGGCTGCGACCTGCTCTTCACGCCCGAGGCCGAGGGGATCTTCCGCGACCATCGGCCCCGGGAATACGACCTGGGCGGCCTGGACCTGCACTGGGAGGGTCCGGACCGGCCGGGGCATTTCCAAGGGGTGGTGAACGTGGTGGAACGGCTCTTCCACTATGTGCGGCCCGACATGGCCTTCTTCGGGGAGAAGGACCGCCAGCAGCTCACCATCATCAGGCACGTGGCACGCAGCCTGCACTGGCCGGAGGACATAGTGGCGTGTCCCACCCAACGCGAGGCCGATGGCCTGGCCATGAGCAGCCGTAACCAGCGGCTGGACCCGGCCGACCGGGCCCGGGCACCGCTGTTGTACCAGGCGTTGCAAGCCGTGGCCCGTGCCGCCTTCCGCAGTACCGTGGACCAGGCGCGCCAGGCCGGCCTGGACGTACTGGCCTCCGACCCGGCCATCCGGCCGGACCATCTCGGCATCGCCCACCCCGCGACCCTGGCACCGATCGACGGGTGGGACGGGCTCCAGGAGGCCGTTGTCCTGGTGGCCGCCCGGGTGGGCCCGGTACGTCTGATCGACAACCTGGTCCTGCAGCGGGATGGGCCGGGCGGCGATACCTTTGCCGCCCGCCATCCGCGGCATCCCCATGACCATTGAAGTCCTTCGCGCCAAGATCCACCGCGTTCGTGTCACCGAGGCTGAGATCAACTACATCGGCAGCATCACCCTGGACGAGGACCTGATCGATGCCGCCGGCCTGGTGGAGGGCGAAAAGGTGCAGGTGCTCAACGTCAACAACGGCGACCGGCTGTACACCTACGTCATCAAGGGCGCGCGGGGCAGCGGGGTGGTCTGCCTCAACGGCCCGGCGGCCCGGCGGGTGACCGTGGGCGACATCGTGATCGTGGTGGCCTATGCGCACATGACCATCGAGGAGGCCCGCAGCCACCGCCCCACGGTGATCTTCCCGGACGAGCGCACCAACAAGCTCGTTCCATAAGGACATGCGTAAGGCGGTGGTGGGCACCCTGAAAGTGGCGGTGCCCATCGCCCTGGGGATCGGGCTGGTGCTCCACTTCTACCGCCAGCTGGACGAGGCGCAGCGGGCCGCGCTCTTCGACGCCTTCGGCCGGGCCTCCGTGCCGTGGCTGTTGTGGAGCAACCTGCTGGGTTGGCTGAGCCACGTGAGCCGCGCCTGGCGCTGGCGCTATCTGCTGCGGCACATGGGCCATGCGCCCGGTTTCTGGTCCTGCTACCATGCCGTGATGGGCGGCTACTTCATGAACATGCTGCTTCCCCGCGCCGGCGAGGCCAGTCGCGCCGCCATGCTGTACCGGTCCGAGGGGGTGCCTTTCGAGAAGGGCTTCGGCACCATCCTGGCCGAGCGAGCCGTGGACATGGTGATGCTCCTGGGCATCGCGGGCCTCACCCTGCTGCTGCAGGCCGACAAGCTGGACCTGTTCCGGCAGCGCATCGCGACCTTCCGGGCCCAGCAGGGACCGGCCGCCGAGGAGGGCGGAACGGGGTGGTGGCTGCTGGCGCTGCTGGGCGCCGCGGCCCTGGCGGCGACCTATCTGCTCCTGCAACGCCCGGCGGCGCGTGCCCGGCTGCGGGACGCTGTGCGCGGCTTCGCCGAGGGGATGCGTTCCATCCTGCGCACCCCGGACAAGGGGCCCTTCCTGTTCCACACCGTGCTCATCTGGGTGCTGTACGTGGCCATGTTCGCCGTGGGTTTCCTGGCCCTGCCCGAAACACGCACGGTGCCGGCCGCGGGGGTCATGGCCGGCTTCATCGCCGGGTCGGTGGGCATCGTGCTGGTGCAGGGCGGCATCGGGGCCTACCCGGCATTCGTGGCCTTGATCGTCAGCGTGTACATGACCGGTGGCGACGGCACCCTGATCCGCCCGGAGGCCCTGGCGATGGGATGGCTGCTGTGGGTGGCGCAAACGCTCATGATCATCAGCCTGGGAGGCCTCTCGCTACTTTTGGCCGCGCGCAAGCGTAGCAGCCCATGACCGCCGAAACCGCCCCCGCCCCCGTGCACCCTCATCTGACGGACCGCGCCGGAGCGGTGCGCCTGGCCCATGTGTGGCGTGTGAAGGGTGACCGCATCGTGTTCACCAACGGGTGCTTCGACCTGCTGCACCGCGGCCATGTGGCGTACCTGGAAGAAGCCGCCGCCCTGGGCGACAGGCTGGTGGTGGGCATCAACAGCGACGCCAGTGTGCGGCGCCTGGGCAAGGGCCCCGACCGCCCGCTGAACGACGAACTGAGCCGGGCCCTGGTGGTGGCCGCCTTGCGCTGCGTGGACGCCGTGGTCATCTTCGAGGAGGACACCCCCCTGGAACTGATCACCGCCATCCGGCCCGATGTGCTGACCAAGGGCGGCGATTGGAAACCCGAGCAGATCGTGGGCGCCGATGTGGTGAAAGCCCACGGCGGCAGCGTGCACAGTCTGAAGTTCGTGGAAGGCTTTTCCACCACCGCCCTGGTCGAGCGGGTCCGCAAGGGCTGAGACCGTCCGCCATGCGTTGTCGCTCGGCCCAAGGGCATGTTGTTCATCGGCCCGGCACTTTGCGCCCCGGGAAGGGCCACCGCGCCATGCGGCCGATCACCGCTTCTGCTCCGGGCCTGACCTGAACCGACGCCATGGCCAAGGTGCGTTCCCAATACGTCTGCCAGAATTGCGGTTCGGCCTTTCCACAGTGGCTGGGCCAATGCCCTGGCTGCAAGCAGTGGAACACCCTGGCCGAGGAGGTGCGCGACCGCGTGGAGGAGAAGCGCGGGACCCCGGCCAGCGTGAAAGGCCGTACGGCCAGGCCCGTGGCCATCGGCGACATTCCCGCACAGGAGGGTCCGCGGATCCCGCTCAGCGACGGTGAGCTGGCCCGGGTGCTTGGCGGTGGCCTGGTGCCCGGCAGCATCACGCTCATCGGCGGCGAACCGGGCATCGGCAAGAGCACCCTGCTGCTGCAAACGGCCCTGCGCGACCCGCAACTGCGGACCCTGTACATCTCCGGTGAGGAGAGCGAGCACCAGGTGAGGATGCGGGCGGAGCGGCTGGGCGTGGCGCGTAACGAGCCGCACGTAACGGGTGGCCGATCGTTCGGGGACGGGTCCCCGGCTCGCCGGTCGTCACTCGCCGCCGGCCACGCCGACAGCTGCTACGTCTTGACGGAAACGAACACGCAGAACATCTTCCGGCATATCGAGGCGCTGAAGCCCGGGTTGGTGGTGATCGACAGCGTGCAGACCCTGCACACGGCCGCCTTGGACGCCAGCCCCGGCAGCGTGGGGCAGGTGCGCGAGTGCACGGCCGAGATCATGCGCTTCGCCAAGACCGCCGACGTACCCTTCGTGCTCATCGGCCACATCACCAAGGACGGGTACATCGCCGGGCCGAAGGTGCTGGAGCACATGGTGGACTGTGTGCTGCAGTTCGAGGGCGACCGCGACCATGCGTACCGGTTGCTGCGGCCGCTCAAGAACCGCTTCGGCAGCACCAACGAGCTGGGCATCTACGAGATGCACGGCACGGGTCTGGCCGCCGTGGAGGACACGGGCCGGCTGCTGCTGGGTGAGCGGGAGGACAGCCCCAGCGGCGTGGCCGTGTGCGCCACCTTGGAAGGGCAGCGCCCCCTGTTGGTGGAGGTGCAGGCGCTGGTGAGCAGCGCGGTGTACGGCACACCCCAGCGCAGCGCCACCGGCTTCGACCTGCGGCGCCTGAACATGCTGTTGGCCGTGCTCGAAAAGCGGTGCGGCTTCCGCCTGGGGCAGAAGGACGTCTTCCTGAACCTGGCCGGCGGCCTGCGCGTGGAGGAGCCGGCGATCGACCTGGCCGTGGCCTGTGCCGTGCTCAGCAGCAATGTGGACATCCCCATTCCCATGGACACGGTGTTCTGCGGTGAGGTGGGCCTCACCGGCGAGGTGCGGCCGGTGGCACGCACCGAGCAACGCATCGCCGAGGCGCGCAAGCTGGGGTTCCGCCGCATGCTCATTGCCCAGGGCGGCAAGGGAGCGGTCTCCGCCGAGGGCATCACGGTGGTCCCGGTGAGCCGCATGAGCGAGGTGCCCGCGCTCCTGTTCGGCTGAACCGGCCAATGGCCTCCGCGGTGTTCCGCGGACCGGACACCAATGTTATTGAGATAGCCTCTACTGCTTCAGCAGCCGCTGGCTCCACACCTGATCCGCCGATCCCACCCGCACCAGGTACACGCCGGCCGGGAGACCTTCGGGCAGGGTGACCGCCACCGGAGCCGCGCTGTGGGTGATCCGTTGTGCGAGCACCAGGCCCCCGCGCAGGTCCAGCACGGTGAGGTCCAGGTCCTGTGGGGCCGTACCGGGAAGTTGCATCCAGCACGTGTTGTCCAACAGGGGCTGCGGCCAGATGCGAAGGTCCTCCCCGACGGCGGCTTCCAGGGCGCGTTGCGGGGCCATCGGCGTGTTGTCGATGATCACCTGGCAGCTTTCCCCGAAGGGGCAGTAGGTGCCGCCGCCGTCGAAGCTGGCCTGCACCGTGACGTTGTACGTGTCGCCGTCCACCAGGGGCAGGGTGTACCAGCTCAGCACCAGCGAGGCCGAGGTGGCCACCACCTGGCGCACGAAGCCGCCGCCGTCCCGCTCGAACCGGAAGCGGTAGTGCGTGGCCCCGGCGAGCGGGTAACAGTGCACTTTGTCCGAGGCGCCGAAGCTGCGCACCACCCCGCAGGAATAGTTGAGGTGGTACGGTGCGTCGATGAGCTTGGTGTCCGGGCAGCTCTCGGGCACGGAGAGCACTTGCAGGCGGCAGGCCGCACCGAAGGGGCCGTACACACCGTTCACCAGGGTCCGCACGCGCACGTTGAGCAGCAGGTCCAGGGGCAGGGGGTTGGTGACGATGCTGGCCAGGGCCAGGCGGCAGGCGCGCGTGGCCACGGCGGGTCCGAAACCACCGCTGGTGGCGTGCGTGCGCAGGATCCTGCGCGAGTAGCTGCCGTTGGGGTCGAAGAACCAGAACTGATAACCGTCGTCGGTCTGGTCACCCACGCCCCATTCGGCGCTCACGGCCGGGTCGGGGTCGCATTCGATGGCATCGCCGATCAGCAGGTCCTCCTTGTCGCAGTTGCGGAAGGTGAGGTCCACCGTGCCGTTGGGCAGGCAGAACCCCTGCTGGTTGTACAGGGCGCTTTCGGTGGTGAAGCCGCCACCGTTGCCCACGTTGTCGATGATGCGCAGGCCGGAGGTGTCGCGCAGCACATAGCCGCCACCGGGGATGCCGTCGCCCCCCGCATCGAGCACCCGCAGCCGGAAGCAGCCCGTGGGCAGGCAAGCGCTCACGGTCAGGGTGGCATTGTCCGGGTAGCCGCTTCCGCTCAGGATGGCATAGGTGAAGCCGATGGGGATGATCTCCCAGCTGGTCTCGGCGCCGTTGCCGTCCGTGGTGAGTTCCAGTTCGATCGGGTTGTCACAGCCCAGGAGCACGCCCGCCAGGCGGGTCCTCGAGGTGCCGTTGTAGGTGCCGAACGCACCGCCGATCAACAGGCGGCCGTCGGGCTGTGCGTTCATGCTGTACACCCAGTTGTTGGCGCCGCCGGTGGGGGCGAAGCCGGTGTCCAGCGAGCCGTCGGTGTTGAGCCGGGCCAGGCGGTTGCGGGTGCTGCCGGCCACGCTGGTGAAATCGCCGCCGATCAGCAGCTTGCCGTCCGCCTGGATGTCCGAGCAGTACACCCAGCTGTTGCAGCCCGTGCCGGGGTCGAAGCCCGTGTCCAGGGTGCCATCGCTGTTCACGCGGGCCACGCGGTTGCGGCCGGTGCCGTTGTAGCTGGTGAAGTTGCCACCGATGACGCATTTGCCGTCGGGCTGGATGGTGATGGTCGCCACCCAGCTGCTGGTCCCGGTGCCGGGGTCGAAGCCGGTGTCCAGCGTGCCGTCCGTGTTGAGGCGTGCGATGCCGTTGCGGCCCGTGCCATTGAACGCGCTGAAGCTGCCACCCACGAGCACCTTGCCGTCGGCCTGCACGGCCAGGCAGTACACGTCACCGTTGAAACCGGTGCCGGGGTCGAAGCCGGTGTCCAGCGTCCCATCGTCGTTCAGGCGGGCGATGCGTGAGCGGCCCGTGCCGGCATAGCTCGTGAAGGCACCGCCCACATAGGTCTTGTCGTCGTCGACGGCCACGGCATAAGCCACCGCATTGCAACCGGTGCCCGTGGTGAAGCCTGCGTCCAGCGTCCCGTCGCTGTTCAAGCGGGCCACCCGCACGCGCCCTGTTCCATCGTACTGGGTGAAGTTGCCCGCGGCCACGATGTCCCCGTCGCTCCGTAGCGCCACGCCCAGCACGTAGCTGTTGAAGCCCGTGCCGATGGTGAAGCCCCCATCCACCGTGCCGTCCAGGTTCACCCGCGCGATCCGGTTGAGGGCCGTGCTGCGGTAGTTGGTGAAGTAGCCGGCGATGATGCTCCGGCCATCGGTCTGTTGGGCGATGGCCATCACGCGTTCGTTCGCACCGGCACCCACGGTGAACCCGGGGTCGAGCGCGCCGGGCTGGGCCAGGGCGGGGAGGGTCAGCGCCACCGTGGCGAGGGCGAGGGCGGAACGGCGTAGCGGTGTGGACATCGGGATCATGGTGGTGGTGGTTGACAAGAACAAAGATGAGACGGAGCGCCCGATGTGCGGTTGCTTGCGCAGTGCTGCGCCGAGGGCTGTTCTGGCAGCGGTTCTTAGGGAAATGGACGAGCGGGCCCGCCGCACCGGCGGATCGCAGCGTACCGGTGCGGGGCCGTATGCACGCATACTACCTTTGCGGCATGCAAGGACATCCCACCCTGATCGACACGGCGACGGCCACCGTGGAGCGCGTCTCCCCGGAGCTGATCGAAGTGCGTTTCAAGCCGGATGTGAAGTTGGACGTGCGGGGGCTCGGCGAGATCGTGAACGCGAAACGCACGTTGTGCGGAGCCGACAGCCCGGACGTGCTGGCGGTGACACCGCCGGAGCTCGACTTCGACCTGAACGTGCTGAGCGTGGACCATGGCAAGGCCCATGGCGGTTGCTCCACGAGGCGGTTGGCCTTCGCCGGCCAGAGCGCGTTGAACGAGCGGCTGGCCAGCTTGTACTTCAGCTATTTCCCCCGGAAGTACGAAACGCGCGTGTTCCTCGAGGAGACGGAGGCGCGCCACTGGCTCGATCAGCGGGAGGCGGTGGTGCCCGTGCCCTGAACGGGGGTGCCCCAGGCCAGGGCCACTTTGCCCATGGTGTTCCCGGATCCCAGCATCTCCAGGGCCTCGGGCAGCTGTTCGGCAGGCAGTTCGGCATGCACGTGCGGCCGCAGGCGGCCTGCGGCGCCCTCCTGCACCACGCGCTGAAGGCATTCGGCCAGCAGCTCCGGCCGGTGGTCGCCGAGGCGGAGCATGTTGATGCCGATGAGGCTCTTGCTGCGCATCATCAGCAGGATGGGCACCACCAGGCCCATGTCCCACACGAAACGCAGGGTGGCGAAGGGGCCGTTGCGGTTTCCGCGTTGGGCGCCGCCGAAGAGCACCACGGCCCCGCCCGCGCCGATCAGACCCATGTCCGTGCGGAAGCTGCGGCCCGCGACGGCGTTGAAGCACACATCGATCCGGGCCCCGTTCAGCGCGGTGCGCACGGCGTGCGGGTAGGGGCCCTGATGGCGGTCGATGGCCTGGTGGACGCCCAGGGAACGGAGGTGGGCCACCTTCGCGGCACCGCCGGCCACGGCATACACGGTGCAACCGCTGTGCAGGGCCAGTTGCACCAGCAGCTGGCCCACGCCGCCCGCCGCGCTATGGATAAGCACCCGCATGCCGGAGCGCAGTTGCACGACCATCCGGGCGGCGTACCAGGCCGTGCATCCCTGGGTGGCCAGGGCGGTGGCGACCCCCAGCGGCATGTCGTCGGGGATGGGGGCGCAGGCGCGGGCGTCGGTCAGGGCCAGTTCCGCATGGCCGCCGAAACGGGTGAGCGCCACCACGCGACGGCTGAGCAGCTCCGGGGGGACTTCCGCCCCATGGGCCACGATGCGCCCCACCACTTCATAACCGAGCACGCTGGGCAGCGGTGGGGCTTCGCGGTAGAGGCCGCGGACGGCCATCACATCGGCGTAGTTGATGCCGAACCCCTCGCAGCGCACCAGCACCTGGTGCGGAGCCGGCCGCGGGTCGGGTAGTTCCACCAGCTGCAGTCCCTGGCGGGGTCGGCCATGCCGGTGAAGTTGCCAGGCGCGCACGGGGATCGGTCTTGTACGTGGAACAGGGTGTGCTATTCCCCTTCAAGCATCACTTCGAAATCCACCACGCACTGGCGGATGCGGTCCAGGTCGTCGTCGCCACCGATGCAGGAGTACAGCGGTGCATATTGCGGATGCTCCTTGCGGAACCGGCCGCTGGCCGAGCGTTCGTCGCCCTCGCGGAACACGGCGGGCACGACGGGTCCTTCGAGGTCCTTGCTCACGTACGAGCGATGGCCCTGCCCTTCGGCGAACATGACCTGCTCGAGCCTTTCGTGCTGCATGCGCAGGTGGGCGTACCCGTTCTCGTAGTAACAGATGCCGCCGTGGGTCCAGAGCCGCAGCGGTGCATGCCGTTCCCCGGGGTTGATGCGGTAGGTCACATCGCCGTAGCGGAAGCCCCAGAGGGTGGAGCAGGGCACGTCGCGGCGTTGGCCGTCCTTTTCCACGGTGAGGATGTGGTCGCGCCGGGCGGAGGTGAGCCCGACGTAATCACCGACGGCCTCACCGCTTTGCGCACGGTAGGCGTCGAGGGTGGGGTACAGCAATACCTGGGCTGCGGCACGTGGGCCGGTCAGCAGCAGGAGCAGCCCCGCCAGGGGCATCGCGGTCTTCACCCCGGCAAGGTAGCCCCGGGTGCCGGGCCGGCGACGGGGCGGGCCGGGCGTGCATCAACAGGGCCCGGTGTGCAACGGTTCAGGGGGCGCCGCCCACGCACACCACGAACTCGCCTCGCGGAGCTTGGGCGCTGAAGTGGGCCTGCAGTTCGGCGAGGGTGCCGCGCCGATGTTCCTCGTGCAGCTTGCTGATCTCACGGCTGGCGCAGGCCGGGCGCTGGGGCCCGAGCACCTCGGCCAGCTCGTCCAACAGGCGCGGCAGGCGGTGCGGGCTCTCGTAGAGCACGATGGTGCGGGGCTCGTGGCGAAGGGCCTCCAGGCGGGTGCGCCGTCCTTTGCGCTGCGGCAGGAAGCCCTCGAACACGAAGCGCTCGCAGGGCAGACCGCTGCACACCAGGGCGGGTACGAAGGCGGTGGCGCCTGGCAGGCACTCCACGGGCACACCGACGCGCAAGGCGGCGCGTACCAACAGGTAGCCGGGGTCGCTGATGCCCGGTGTGCCGGCGTCGCTCACCAGGGCCAGGTGTGCGCCCTGCACCAGGCGGTCGGTGAGCCGATCCACCAGGCGGTGCTCGTTGGCGGTGTGGAAGCTGAGCAACGGCCGGCTGAGGCCCAGGTGCTGCAGGAGCCTGCCGCTCACGCGGGTGTCCTCGGCCACCACGGCGTCGGCTTCGGCCAGCACACGCTGCGCACGCAGGGTGATGTCCTGCAGGTTGCCGATCGGTGTCGGCACCACGGTCAGCCGTCCGCTCACTTCAGCCCGTTGATCAGGTCCACCAGGGTCAGGTAAACGTCGTGGTAGTCGGTGAGCGGGAGGGTCCCGGCGCGGTCCATCACGTCGTGGTAGGCCGCGATGCCTCCCAGGGTGTAGATGAAGATCGCGGGCACGCCGCGTTCCACGAAGGGGCAGTGGTCGCTGTTGCAGGCCGGGCCGCGCGGCTTCACCTGGGCCAGGCGGCCGGTGGCGGTGTTGATGGCCACCAGGGCATCGAACACATCCTTTTGGGCGGTGGCGTTCACCACGGTGATGCCCTCCTCACCGGTGCCCAGCAGGTCCAGGTTGATCAGCAGCTTCACGGCGCCCAGGTCGAAGGCGCGGTCCACGGCGCACCAGCGGCTGCCCACCAGGCCGGCCTCCTCGCCGGCGAAGGCGATGAAGAGCATGTCGTACCGTGGTCGCTCCCGGGTGTAGTGCGCGGCGAGGTTGAGCAGCATGCTGACCCCGCTGGCGTTGTCGTTGGCGCCGGGAAAGAGCACATCGGGTCCCATGCGTCCCAAGTGGTCGTAGTGGGCCGTCACCACCACGAGCTGCCTGGAACTGCGGCCCTTCACCAGGCCCCAGACGTTACGGGCGTGGTGGTTGCGCAGGCGGTTGGCCACGCGCAGGTGGATCGTGGTGGCGCTGTCGTTCCAAGCCTCCTGCGCGATCTCCAGCAGGGGGTGGGGTGCGGCCTGCCGGGCCACGCCCCAGGTGAGCTTGCCGGTGGCCCTGCGCAGCACGGGACCGTGGTGGAGCAGGTCGTCCTGCAGGTCGCGCAGCAGGGCCAGCGTATCGGCGTTGCGCGTGTCGGGCAGGTGCAGGGCCATGGCTTTTCCGGTGACCACGCCCATGGTCATGGCGCGCCTCTCGGGCGTGGCCAGGTCCTCCAGCCTGAGATGGACCAGGTCGTAGCGCCCCGTGGCGCTGCCCGAACCGGGGTCCACCAGGAAGTCGATGCCGGGGCGCAGCGCTCGGCCGTCCACGGAGAGCTTCACGCTGTCCGGGAAGGTGTTCACCGTGAAGCTGAAGGGCTCGAAGCGGCTGTTGCGCACCGGCAGCAGCCCCAGGCGGTCGAACTCGGCGGCGATGAGGTCGGCGGCCAGGCTGTCGCCGCCCTGGACGTACCCCCTTCCGTGCAGGGCGGGGGAGGCCAGGGTGTCCACCCATCGGCGGGCGTTGGCCAGCACGGCGGCGGGCTCCTGGGCTTGGAGGGTGGATACGAAAGCCGCGGCGGCGGCAAGGGTCGGCAGCAGGGACCTGGTGATGTACATCAGCGGTGGCGGCGTTCCACAAGGGCCAGGAAGGCTTGCAGTGCTTCGGGGTCCGGAGCCTTCTTGAGCCCGGCGATCCGTGCCTCCACCAAGCGGCGTGCCTCTTCCAGCCCCTTTGCAGCGTTGATGGCCTCCACGCCCTGCTCAAAGGCCACCCGGTCGCCGCCGAAGAGCTCGGCCACGAACCAGAACTTCTGGCTGAGGGCGATGGCCTTGCCCAGGTCGGGGATGGGTGCTTCGCCCAGTTTGTCGGCCAGGCTTTTGGGCCGCGCCGTCGGCGTGGCGGCGGGCTTGTCGGCCCGTTCCTGCGGCGGTGCGGTCTCCGTTTCGGCGATGGCGTCGATCAAGGAGGTCTGGCGCACCTCGGGCCGCGTGTCCAGACGGATCACCGGGGTCCGGTCGGGTTCGGGAGCGGTGGCCGCCGGCGGTGGTGCCGGTTTGGGCGCGGGTGCCGGTTTGGCGGCCGGC
>JABWBQ010000123.1 GCA_013360395.1 Flavobacteriales bacterium
CTGGCGGTCGTGGCGGGCCTCCTGCGTGCGTGCGGGTGCGGGCTTGCGCTCCTCGCGCCGGGGGCCTTGCGGGCGGTGCTCGTTGCGGCGGCCCTCGTGCGGCGGGCGTTGACCGCGGCCGGGACCGCGGGGCTGGCGCGGCTCACGCGGTTCGGGTTCGGCCTTCTTCGGCCCGCCGACCATCACGTAGGGATGCCCTTCCTCCACGGGGATGTCGCGGCGGATCAACTTCACGATGTCGCGCAGGTAGGCCTTCTCCTCGTGGTCGCAGAAGCTGATGGCCTTGCCCGAAGCCCCGGCCCGGCCGGTGCGGCCGATGCGGTGTACGTAGGTCTCGGGCACGTTGGGCAGGTCGAAGTTGATCACGTGCGTGAGGCCGTCGATGTCGATGCCCCGCGCCGCGATGTCGGTGGCCACCAGGGCGCGCAGCCTGCCTTCCTTGAAGTTCTTCAGGGCGTTCTGGCGGGCCGTCTGGCTCTTGTTGCCGTGGATGGCCTCGGCGGCGAAACCGGCCTGGGTGAGCACCTTGGCCACCTTGTTGGCCCCGTGCTTGGTGCGGGTGAAGATCAGCGCTTCGCGGATGGCGGGGCCTTCCAGCAGATGCAGCAGCAGCTTGTTCTTGTCCGTGCGGTCCACGAAGTACATGCGCTGGTCGATGGTGTCGGCGGTGCTGCTCACCGGCGCCACCTCCACCTTCACGGGGTCGGTGAGGATGCTGTGGGCCAGCCGCGCGATCTCCGGCGGCATGGTGGCGCTGAAGAAGAGCGTCTGCCGCTTGGGCGGCAGCTTGGCGATCACCTTCTTCACATCATGGATGAAGCCCATGTCGAGCATGCGGTCGGCCTCGTCCAGTACGAAGATGTCCAGGTCGTTGAGATGCACGTAGCCCTGCCCCATGAGGTCGAGCAGGCGGCCCGGGGTGGCCACCACGATGTCGGCCCCGCGTTGCAGCGCGTCGGTCTGCGGTTTCTGGCCCACGCCGCCGAAGATCACGGTGTGTTTCTGGCGCAGGTGACGGCCGTAGGCGGCGAAGCTCTCCCCGATCTGGATGGCCAGTTCGCGGGTGGGGGTGAGGATGAGCACCTTGATCGGGCGTTTCGCGCCTTGGTGCGCCCCGTTGCTGCGCACATGCAGCTCCTGCAGGATGGGGATGGCAAAGGCGGCGGTCTTGCCGGTGCCGGTCTGGGCGCAGCCCAGCAGGTCGCGGCCCTGGATCAGGTGCGGGATGGCCTGCGCCTGGATCGGGGTGGGCTCGCTGTAGCCCTCTTCCTGAAGGGCCTTGAGGATGGGCTCGATGAGCCCGAGGTCGTTGAACGTCTTGCGTTGCATGCTACCGCCATGGCCCGGGCGTTCGGGTGTGTTGCGTGTGCGCAGGCCATTGCACCTGGACACACCGGTCGTGTGTGATGGTCGCCCCTTCGATCCGGCCCGGCGTCCAATGATCCGCTGGGAGATGGCGCCTGGTCAATTCGGGCGTCGGCCTGGGCCGGCACGGAGAGCTGGGCGCTCGGGGCATGTCCACCTGACGGTGAACGCGGACAAAGATACGCGGAACTGCGTCATGGGGTTCCGCCGCGAAGCCGGATGATGCACGAGGCCCGGTCGTCGGTGGACGGCCGGGCCTCGGGACCGGGGAGGCGCGATCAGGTGTTGAGCGCCTTGTTGGCCTCGAGCATGTCCTTGATGCCGCCCACGCTGCTGAGCACACCGCTGGCCTCGTAGGGGATGTAGATCACCTTGTTGCCCTGGCCGCTGGTCATCTCCTTGAGGGTCTCCAGGTACTTCATGGCGATGAGGTAGGTGGTGGGGTCGCCTTTGGTGCCCTTGATCTGCTCGGTGACCAGGCGGATGGCCTCGGCCTCGCCCTGCGCCCGGCGGATGCGGGCCTGGGCATCGCCCTCGGCCTCCAGGATCTGCGATTCCTTCTGGCCCTGGGCCTGGGTGATCTGCGCCTGCTGCACACCCTCGGCCTGGAGCACGGCGGCACGCTTGCTGCCCTCGGCGTCGATGATCTGCGCCCGGCGGTCGCGCTCGGCACGCATCTGTTTCTCCATCGCCTCACGGATGTCGCGCGGCGGATTGATGTCCTGCAGCTCCACGCGGTTCACCTTCACGCCCCACTTGTTGCTGGCCTCGTCCAGGATGGTGCGCAGCTTCATGTTGATGGTGTCGCGGCTGGTGAGGGTCTCGTCCAGGTCCAGCTCGCCGATCACGTTGCGCAGCGTGGTCTGCGTCAGCTTCTCGATGGCCAGCGGCAGGTTCTCGATCTCGTACATGGCCTTCACCGGGTCCATGATCTGGAAATAGAGCAGCGCGTTGATCTCGGTCATCACGTTGTCCTTGGTGATCACGTTCTGCCGCGGGAAATCGTACACCGTCTCCCGCAGGTCGATGCGCTCCTTCTTGACGAACTGCACGAATTTGTTCCCGTCGGGCAGGTCGCGGGTGAAACGGAACACGATCTCCCGGGGCTTGTCCACGATGGGGATGATGACGTTGATGCCGGCGTTGAGCGTCTTGTGGTAGCGCCCGAGGCGCTCCACGACCATGGCCTCGCTCTGCTGCACGATGCGCAGACCTTTGGCCACGATGAACACCACGAGCAGGGCGAGCAGGATGAGGATGATGGTTCCGGCGGTCATGGGGGAGGGTTTGTGGTGGGGGTATGGATCGGGGATGCAGGAGGTGTGCGCGGCTCAGGGGTCCACGGGTTTCACCACCAGGGTGTTGCTTTCCACGCGGACGATGTCGACGAGGTCACCGGTGCGCAGGGCACGGTCGGTGGTGCACTCGGCACGCCAGTCGTCCCCATCGATGGCCACGCGGCCGAGGCGCAGGGCGGGCTCGAAATCCTGCGTGACGCGGGCACGCCGGCCGATGAGGGCGTCCACGTTGGTACGGACGGTCTCGCCGGTCCACAGCTTCTTCATCAGCAGCGGCCGGATGGTGAAGAAGGCCACGAGCGACACCGCCGAGAAGGCGAGGAGCTGCATGGAAGGACCGGCCCCGAGCGCGGCGGCGATGCTTCCGCCGGCGCAGCCGATGCCCAGGCAGAGCAGGAAGAACCCCGGCACGAAGATCTCCGCGATCAGGAGCAGCAGGCCCATGCCCGCCCACCAGTGCCATTGAAAGAAGATGTCCATGCGCTTGGTGCTGTTGCGGTCCGAAGATAGACCGGCGCACTTTGCGCACACCAACGCAGTTTTATGGACGGGGGCAGGGAAGGAGGAGCGGCTTCCGGGCGTTCGGCGGCACCTATCTTGGCCCGCGATGCTCCGCCGCCTGCTGGCCTCGCTGCGCACCGGACAGGGGCGCGACCACGTGCTCACCTACCTGGGCGAGGGGCTGGTGCTCGTCGGCACCCTCGTGGTGTACCGGCTGGCGGCGGATGCCGGTCGTGATGAGCTCGACCTGTACGTGGTGGTGCGGCGCACCGTCTCGTTCGCGTTCCCCTTCATCCTGCTGGGCTCGGCGGTGGGCATCACACGTTACGTGGCCATGCGGGGCGGGGTGCAGGAGCAGCGCCGCTACCTGGCCGCCTCCCTGGGCTGGGTGCTGCCCCTGGCGCTGCTCACGTTCGTGGTGGGGCTGCTCTGGCCGGTGCCGCTGGCCTGGGTGGTGTTCGGCTCCGGGGACCAGGCCCACCTGGTCGCGCCCCTGGCGTTGATGGTGGCCAGCGTGAGCGTCTATGGGCTGGGGTACGCGTACCTGCGCGGTCGGGGAAAAATGCTCGCGGCGAACGCGGCGCAGGTGCTGGCGCTGGCCGGTTCGCCATGGGCGGCCTTCCTGCTGTTCGACGACCTGGCGTCGGTTTGCTGGGCCACAGGCGCGGGCTGGACCGCGGTGGCCGCCGCCTGCATCGTCCCCCAGTTCAAGGCGGGCCTGCCGCGCGGCCTGGGG
>JABWBQ010000065.1 GCA_013360395.1 Flavobacteriales bacterium
TATTACGCCCATGTCAACCTCGAACAGGACCAACCTGAAATTGCAACCCTAACACAGGACCAACACCTTTAACCTGTCAACTTTTTTCAGGACGAGACACTTTCTCTCTTTCTCTCTTTCTCACTTCCTCACTTCCTCACCATTCTCACCACCCTCACCATTCTCACCACCCTCACCATTCTCACTTCCTCCCTTTCTCACTTCCTCACCACCCTCTCCATTCTCCCCACCCTCACCACACATTCAGTAATTCGCCTGTCCCACTTCCAGCCGCGTGATCCGGCCATCCTTCACCCGGAACTTGAAATAGGCCTTGAAGTCGCCCCAGGAGTCGCTGTGCAGCCTGCCGTACACATCCAGGCCGTTGTTCTCCACCTTGTCGATGGATGTGAAGCGTTCCTTGCCCTTGCCGAAGGCGTTGTTGCTGAAGTTGCTGAGGCTTCCTTCGTGGCCATCGTCGCTGAAGGTGGCGCCTGGTGCGAAGAGGGCGTCCCAAGCCTTGCGGTCGTGGGCGTTCAGCGCGTCGATGGCGGCTTTCACGGTGGGGTCGGTGATCGGTGCGGTCATCTGCGAAGTGGTCTGTTGGTCATGTGTGGTCGTTGATCCGGAAGGTGCGGCTGCGGCCAGGGTCGTGGCGGCCAGGGCCAGGATCCAGGTATGGAGGGTTCGCGGCATCGGTCCTTGGTGTGGATCGCATCGCGAAGGAAGCAACACGCGCGCGACCGGGCATGGTGAGCCTTTGCGCTCAACGGATCCTGTTACGGACGCGGTATTCGCCCGGCGTACAGCCTTGAAAGCGTTTGAAGAACTTGCCGAAGTTGGAGGGGTCCATGGTGAGGCGTCGGCCCACTTCAGCGGCGGAGAGCGCGGGGTCGGCCAGCAGCTCACGGGCCAGCTGCATCAGCCGTTCCTCGTATATGTCGCAGGGGCTCATGCCGCTCGCCTGCCGCACGGCGCGGCTCAGGTATTGCGGCCCCACGCCCAGGATCCGCGCCAGGTCGCCGATCTCCGCCAACCGGTCGCGTTCGCCGGAGGCCAGGGCCTCGACCTCGGCCTCCACGGCGCGTTGGTAGCGGCTGAGCAGTTGCTGGCCGTCGGGTTTGGTGGACTTTGCCGGCATTGCGCGAAGATCGGGATGAGGAAGAGGAATGTGAACACTCGCTTCGGGTTCAACGCCCGCACCGGTCCCGGCCGTGCTGTTGGTGGTCCTCACTTCAACTTCCGCGCCTTGAACGCCGGTATCGCCCGTCGCATGAAGGCGTCGAAGAGCGGAACGGTGAAGGCGGCTTCGCCGTGTGCGGGGCTGTAGATCATGCCCTTCTTGATCAGTTTGTCACGCACCGGCCCGGCGGCGGTGATCTTGATGCCCAGTGCCGCGGCCACTTCGGCCGATCGGCAGGGTCCTTCACCGAAGTGCGCCATGGCCCGGAGGTAGTCCTTCTCCGCCGGCGTAAGCCGATCGAAGCGGACGCGGAAGAAATTCTCATCGAGGCGCTGGGCCACGCGCGCGGTGCATTCCTGGATCACAGCCGGGCCGATGGTGGTGGTGGTGGCATGGTTCCATGCCTGGTAGCCCCACTCCTGGATGAAATAGGGATAACCCTGTGTGTGCTTGAACACCTCGGCCTGTGCGCTCTTGGTGAACGAGACTCCCAGCGGCTGCACGGCATCCTGCAACGCACGTGCGGTATCCGCGGCGCTCAGCGGACCGATGACCGGGAAACTGAAGAGCCGCTCGGCGTACGACTTGGAATCACCGGCCAGCGCGGGCAGTGTGGGCAGGCCGGCGCCGATAAGCACCACAGGCAGTTGCCGTTGCTGCATCTTGTGCATGGCCATGATGAGCGCGCTCAGCTCCCTGCGCCCCAGGTATTGCACTTCATCGATCAGCAGGGCGATCGCGGCATTTCTGTCGAGCGCGGCGTCACCGATCACCGTGAACAGTTCGGGCAGGTCCACTTCGATATCCCCCGTATCCGCGGTGCCTTTCTCTGGATCGATGTCCAGCCCGAATTCCACTTCGCCCACCTTCACCTTCACCGCACCGATGAATCCGCGCAACACCGCCAGGCCGCGCTTCACCTTGTTGCCCGCTCCGGCCATGCGGTCCAGGTCGTACAACGCCCGGCGCAGATGCGGCGCGAGCATCACGCCAAGTGGTTTGTCCTCATGGGCCTCGATGAGGATCGTCCTGTAGCCCGCCTCCTGGGCCATCCGCTCCAGTTCGTTCAGGAGTACGGTCTTGCCTACGCCGCGTAGACCGGTCATGAGGAAGCTCTTCTCCGGACGGCGCCGCCTCGTGCGGGCGAGCAACAGGGCGGTCTGCTCCACGATGTTGGCGCGACCCACCAATTCCGGTGGAGGCGAGCCAGCGCCCGGAGCAAAGGGGTTGGTGAGCGGATCCACGGCTATATAAAACTATGGCAAGTATATCGCTTTCTTGTTATACATGCTGAATATCGATAGAAGTCCTGGGAACCGTCGAACGCGCCCGGCTCAACGCCCGCACCGGTCCCGGCCGTGCCATACCGTCCCAACTGATCCCGCCCGACCGTCCACAACTGTGCCCTTATGCTCCAGCGGACCACCCCTGGCTCGTGGATCCCGAGCACAGGCGCCATCGCCACATGACCTCGCTCGTCCGAGGCCGCGCTCCACAGCCGCTTGAATGCTTTGAGCTCCCCCATCGAACAGGCGTCAGACGCTGGATCGCCCCTCGCCGGGCACCGCGACCGGTCACGTGCGCTCTCACGCATGAGCGGATGACCGAACTTCGGGCAAGCTTCCCATGGCACCCCACTTCCACACACCAGCAGAAAGACCGCTGAGCGATGCGGTGCGTTCCTTCTGGGAGCTGGAGAGGAACAACACCGGTGCGATCAAGGAGAGCATCGTACCCAAGGGGGTCGTGGAGATCATCTTCAACTTCCTTCCGGGAACCACGATCCACGGCAGGTTGTACGACCGGACCTATGCCATGCCCAAATGCTTCATCCAGGGTTATCATACCAACATCATCGAATTAACGCTACCGGACGACCTGTTCCTGTTCGGCGTTGTGCTGCACGTCGGGGCCACCGAACACATCCTACGGGTCCCGTCCGGCGAGTTCGCCCGGCAGTGCATCGACCTGACGCTTGTCGACACCTCATTCAGCACCTTGTGGCATCAGCTCGCGGAGAAAAGGACGTTCAGCGCCCGCGTCGCGCATTTCTCGGACTGGCTGACCAGGCGGCTGCCCTGTCCGTCCCCGCGTGAACAAGCGCTGAATGCCCTGTTGACCTTGAAAAGCGGGATCCCGCTGTCCGTGCCCGCCATTTCGGAATGGCTCTGCTGTTCTCCCCGGCACCTCTCCAGGATCCTTCGTGAACGAACGGGGATGAACTCCGAGCAGACCCTGCTCTACCTCAAGTACCTGAATGCCGTGGACCACATGCACCGGTCCGACCTGTCGCTCACGCGGATCGCATACGCCTGTGGCTTCTCGGACCAGTCGCACTTCATCAAGGTGTTCAAGTCGCTCACCACGCTCACACCGGCCGCGTACCGCTCTCGGAAAAGCGACTTGGCCGGGCACCTGTTCGAGGTTGTCCGTTAAATACAATTCCGTTGGCAGGGCCTGCCCGGACCTTCGTCCGAAGCTCGACCATCACCATGAAAAGTCGCGATCTCATTTACGTACTGGCCTGCATCTCCTATTGCCTGATCATCGGCGCGGGCACGTACGAACATCTCTCCACCTGGCGCATCGCCTTCTCCGAGCCGCCCCGATCCCTCATGATGTTCCAAGGTGAATATGCCATCCAGCCCGTATCATTCTGGCGGCCCATTCATCCGTTGACGCTCATTCTCCTGCTTGCCACCCTGGCGTTGAATTGGCGCACGGGCCGCAGGAAGAACATCCTGATCACCCTGGGCACCTACGTCCTGATGATCATCGCGACCTTCATCTATTTCGTTCCGGAATTGATGAGCATCACCACAACCCCCTTTGCGGATACGGTCGATGCCGAGCTTCAAAAGCGGGCCCACTTGTGGATCTCGCTGAGCATGGTCAGGCTGTCCTTCATCTTCGCGTCGGCCTGTGTGTTGATCCACGGCTTGACGAAGCCGGAAGGGAACCCGGCCTGACCGCAGGCCCCTTTTTTTGGTGCAGGCTGTGGGCGTGGTGTGCGTTCATCGCAAGCTGCGATGGCCGAGCGCTCGCCTTCGAGACCGTGATCCGTGAAACCGCCTATCTTGCCCATGCACAGCAGCCCGCTGGACAACCCATGACCCACTGCGAACGCCGATCCGCCCAGGGCGCATTGACACATAGCGCGTTTTGTGTTGCACATCAGCCAGTGAACTCATTATCAGGTGGTCGCCCCGTCCTTGAAAGAATGGGGCGTTGCGTCTATTTCTGAGTTATGCACAATGCAAATAGACCGCAAACAATGAAACAACCACACGACAATTGGGCAACTTTTTACGACTTTGTTTATGACAAGACATTTGGTCGTTTCTATCACGACTTGACGACAGAAACCTTAAATGTAATTAATGACATTATACCCAATGGCTCAATCATTGACTTTGGCGCAGGGACAGGACGACTTTCAATTCCATTAACTGAACAAAATTATTCTGTTGTCGCAGTTGAAAAAAGCAGAGGAATGGTTGAGCAATTTAGAACAAACCAAATTAAACACAACCTTGACATACAAATAAAAAATTGCTCAATTGCAGAATACGACAACGGAAAAGCTGATTTAGCAATAGCACTTTTTACAGTATTGAGTTATTTAGTAAGTGAACAAGAACTATCCGAAACTATAAACAACATTTGCAGACACATAAAACCAAACGGATATTTTTTCTTTGACTTACCTAATATGGTTTTCTTTAATGCAGGTAGGATAACGAATATACAGACGGAATATTTTAATCGTTCTGTTGAGCTAACAAACAGTAGCAATGATATTTTTACTTACAAAGAAACTTGTAATGGAATTTTTAACGGGCAAAAATTTGAATATCAAGACGAGTTTAATATCAGATATTGGTCGCCCAATACGCTTGACAATTTACTACGAGAAAACGGTTTTGTAGATACAAACAAAGCATTTACTCAATTCAGTTCAACAGGTTCAACATACAAATTATATAAGAAGCAATGACAACATTTCAAATAGATCTATTCAAAGGGCACCCGATTATTAAAGTCGGTAAAAATATAATGCTTATTGATACGGGAGCACCTTCTACTATCCACTTTGCGGATAATTTACTTTTTTGTTCCGACAATTTCAGTTGTACGACAAATTATATGGGTTTGACAGTTCAAAAAATATCAGAAATGTTGGGAACAGAAATAACAACTTTAATTGGTGCTGACATTTTATCAAGCTTCAAGGTTTTGCTTGACTACAAAAGCGAAGTCGTGATTTTTAGTAAAGATGAAACACACTCACTTAACAATGAAACAACCATTTCATCTTTTATGGGCATTCCAATTATTGAATTGACAGTTGACAACCAAAGACTAAAGTTCTTTTTGGACACAGGAGCAAAACTATCATATCTTGACAGTGAACTGACATCGCAGCATACGAGTATCGGAACAGAAGAAGACTTTTATCCGGGCGTTGGAAAGTTTGAAACGAAGTGTTACGAGATATTGACAAATTTCGGAGGTAAAAAATTTCAAGTTAAGTATGGAAACTTGCCGAGTCTATTACAGATGACATTGATGTTGGGTGGTACAAATGGAATAATCGGGTTTGACTTCTTTAATAATTTCAAAGTCTGTCTTGACATTAAGAACGGAAAGATAAAATATGAATAAAAGCACTGTGCATAACAAGGTATTGCCAAAAGCGGGGCTGAACGGCTTCGATTGGACATTTGTGCAAGGTTCAACAGCAGTAATTCTATTGAACATTTATGCTAAAACTCCCCGCCTTCGGCAATACCCAATCCGTTGTGCCCCGCCATTGGCATCCTCCTGCACCCTGATCATCTGCGGTAGGTAGGGTTGGTCAGTTCCATCGCTCGGTATGACTCGCGCCAGCGGCATCCGCGCCGGGCCGGTGTACTTTCCGGGCCGAACACATGCGCTTCCTGGTGTCCCACCCCTTCCCCATTCATAGCACGGGTCAACTGCGCGTGCTGGTATGCAGCCTTTTCGTGGGCCTGGTCACCGGCCTGGCCGCGCAGCTCCCCGCCGAGCTGCAACTGCCCGAGGTGGTGGCCATCAACCGGATGCCCATGCGCAACAGCGCCTTCGCCTTCGAGGACATGGCCACAGCCCGCACGCGGGATCGGGAGAGATCGTCCAACTTCCTCTCGCTGAACGGCGCGTGGAAATTCAACTGGGTGCAGGATCCCGCCCAGCGACCGATCGACTTCCATAAGCCGGGCTACGACGACAGCGCCTGGGACGACTTCCGCATCCCCGCCAGCTGGGAGGTGAACGGCTACGGCCTGCCCATCTACGTGAACCAGCCGTACGACTTCGCCGGGCACAGCCTACGCTACGGCAAGATGAACCCGCCGTACGACATCCCCGCGCACAACAACCCCGTGGGATCGTACCGCCGCACCGTGACCTTGCCCGCCTCCTTCAAGGGCAAGCAGGTCTTCCTGCACGTGGACGGCGCCAAGAGCTGCCTCTTCGTGTGGGTGAACGGCCGGCAAGTGGGCTACAGCGAGGACAGCAAGCTGGCCGCGGAGTTCGACATCACGCCCTACCTGCATGAAGGCGAGAACCTCTTCGCATTCCAGGTGTACCGGTGGAGCGACGCGAGCTACCTGGAATGCCAGGACATGTGGCGTTTCTCCGGCATCCAGCGCGATGTGTTCCTCTACTGCACCAACACGCTGAACATCCGCGACAGCAAGGTGACCGCCACCCTGGCCGACGACCTCACCACCGGCGTGCTGGACATCGATGCCGAGGTGGACAACTACAAATGGGAGCACGGCTACATCAGCCGGCCGGACAGCTTCACGGTGCATACGCAACTCGAAGATGCCCATGGCAATGTGGTGTACCGCGACAGCACCGCCGGTTTCCGCACGGTGGCCGGCCGCTTCCACACCAACGTGCCCTTTCATGCGGAACTGCCGCACGTGCGGGCCTGGAGCGCGGAAACGCCCCACCTGTACACGCTCTTCCTCACGCTGAAGGACCGCGATGGCAGGGTGCTGGAAGTGGTGCTGCAGCGCATCGGTTTCAAGCGCGTGGAGATCAGGGGCAGCGATCTGCTGGTGAACGGCCAGCGCGTATGGATCAAGGGCGTGAACCGCCACGAGCACCATCCGCGCACGGGCCACACCCTCACCCATGCGGACATGCGCAAGGACCTGGAGATGATGAAGCAGCTCAACATCAACGCGGTCCGCAACTCGCACTACCCGCCGGACCCGTACTGGATGGAGCTCTGCGACGAATACGGCCTGTATGTGGTGGACGAGGCCAACATCGAGAGCCACGGCCTGGGCTACGACCTCAGCGTGTCCATCTCCAACAAGCCGCGCTGGGAAGAGGCCCACCTGCAGCGGATCCAGCGCATGTACGAGCGCGACAAGAACCACGCCTCGGTGATCGCCTGGTCGCTGGGCAATGAGGCGGGTGACGGGTACATCTTCCGCGAGGGCTACGCCTGGCTGAAGCAACGCAGCACGCTGCCCGTGCAGTACGAGCGCGACCTGGACTATGACGATCCGGTGAAGACGCCGTACTCGGAGATCTTCTGCCCGCAGTATCATTCCCTGGACGGCCTGCTCAGCTATTCGCGCGGCGATGCCCAGCTGCCCTTCATCCAGAGCGAGTACGCGCACATCATGGGCAATAGCCTCGGCAACTTCAGCGACTACTGGCGGATCACCAAGGAGAACCCCAAATTGCAGGGCGGCTTCATCTGGGAATGGATCGACCAGGCCATCGACACGGTGAAGAACGGCAAGCGCATCATGGCCTACGGCGGCGACTTCCCGCTGGAAGGCCCGGTGGACGAGAACCTCAGCGACAACGATTTCTGCATCAAGGGCGTGGTGGATGCCTACCGACGGCCCACGCCCATGGCCCACGAGGTGAAGCAGGCGCACCAGCCCATCGATGCGGTGTGGCTGGGCGATCGCCGGGTGCGCGTGAGCAATGGCCGCTTCTTCCGTCCGCTGGACAACCTGGCCTTGCGTTGGGTGTTGCAGGAGAATGGCAAAGTCGTGGAGAACGGGACCATGGGCCTACCCGCCGTGCCGCCGCAGCAGAGCACCGAACTCACCGTACCATACCGACATAAGCTGGACGCCGGTAAGGAGTACCAGTTGAACGTGGCCTTCACGCTGAAGACCGCGGAACCCTTCCTCCCCGCCGGACACGAGCTCGCCTCGGCGCAATTCGAGCTGCAATCCGCGCCTGCGGCGGCCTTCACACCGCGACCGGGTCCGCTGGAAGTAAGCCGCGACTCCGTGCAGTGCACCGTACGCGGCAAGCACTTCAGTGTACACTTCGACCTACGCAGGGGCCTGCTGGACCGCTACGTGTGGAAGGGCAAGGAGCTGATCCACCAAGGCCCGGAGCCGGCGTTCTGGCGCGCGCCCACGGACAACGACATCGGGGCCGGCCTCAACAAGAGCCAACGCGCATGGCGCAACGCATACGCGCAAGGTGAAGGCTTGACCAGCGAAGTGGACTGTCCGCCCGGCGCGCCCTGTCGCATCCGGTTCAGCAAGACCTTGCTTGGCGGTGATGCCCGGCACGAGCAGGTCTTCACCGTGCATGGCGACGGCAGCATTCATGTGGAGAACCGCTTCACCGCCGTGAAGGGCGAGCACCCGCTGCTGATGCGCGCCGGCAACGATCTGGTGTTGAACAAGGACCTGCAACGCATCGAGTGGTACGGTCGCGGCCCCGTAGAGAGTTATTGGGACCGGCATGCCAGCAGCTTCATCGGTGTGCATGGGCAACGCGTGGATGAGCAGTACTACCCCTACGCCCGTCCGCAGGAAAGTGGCAACCACACCGGCGTGCGCTGGCTGCGCTTCAGCGATGGCAAGGGCACCGCGCTCAGCATTCTGGGCGCCGACAGCCTGCTCAACTTCTCCGCCCTGCCCTACAGCCTGGACGACCTGGACCCTGGTCCGGAGAAGAAGCAATACCACAGCGGCGAACTGGTGCCCCGCAACGAGACATACGTACATATCGACCTGCGACAGACCGGTCTTGGAGGCATCGATAGCTGGGGCTCCTGGCCGTTGGAGGAGTACCGCGTACCCTTCAAGGACTACAGCTACAGCTATTGGATGCGGGTGGAGTGAGGGCGCAAGGGCATGGGTGCCGCAACGCGACAGCACGGTCGATCGGTGCGGGCCATCTGCGAAACTGCGACACCCGCGGCCATTGGTGGTGACGGGAAAACCGGTAGCAGCCTTCCCCTCCCCTACGACCCGTGCGTGGCCAGCTTGCGTACCAATTCCTGTGTAAGGCTCGATGCGGCGGGTCCGTAGCCGTTCACCAGGATGCCCTTGATGCGGTCGTCGCGCGAGCGGATGGCGTACACGATGCTCTGGTCGCTGGGATCATTCATGCCCTCGAAGCGGTGGAACTCGTCGATCTCGAAATCGTCCGGATCAAGGCTGACGCCATGAGCATCGCACACCAGGCAATGTCCAGCGACGGCCAGGTCGTCGGTGTAACCCCTGCGTTGCAGGTCGTTCACGGCTTCCGATAGGGTGGCGTAGGCATGCATGGCGTACTGCGTTCGTTCCGTGGCGTGAAGATAGAGCCAGGACGGTGCGTTGCCGGGCACGCGCCCGCTCATTCCGCCGCAACCGACCACTCGGCCCAACTGGTGGCCGTCTCCTGCAGCCGGGCCTTGCACAACCGCGCTCCTTCGGGCATCCGCGGCGCCAGCTCCTCCACGATGGCCAGCAGGATGTTCTCGCACGTGGGCTGGTACGGCGTGAAGATGATCCGCCCGAACAGGGCCTCCTCCGTGCGCACCGTGCCGCGCTCCGCCTCGTGGAGGAACAGTGCGTGATCGTACCGGTCCACGATGGGCTTCACCAGTCGTTTGAGGTCGGCGAAGTCGATCACCATGCCGTCCTTGGGGCTGCCCGGCACGTGCGCCGGCGTGCCCTCGATGCTCACGTCCAGCACGTAGCTGTGCCCGTGGATGTGGGCGCACAGCCCGTCGTGGCAACGCAGGGCATGGGCCATCTCGAAGCTGAAGCGCTTGGTGACGCGTACGATACGGGGGATCGACATGGACGCTGCGTATTGATGACCGTCAGGGCCGCGAAGTTCGCAAGCCCGCGCCGATCTCCGCCTTCAACCCCACCCTGGCCGTGTGGATCCCCAACATCCTTTTCGGCATCGTGGGCGCGGTGATCCACTGGAAGGCGCCGAAGTGATCCCTTACCACGCGAACCGCGCGCCCAACGCGCGGATGTCCGCCTCCAGGTCGCAGGGGCGCGCGGGCTGGATGCCCGCCAGGCGCTCGTCGCGCTTCACCACCATGCTCTGCAGCTGCAGGTGCTGGTCCACGAAGAGCAGCTCCGTATCCGGGTAGGCATTGCGCAGGGCCTCCACGATCTCCACCACGCTCCAGTCCTGCTCCACCAGGTCGTATGTGCCCGTTGCGGAGGCCGGATCCAGCAGGGCCAGCAGCGTGCCCACCACTGCATCCACATGGATGAAGGGGCGGCGCTGCTCGCCGGAGCCGCTGACGGTGATGCGGCCCTGGAAGTGCGCCTGGAAGACGAAGCGGTTGATCACGGCGTCGAAGCGCATGCAACGCCCGTGGCCGTACACGTTGCCCGAGCGCAGGATACACACCGGCTGGTTGTCGCCCAGGCGGTCCATGTGGGCCTCGCCGCGCAGCTTGGCATGGCCGTACGCCGATCGCGGCGAGGGCTTCACCCCGGAACGCGCCGAGCCTTCGCCCTGGCCGTAGACCGAGGCGCTGCTCAGGTACACCACGCGGGCCTTGGGCGCCACCTCCTCGATGGCGTACACCACTTCCGCCGTGCCCCAATGGTTCACCTGCTCGAACTGGTTGTAGCCCGCCTCGGCAAAGGGCGTGGTGACCTTGGCCGCCAGGTGGAAGATCACGTCGGCGCCCGCGAGCTCCTGCAGCAGCCGCCGCGAATCGAGGACCTCGCCCTGCACGAAGCGCACCTTGGCCTTACCCAGCGCAGGTCCCATGAACACGCCGTAGTGGCCGCGCGCCAGCACGTCGTAGATCACCAGCTCGCTCACGCGCGCATCCTTGGCCAGCGCAGTGCACAGCTCCGCACCGATGTAGCCGGCACCGCCGGTCACCACCACTTTCATCCGTTGTTCGTTTTGTTCACCACCAGCTCGGTGTTCAGGCCGCATTCGGTCTTCTTCAGGCCGTACCAGCGGCTGGTGCGTTCATCGTAGCCCTCCATGGCTTTGCGGGTGGAAGGCATGTCGCCGATGCTCACGTAGCCCTCCGCCTCCAGCGGGTGCGGCGGCAGGTCATGCTCCTTGATGTAGGCGTGGATCATCCGGGCGTTCCAGTCCAGCATGGGGTGGTACCGCAGGCAGCCGTATGCGGCGGGTTGCTCCACGGCCAGGCGCTTGCGGGCATCGCTCTGGTCGGCGCGCACGCCGTTGATCCATACGTCGTGCTCGGCCAGCACACGTTCCATGGGCTGCACCTTGTTCAGGTAGGAATCGCGGTCCGGGTCCCAGCTGTACATCAGCGCGCCTTCCTCGTTGCGCTGCTGGCTCTTGGGCACCAGGGGGCGAAGCTGCACGAAGTTCAGGCCCAACAGCTTCTTCAAGGTGTCACGGAAGCGCAGCGTCTCCGGGAAGAGGTAGCCGGTGTTCACGTAGTACACCGGGACCGTCGGATCGATGCGCATGAGCATGTGCAGCATGGGCACGCTGTGGCCCTGGAAGCTGGTGCTGGCGAAGATCTTCTTGCCTTCGGCCCGGAAGGCATGCACCCGGTCGCGGAACTGCTCGAAGGTGGGCATGGCGCAAAGGTGCGGCGCTACACGATCCCCCCGATTGACGAATGGCAGGATCCGATCCAGCTGTGTTTCGGATTCTCGATTGATGATTGCTGATTTCTGATTGGTGATTGCTGATTGCTGATTCCTAATTCTTGGTTGCTGATTGCTGATTCCATGCTGCCTACTGCTACTGCCTACTGCCGCTGCCTACTGCCAACTCGTCTCGCCAAAGTCTTGGCGACTCCCCAACAACACCCCGCAGGGGCGAACTTTGTATCATGCTCGCGGATCGGTTGCTGAAGGAGGTTCATGCGTTCGACATCACCAAGGCACGCCTGCCGAGGCACATCGGTGTGCTGGACCCTTTCCATGGGGAGAACGCCGCCCAGGTGCGCAACATGGTGGACACTTTCCACCGCCGTTTCTATGCTGACGAACGGCCGCGCATGCTGATGCTGGGCATCAACCCCGGTCGCTTCGGCGCGGGCAGCACGGGCATCTGCTTCACCGACACCAAACGCTGCGAGGCCGACCTGGGCATTCCCGTGCAAGGCCTGCGGACGCACGAGCCCAGCAGCGACTTCTTCTACCGCGTGGTGCGTGCCGCGGGCGGTGCGGAAGCGTTCTACGGCCAGGTGTACGTGCAGGCGCTTTGCCCGCTGGGCTTCACGAAGCAGGGTCCCAAGGGCACGCCGGTGAACCTGAACTACTACGACGACGGCGCGCTGCAGGCCGCCGTGGCCCCGCTGATGGCGGCATGGGTGGGCCGGCTGATCGCCACCGGCATGCGCACCGACCTGGCCTGCTGCATCGGCACCGGCAAGAACTTCGCGTTCTTCAGCAAGCTGAACGAGGAACACGGCTTCTTCCGGCGCATCATCCCCCTGGAGCACCCGCGCTTCGTGATGCAGTACCGGTACAAGCGGCTGGAGGAGTACATCGGCAAGTACCTGGCGGCCCTGGAAGAGGCGAGTGCAGCACCCGTGTAACCTTTTGCGTGTGACCGCGACATACTGGAAGCCGACCACGCCATGGCCCACGACCCGCGATCCGAATTCATGGAGGCCTATGCGCCGTGCCACGAGCCCTTCGCCCGCTATTGCGCGGCGCTGGCCTACGGGCGGATGGACGCGCAGGACCTGATGCAGGACGTGCTGCTCAGCGCCTTCCAGCGATTCGATGGCATCCGGCGCAAGGACCAGCTGCTGCATTACCTGATCCGCGCGGCACGCAACCGGGCGGCCAGCACCTGGCGCATCGGCAAGCGGTACGCGGCCATCACCGAAGCGCAGGCCGCCAAGCTGCACGCCGCGGGGGCCAGCGCGGAGATGCTGGTGGATGCCGACCTGCTCTACCGGGCCATGGACAAGCTCCCCGCCGCACAGCGCGAAGCCCTGGTGCTCTTCGAGGTCAGCGGCCTCAGCATGGCCGAGATCGCAGCCATCCAAGGGTCCAACGAGAACGCCGTGAAGACCAAGGTGAGCCGCGCCCGTGCCGCCCTGCGCGGGTTGATGGATGACCGCACGGCCCCGAACCGGCTGGAACTGGTCCGTTCCATCGCACTCCTGCTCCTGTTGCCATGAACCACCCCGAAGACGCTCCCGTGAAACTGGACGTGCTGCGCCAGTTGCCCCTGGAAGTGGACCTGGAGCAGGTACGCCGCATGGTGGCCGGCTTCCCGTTGGCCATGGGCGCCCTCGCGTGGCTGATCCATACCCTGAAGTTCCACCTCAACACCGTCCTCATGAGCACCCTTGGCACCTTGATCCTCACCGCAACCTTGGTCTGGCAAGCAGGACCGCGCACCACCGTGGAAGCGCCTCCCGCACCGGCACCACGAGCCCTTCCCGCCGCACCCGCCATGGCCGAGGAAGCCGCAGCACCCGCGGCGCTTCCCGTGGAGCCCACGCGTGCACCGGCCGTGCCAGTGGCCGCACCCACCAACGAACCGGCTCTTGAGGCCACCGCACCAACATCCAGCACGGTTCCTGCGGCACCTGAACCCGCACCGGCTTCACAACCACCGGTCGCACCACAGACCGCCAAGGGCGGTGAGCGTGTGTTCGACCTGCGCGGCTTCACCGGCATCTCCTTGCTGGGCAGCATGGACGTGGTGGTGCAGCAAGGGGATTTCGCCGTGCGGGCCACGGGCGCGCCGCAGGACCTGGACCTGCTCGACATCCGGACGGACGGCCATTCCCTGGCCATCGGCACGGTCAAGGAGCGCAAGGTCCGGTTCACCGGTGATGTGCTGGTGCACGTCACCCTGCCCGAACTGAAGCAGTTGACCATCAACGGCTCGGGCGACATCAAGGCCTCGGGCACCGGGACCACCACCGCGCTTGACCTCCATGTGCTGGGCTCCGGCGACATCCTGTTGACCGGCCCGCGGAAGGCCGAGCAACTCACCGTGACGGTGAACGGCTCCGGTGATGTGAAGGTGGCAGGCGTGACCGTTCCCGGCACCAGCAAGATCAGCGTGCTCGGCAGCGGGGATGTCCAGGTGGCGGGCAGCACCGGCCGGCTGGAGCTCTCGCTCAGCGGCAGCGGCGATGCGGATGTCAGCAGCCTCTCCATCGCCGAGGGCGGGCAGGTCACCACGATGGGCAGCGGGGACGTGATCCTCAACAGCACCGTGCCTTTGAAGGTGACCACCATGGGCTCCGGCGAGGTGCGCAACGTGGCCACGCAGGGCCGGGCACCCCGCACGGACGAGGACGACGAGGACTGAGGCGGCCCGCGCTCCGCCGGGCTTTCCGGGATCCGGGGCTACCGCGCCCATGCCGGCTTTCGGAAGGGTTGGACGGCAGCGGTGGGCCTTTGGGGGATCATCACGGCGAGCAACGGACCTGCCTGCTAACTTGGTCCGCGCTCCACAAGCTGTTGGATCGACCCCTCAGGGCCGCATGGCCGCTATCCCATCCTCTTCGAAATGAAGCCGCATCCCTCCCGACTTTTCGATCTTCTTGACAAGCAATTGGCCGAGTTCCCGCAGCAGACCTGCATCTCCACGAAGGAGAACGGGGCCTGGCGCAACTACAGCACGGCCGAAACGGTGGAGACCGCCGAGAAACTCGCCATGGGCCTGATGGCCCTGGGCATCCGCCCCGGCGACAAAGTGGCCATCGGCAGCGGCAACCGCAGCGAATGGTGCATCGTGGACCAGGCCCTGCTGCGCATGGGCGTCATCAACGTGCCGATCTATCCCACGAGCAGCATCGAGGACTACGCCTACGTGCTGAACCACGCGGAGGTGCGCGTCTTCTTTGCCAGCAACCGCGAGCTGTACGACAAGGCGAAGACCGCCTCCGCCTCCGTGCCCAGCCTGAAGCACATCTTCACCTTCGACCGCATCGACGGCCTGCCGCACTGGACCCAACTGCTCGACCAGGGGCAGGACCAGCGCGGCCAGCTCGAACTCTACAAGGCCCAGGTGAAGGGCGCCGACCTGGCCACCATCATCTACACCAGCGGCACCACCGGGAAGCCGAAAGGCGTGATGCTCACCCACGGCAACATTCTCAGCAACGTGGAGGCCAGTGCCGAACGGCTTCCGGTGGACATTGGCTCGCGCTGCATCAGCTTCCTGCCGCTCTGCCACATCTACGAGCGCATGCTCATGTACCTGTACCAGCGCACGGGCATGAACATCCACTTCCAGGAGACCCTGGACGACCTCGGGGCGCGGATCAAGGAGGTGCGGCCGCACGTGTTCACCGCCGTGCCGCGGCTGCTGGAGAAGATCTACGACTCCATCCTGGCCAAGGGCGAGGCCCTCACCGGCATCAAGCGCCAGCTCTTCCTGCTCTCGCTGAAGCTCGGCGAGCAATACGACGTGCACGGGAAGAGCACCTGGTACAGGATGCAGCTGGCCCTGGTGAACAAGCTCGTCTTCAGCAAATGGCGCGAGGCCCTCGGCGGCGAGGTGCTCTGCGTGGCCAGCGGCAGCGCCGCCTTGCATCCCCGCCTGGCGCGCATCTTCAACGCCGCCGGCGTGCCCGTCATGGAAGGCTACGGCCTGACCGAATCATCGCCGGTGATCAGCGTGAACGACGTGCGCAACGACGGCCTGCGCTTCGGCAGCGTGGGGAAGCCCATCGCCAATGTGCAGGTGAGGATCGCCGACGACGGCGAGATCCTCGCCAAGGGCCCCAACGTGATGATCGGCTACTACAAGCAGCCGGAGCAGACCGCCGAGGTGCTGGATGCCGACGGCTGGCTCCACACGGGCGACATCGGGCGGCTGGACGGGAACGGGTTCCTCTACATCACCGACCGCAAGAAGGAGATGTTCAAGACCAGCGGCGGCAAGTACGTGGCCCCGCAGGTGATCGAGAACAAGCTGCGCTCCTCCCGCTTCATCGAGCAGGCCATGGTGATCGGTGAGAACCGCAAGTTCCCCGCCGCGCTCATCGTGCCCAGCTTCGCCTTCCTGAAGGACTACTGCGCCCTGAAGGAGATCCCGTACAACAGCCCCGAGGAGGCCGTGCGCGAGCAGCGCATCATCGACCGCATCCAGCAGGAGGTGGATGCCGTGAACCAGGGCCTCGGGCACTGGGAGCAGGTGAAGAAGTTCGTGCTGCTGCCCAAGGAATGGAGCATCGACGGCGGCGAGTTCACCCCTTCGCTCAAACTGCGCCGCAAGCCCATCCTGGCGAAGTATGCCAAGGAGGTCGAAGGCATCTATGCCGGAACCTGATCCACGACAGCCCTTCAGAACCCCAACAACGCGCCATGCGCAACCCCATCCCGCTCCTGCCCGTCCTGCTCGCCGCGCTGCTGCCCGCCTGTTCCAAGGAACCCGGCGAAGGCGGCAAGGCCCTCATCCGCGGCCACGTGTACGCGGTGGACTACAACGACAACACCGGCCAGCCCACCGGTGCCGCGTATTACATGCCCGAATGCCGCGTGTACATCCGCTACGGCGACGGTGAGTTCTACGACGACGACGTGCGCACCGGGCCATCCGGCGAGTACGAGTTCCGCTGGCTGCGGCCCGGCGACTACACCGTGTTCACCTACAGTGAGTGTCCGCTGGACTGCGACAGTGGTGTGGAGCTCGTGGCGCACAGCGTGCACATCGGGGGCAACCGCGATGCGGTGGACGTGCCCGACCTCAACATCGAGAACTGGTGAGCACCGCGCGCCGAAGGCCGCTCCGGCCGCCGGTCCTGCTGGCCGTGCTGGCCCTGTCCGCCCTGGCCGGCGTGGCGGAGGCCCAGGAACGGTCGCCCTTGCGGCCCCGCCTCAACCACGAGGCATGGGGGTCGGTGGCCGTACAGTTCAAGCCCTTCCGCAACAGCACCCGCGTGAAGGAGCCCGCCTTCAACAAACGCTTCCGCCTGGGCGCCGAGATGGGCTACCGCAGCGACGAGAACCTCAGCGGCGGCAAGCAGCTCTACCTCGACCTCGGTGCGCGGTACAAAGTGCACGACCTGCTGCGCGTGGGCCTCGAACACCGCTTCAGCTTCCGGGGTGCCGACCGCCGCAACACTCAACGCAGCTCGTTGCAGCTCCAGGCCAGCAAACCCTTCGGCCGCTTCACCGCCGAGTACCGCTTCCGCTTCCAGCACGAATACGCCGACCCCGACGATGTGCGCGACCAGTTGCGCAACCGCTTCGGGCTGCAGTACGACATCCGTAAGTGGAAGCTCGACCCCGAGGTCACCGTGGAGCTCTTCACCTGGGCCGGATACCTGGGCTGGCGCTGGATCGGCACGCGTTATTCCGTGGGCACCTCCTGGAAACCGGGCAAGAAGCACGAACTGGGCATCGCGGTGATGCACGACCGCGAGCGCTACGTCTACGATCCCACCTACCGTTTCATCTACGCCCTGAGCTACTCCCTTGACCTCAACTGAACCGCCTCCCGACCCCGATCGCGGTCGGCCCCTGCTGATCCGCATCGCCCTCTTCGCGGCCGTCTTCGTGATCGCCGTGCTGGTCGGCCACCACCTGCTGCGCGGCGACGACCGCCTGCCCGTGTTCCACCCCGCACAGCTCGATCCGCGCCTGGTGGACCCTGCGGTGCGCCGCACCGAAGGCGAGCACCACATCAGCGACTTCAGCCTGGTGGACCAGCGGGGCGACACCCTGCACCTGGCCGACCTGGAGGGACGGATCGTGGTGGCGGACTTCTTCTTCACCACCTGCGCCACCATCTGCCCCAAGATGAGCGTGCAGATGGCGCGCGTGCAGGATGCCTTCCGCGACGAGCCGCGCGTGGTGCTCCTCAGCCACTCGGTGACCCCCGAGGCCGACAGCGTGCCCGCGCTCGCCGCCTACGCGGAGCGGTACGGTGCGATCACCGGCCGGTGGCACTTCCTCACCGGCGACCGCAAGCAGATCTATGCGCTGGCACGGCGCAGCTACTTCGCCGCCCTCGATCAGGGCGACGGCGGCCCGGACGACTTCGTGCACACCGAGAACTTCGTGCTGGTGGACCCCGCGCACCGGATCCGCGGCTTCTACGACGGCACCAGCACGGCCGATGTGGACCGCCTGATCGACGACCTGCGCAGGCTCCTGGCGGAAACGCCCAGGGCTATCGGGTCTTAAATCGGAGCAAGCGTTCGCGGAAGGCATCGGAGTAGGAGGCTTGCTTGCGTTTGAGGTTCAGGGAGAGCCTGGGGGTTT
>JABWBQ010000066.1 GCA_013360395.1 Flavobacteriales bacterium
CAGGAGGCCGCAAGCACTTCATCCAGCTGCTAAGGATCAAGCCCCCCGCACAACGATCGATCAACCGCCCTGAGTGGATTTAAGACCCGATAGCCCTGCGGAAACGCCCTGACGCGGCCGCGACCCCGGCCTACCTTTGCCGCCTTCCCAGGCGTCCGCACCATGCGCAAGTGGCTCGACCGCTATTACGGCAGGCTCCGCACCATCAAGGCGAACTACGTGCTGCTGAACCTGCTGAACCTTCGGCGGCTCGGCCATGCGCGCCGCATGCTGCGCCGCTATGGCCTGACCCGCAGCCCGCTGCTCCCCCTTTCCAGTGCGCACATGCCCAAGGCCCCGGGCGACATCCCCTGGCTGGACCGCCCGGACGCGCGGCAGCGCCTGCAGGCCGACCCACGCCTCCCGGCCCTCCCCGCAACCCTGCGCCAGGCCGTGCTCGACTGGCCCGACAAGGGCTACCTCATCCTGCGCGGCGTGTTCAGCGCCCAGGAGGTGGACCGCGTGAACCGCGAGCTGCAACAGCTGATCGACAGCGGTGCCGTGGACTTCAACTTCACCGGCCGCAAGGTGATGTTCGCCTTCCGCAAGAGCCCCGCCATCAAGGCCATGGCCTCCGACCGCCGCATCCTCGACGTGCTCGACCTGCTGCTGGGGCGCCCCATGCACGTGTTCCAGACCATCAACTTCCTCACCGGCAGCGAGCAGGCCCCCCACTCGGACAGCATCCACATGACCACCTACCCGCTGGGTTACCTGGCGGCCGCCTGGGTGGCCCTGGAACCCATCACCGCCGACAACGGCCCCCTGGTGTACCACCCCGGCAGCCACCAACTGCCCTACCTGCTGAACGAAGGCTTCGCGCACGGAGGCGGCCGCTTCACCATCGGCGCCGACGCCTACGCACGCTACGAGGAGGCCGTGCAGCGCAGCCTCGACAGCGGCCGCTTCACCCCGCACGAGTTCCACGCGCAACCCGGCGATGTGCTGATCTGGCACGCCAACCTGTTGCATGGCGGCAAGAAGATGGCCACGCCCAACGCCAGCCGCAGGAGCATGGCGGTGCACTATTTCGCCGAGGACGTGCTGTGCTACCACGAGCTCACGCAGCGTGCCGCCCTGATCGACGAGGACCATTGAGCCCGCGTCCGCACCCATGAACGTCCTCTCCGTCGAGAAGCTCAGCAAACGCTACGGGCCGCGCCTGCTGTTCGAGAACGTGAGCTTCGGCCTGGAGAAGGGTCAGAAGACCGCCCTCGTGGCGCGCAACGGCACCGGCAAGAGCACCCTGCTGAAGTGCATCGCCGGCGTGGAAACGCCCGACAGCGGCATCGTCACCTTCAACAAGGGCATCCGCACCGGCTACCTGGACCAGAACGTGCGGATGACGGGCACGCACAGCGTGGTGGACGAGATGCTGGACCGCGACGACCCCGTGAGCGCCGCGATCAAGGCCTATGAACATGCGCTCGCCCAGCACGTCGGCGACCGGTCGTTGCAGCGGGCCATCGACCGCATGGAGGAGTTGAAGGCCTGGGACCACGAGGCCCGCGTGAAGGCCATGGCCCACCGCTTCGGCCTGCGCGACCTGGAGCAACCGGTGAACACCCTCAGCGGCGGCCAGCAGAAGCGCCTGGCCATGGCCAAGGTGCTCATCGATGCCCCCGATGTGCTCATCCTCGACGAGCCCACCAACCACCTCGACCTGCCCATGATCGAGCAGCTCGAGGAGGAGCTCGACAAGCCCGGCCTCACCCTGCTGTTGGTGACGCACGACCGCTATTTCCTGGACAACGTCTGCGACGAGATCATCGAAATGGAGTTCGGGGCCTTCACCCGCTACAAGGGCAACTACACGTGGTACCTGGAGAAGAAGGCCCTGGCCGACGAGGTGCGCGAGGCCACCCAGCAGCACCTGCGGGGCCTGATGCGGCGCGAGCTGGAATGGGTGCGCAAGATGCCCCGCGCACGCGGCACCAAGAGCAAGAGCCGCCTGGACAAGTTCGAGGACATCAAGGCCGCCGCCACACGCCGCTTCGACCGCGAGGCCGTGAAGCTCGAGGTGAAGACCGACCGCCTCGGCGGCAAGGTCATCGAGGCCCGCAACCTCACCAAGGCCTTCGGATCACCCGAGGCACCGGAGAGCTACAAGCCCATCGTCGCGCACTTCAGCTACTCCCTCAAGCGCGGCGACCGCATCGGCATCGTGGGGCCCAACGGCATCGGCAAGAGCACCTTCATCGACCTGCTCGTGGGCCGCATGCGACCGGACCAGGGCACGGTGAGCATCGGCGACACCGTGGTGCTGGGCACCTTCGACCAGCTCATGCCGCCCCTCAAGGAGGACCAGCGCATCATCGAGGCCGTGCGCGACATCGCCGAGGTGATCCCCCTGAACAAAGGCCGCACCCTGAGCGCCTCGCAACTGCTCGAGCGCTTCCTCTTCGACAAGGAGCAGCAATACCAGCGCATCGACACGCTGAGCGGGGGCGAACGCCGGCGTCTCTACCTCTGCCTGGTGCTCATGCGCAACCCCAACGTGCTCATTCTGGACGAGCCCACCAACGACCTGGACATCCCCACCCTCAATGCGCTGGAGGACTTCCTGATGGACCTTGACGCGTGCCAGCTGATCGTGAGCCACGACCGTTTCTTCATGGACAAGCTGTGCACCAAGCTCCTGGTGTTCAAGGGCGGCGGAGCGATCGCCGAGTGGGTGGGCAGCTACACGGAACTGCGCGAGGCCGAGCGGGAGGCTCGTGCGGGCGAGGAGCGGGCCAGGGCGGAGAAGGCCGGAAGGAAGGACCGTGAGGCGGCGCCCGCGGCACCGAACGCCCAGGCCGGTGCGAAGAAGCTCACCTACGCCGAACGCCTGGAACTGGAACGCATCGACCGCGACATGCCCAAGCTGGAGGCCCGCAAGCAGGAACTGCTGGCCCTCATGGCCGCCGGCGGCACGGACCACCACCGCATGATGGAGCACAGCATCGAACTGGAAAAGGCCATGCGCGAACTGGACCGAATGACCGACCGCTGGCTGGAGCTCTCCGAGCGCGCCGGATGATCAGAACTTGGCGCAGGGCACCACGCGGCGCCGCGCGATGGACTTCCGCCGGCGCCGGTCGGCCAGCTCGTAACCCATGGTGATCTCGTGCGCACCGCCCGAGCGACCCGCCAGCCTCGACAGCGTGAGGTCGTAGCTGTATCCGATGCGGAGGTCCTTCACCGAGAAGCCCAGCAGTACGGACAGCGCGTCGGTGTTGCCGTAGCCCGGCGCGTACGCCTTGAACACCGGGATGCCCCGGTACCATAGCCCCATGAAGAAGGGCTCGCGCTCGTAATACGCCCCGATGTCCAGCTGGTCGTACCTGCCCTGCGCGCGGTAGTTGAAGGCCAGCACCACGTGCTCGGCGTGCTGCTTGATCACACGCCCCAGGATGCGCAGGCGGTAGCCGCCATGCAGGCTGAACTTCCGCGGCACGCGGCTCTCGTTCAGCAGCAGCGACTGGTCCGGCTCGTTGAGATGGTGCATCGAGGCGCCAAGCCACAGTTTGGGCGTGAAGAAGAGCAGCCCCGCACCGATGTCGCCGTAGCGGATGCTGCGGCCCTCCCCGTGTTCCAGGGTGGGCACGCCGCCCCCGTGCGCCAGCTGGTCGCCGAAGGTCAGCCGGCTCAGGTCCACGGCGTGGTTCACGAAGCCGAACTGCATGGCGGGACGGAGGAAGACCTTGCGCTTGAGCTCGATCTCGTAGGCGTACTGGGCCGCCACGCTGGTGTACCGCAGGGCGCCCGTGCCCGCCCGGTCGTGCGTCACCAGCAGGCCCACCCCGCTGTTGAGGTTCTGCATGTAGTGGTCCCATGCGCCGTTGTAGGTGACGAACGCGCCGGGGATGCTCGGCCACTGGTCGCGCCAGGCCAGCCCGAAACGGCTCTGCAGGCCGGTGCCCGCGAAGGCCGGGCTGATGTAGGTGGGCATGGCGTAGAACTGGGTGAACTGCGGGTCCTGCGCCCGAGCACAGGACACCGCACCCCCCAGCAGGGCCAGCAGCACGGCGCGTTTACCGTCCATTCCGGGTCATTCCTTCCACCTGCACCGTGGGCAGCAGGCGGGTCTCGCGGCTCATCTCGCGGCCCTGGTCCGGCGCCGTGGCCGTCAGCTCCTCCTCCACCGCGGCATGGCCCTCGGCCTCGGTGCGCAGGTGGTAACGTGCGCCCGGCTTCAGCACCATCAGGTAGCGGCCCGTGGCGGGGTTGGTGTTGTACACGCCCGTGATCTCCTCGCGGGCCTCATCCTCCACCACGATGCGGGCCCGCAGCGGTGCATCCAGGTGGTCCGTGACGATGCCGCGCACCACGAAGTACTCCAGCTGGCTCGAGGGGAACAGCACCTGGTAGATGTCCTGCGCCCCCAGGCCGCCCGGACGCTCCGACGAGAAGTACCCCGTGGTGCCGTCCTCGCTCAGGCAGAAGTAGATGTCGTCGTTCACCGTGTTCAGCGGGTAGCCCATGTTCTCCGGGTCGCCCCAACTGCACTGGTCGTGGTCCAGCATCACGCTCTTGAAGATGTCGTAGCCGCCCATGGTACCGTGCCCGTTGGAGCTGAAGAAGAGCGTGGTGCCGTCGCTGTGCAGGAAGGGCGCATCCTCGTCGAAAGGCGTGTTGATGGTGGGGCCGAGGTTCAGCGGCAGGCTCCACGTCCCGTCCGGGAGCCGCCGGATGCGGTACAGGTCGCGACCGCCGAAGCCGCCGGGCCGGTCGCTGGTGAAATAGATCTCCTCCCCGTCCGGGCTCAGCGTCGCGCTGGGCTCGTGGTGCGCACTGTTGATCCGGTCGGTCATCAGCTCGGGTACGCTCCACAAGGACTCCGCGCGCCTGCTCTCGAAAAGGTCGCCGCTCACCAGCCCCTGACCCGTGCGGTATACGATCATGCCGTTGCCATCGGCCGAAAGGCCCACGGTGGCGTCCTGCAGGGCCGAATTCAAGGGCGCGCCGGCGTTCACCGCGTTGGACCACACCTCGTCCACCCGCCGCGCCATGTAAATGTCCTCGAACCACTGCCCGTCGGGGTCCTTGCGGCCGCCGGTTGTGCCCTCGCGCCGCGAGGTGAAGTACATCGTGTTGCCGTCCGCCGTCACCAGCGGGCAGTAGTCGTGCGCCGGGGAGTTGATCAGGGCGCCGAGGTTGCGCACCGTGAGGTCCACCGGCTGGCGTACCAGCGTCTTGGCATTGCGGCACATGGCGATGGCGCGGTCCACTTCCGCATCGCCCAGCAGGCGGTGCTTCACGGCCTTGTACCGGCCCAGCAGGTCGATGGCCTCGTCGAAGCGCTCCTGCCGGTGCCGGGCCAGCCCCAGGTGGTAGGCCGCCTCGGGATGGCCGTGCCGCAGCGCCCGCTCGAACAGCGGGGCGGCCTTCTGCCGCAAACCGGGGATCCGTGCGTAGCACAGGCCCAGCTCGTGCGCCACTTCGGCGAAGGCCGTGTCCACGTGCTCCAGCCGGCGGTAGATCTTGGCCGCCTCCACGTGGTCCTCCGCCGCCAGCAGCACCTTGGCCTCGTCCAGCATGCGGTTGTGCACGCGGGTGTAACCGGCCTGGCCCATGGCGGTGGGCGGCACGGCGGTCATCAACAGGATGGGGATCAGGTAACGTTCGCGCATGTGTTCCAGGTTCATCGGATGAGTGTCACGTCTCCTTTCAAGGTCTCTTCACGGCCATCGCTGAAGCGGGCGCGCGCCTTCCACGCGTACACGTCCTGCTTGGCCTGCTGGCCCCGGTAGTAGCCGTCCCAGCCCTTCTTCACGTCGAAGGACTCGAAGACCAGCTCGCCCCAGCGGTTGAAGACCTGGAGGTGGTAGTCCTCCACACCTTCATGCACGGGGAAGAAGAAGTCGTTGCTCACCGAGGTCGGGTCGTAGATGCCGTCCGTGGGCCCGTCGCTGTTCGGTGTGAAGGCGTTCGGGAAGGCGATGGAGCCCGCGGCGATGCCCGTCACCGCATCCACCACCACGAAGGTGTCCGGGCAGTGCCATACGTTGTCGGCGATCAGGCTCACGGTGTAGGTGCCCGGCTGGGTGTACTGATGCACCGGATGCACCTCGGTGCTCACGCTGCCGTCGCCGAAATCCCACAGGTAACTGTCCGCGTTGCCGCTCAGGTTGTGGCCGTACACGGGCTGCCCGGGCACCACCACCTCCCCGGGCTGCAGCACGAAGTAGGCCGTGGCGCTCGGGCGCACCACCACCGAATCGATGTGCACCGCGGTGTTCACTGTCCCTCCCGGACCGTAGGCCGTGAGCATCACCGTGTAGGTGCCGGGCACGGTGTAGGTGTACACGGGGCTGTCCGCCGTGCTCGATCCACCGTCGCCGAAGTTCCACAGGTAGCCCTGGCCCAGCAGCGAGGTGTTGGTGAACTGGACGGTGAGCGGTGCGCAGCCTTCCCCCGAGCCGATGAAGGAGGCCGTGGGGAAGGGCGGCTCGATGACCACCGTCTGCACGGCGGTGTCGCTGCACAGTGGATCGGAGACCACCAGCGTGATGGTGAACTGACCCCAGGTGCCGTAGGTGTAAGCGCCGGGTTGTGCGCCCGTCAACGTGCCGCCGTCGCCCATGTCCCACGCGTGCGTCCAGGGGCCCGGCGCGGTGTTGTTCACCAGGGTCACCGTGGAGGCCGGATACTGTTGCGTGAAGGGCGTGGCCTGGAACTGCGCCGTCGGCGAGGGATGCACCGTCACGGTCTGCTGGGCGGTGTCGGTGCAGCCCCAGGGGGAGGTGGCCGTGAGCGTCACCGTCCAGGTCTGCGCGGAGGGCGTGCCGTTCACATAGGTGTGTGCGGGCGTGCCGCCCACCAGGGTGGTCCCGTCACCCATGTCCCACAAGAGGCCGGAGGCTCCCGTGCTGGTGCTCACCGGGGTGTAGGCGAGCGGCGAGCAGCCCTCCGCCGGGGCGGTGAAAGCGGCCGTGACCGGCGGGTACACCTGCACCACGGCCTGTGCCGTGTCGGTGCAACCGTGCGCACTGGTGCCCACCTGCACGATGGTGAAGGACATGGGGATGCTGTCGGCGTGCGTGTAGGTGTGGGCCGCATTGCCGGGCGCGCCGCTCTGCTGGGTGCCGTCGCCCCAGGTCCAGCTCACGGTGGTGGCCCCGATGGAAAGGTCCTGCACGTTCACCGGGAAGGGCTGGCAGCCGGCCAGGGCGTCCGGTGTGAACTGGGCGATGGGTGCCGGGTGCACCAGCACGTCCACCTGGGCCGTGTCGCTGCATCCATAGGCGGAGGTGACCACCAGCACCGGGGTGAAGACCACATCGGTGAGGCCCTGGTTGAGGTAGGTGTGCGCCGGGCTCGGCAGTGTGCTGGCCCCGCCGTCGCCGAAGGCCCAGGCATAGGTGGAGGCGCCCACCGACAGGTCGGCCAGATCGGGGTCGAAGGGCGCACAGCCCACCGTATCCGCCGTGAACTGGGCGATCACCGCCGGGAAGACCTGCACCTGGCCGCTGGCCGAAGCGCTGCACCCGTGGGCATTGGTGGCCGTGAGGCCGATGGGATAGGTCTGCGGCGTCGCCTGGTAGTTGGTCCACGTGTGCGCATGAACGGCGGCGCTGGTGTCGGAGGTGCCGCCATCCCCATAGCTCCACGCAAAATCCACAGCACCCTGGCTGCTGTTGGTGAGCTGCGCGGTGAGCGGATGGCAGCCCTGGGTCAGGTCGGTGGTGAAGGCCGCCACCGGCAGCGGGAACACGGTCACCTGGTCGTACGTGGTGTCCACGCAACCGAAGGCGTTGGCACCGATCATGGTCACCGGGTAGCTCACCACCGCCCCGGTGTTGTTGAGGTAGGTGTGCGTGGGCGAGGCCCCGCTGCCGGTGCTGCCGTCGCCGAAATCCCACTGGTGGCTCACGGCGCCCACGATGGTGGGGAAGGTGACCGTCAGGGGTGAGCAGCCGCTGTCGGGCTGGGTGGCGAAGGTGAACTGCGGCATGGGGTACACCAGGACGGTGGCCGTGGCGGTGTCCGCACATCCGGCCGCCGAGGTGGCGATCAGCTGTACGGTGTTGGTCTGCAGGAAGAGCGTGTTGTTCACGTACTGGTGCGCGGGCGACACGGCGGTGCTGGTGCCGCCGTCGCCGAAGCTCCAGGCGAAGGAGCCCGCGCCCGTGCTGGTGTTGGTGAATTGCACGTCCAACGGGGCGCAGCCCGGAAGCGCATCATGCGTGAAACCGGCGAGCACCGGCGGCGCCACGGTGATGGGCGCCCAGGCGGTGTCCGAGCAGCCGAACAGGGTGCTCGCCACCAGCATCACCGTGTCCACCACATCGGCCGGACCGGCGTTGAGGAAGGTGTGGGTCGGCGCCGTGGCCGTGCTGCTGCTGCCGTCGCCGAAGGTCCAGGCATAGCTCACGGCGCCGCTGCTGGTGTTGGTGAACTGCACTTCCAGGGGCGAGCAGCCGATGCTCGGCACCGGCAGGAAGGCCGCCGTGGGCAGGGCCTCCACCAGCACGTTCTGCACGCCGGTGCCGCCGCAGTAGGCGGTGGTCACCGTCAGGGTCACGGTGTATCCACCGTTGCCCGCGAACAGATGCGTGGGGTCCTCCAGCGTCGAGGTGCCGCCATCACCGAAATCCCAGGCCCACTGCACCACGGGGTTGCCGGGGTCGGTCACCGTCTGATCGGTGAACTGCGCCGCCACGCCCTCGCACACGTTCTGCGCCCCGATCTGCACCACGGGCGGGGCGTACACATGGATGTCGTGCGTGTGCACGTCCTGGCAGCTGTCGGCGTTGACCACCGTCAGGGTCACCGTGTAGGTGCCGGGGGCCCCGTAGGAATGCGGCGGAGGCTCGAAGGCCGTGCTCACCGTGCCATCGCCCAGGTCCCAGGACCAGCCCACGGCGTTCACCGAGGTGTTGGTGAAGGTCACCGTGAGCGAGTCGCAGGCGGCGTCCTGGTCCACGGTGAAGTCGGCCGTGGGGCTGGGCAGCACCACCACCGTCACCGAGGCGGTATCGGCACAACCTGCGGAGGCCCCCTGGATGCTGGCGGCGTAGGAGACCACGAAGGTGCCCGCGGTGCCGTAGGTGTGTGTTTGGTCACCGGCCCCGGTCCATTGGAAACCGGCGCCCGTGCCGAAGTCCCATTCGAAGAAGTTGGCGCCGCCGTTGGTGGTCTCGTCGAAGGCGATGGTGCCGCCGGCGCACACCGTGTCCGGCAGGGCGCTGAGGGTCACCGAGGGCGGCGGCACGATGGTGATCTGCACGTAGGCGGTGTCGATGCCGCAGTAGTTGCTGTCCAGCAGCATCACCTCGTAGGTGCCGATGCCGGGGTACTGGATGGTGCGCGGGAAGGTGGGCGGCCACGGGGCCCAGTCGATGATCGAGTCCTGGCCCTGGCCCCAGTAGTCGCCGAAGTTCCAGTACTCGTAGCGCTGGGCGATGTTGCCCTGCTGCAGACAGTTGCGGTCCGTGGTGTTCTGGAAGGTCACCGTGCGGTCCGGCCAGCACAGCAACGTGGCGCTCGGAGCGATCTGCGCGCTGTCGATGTCCCACACGCGGATCGGGTTGAAGGTGGCCACGCTCGGGCCGCCCTGCAGGGTGTTGCATGCGTTCTCGGCATACAGCCGCACCGTGGTCTCGCAGCTCACCGTGCCCGGCAGGTAGGTGTGCGTCACCGTCTGCCCCAGGTTGGTGTGGTCGAAGACCAGCTGGCTGCTCGCATCGCCGAAGTCCCAGGTGAACACCGTGTTGGGCGAGACGTTGGTGCTGGAGTTGATGAAATCCACGGCCTGTGGTGCGCACACCTGGGTGAGGCCGCCCACCGGGATCTGGATCGAGGCGCTGGTGCTCTCCTCCATGATGAGCGTGCCGGTGACCACACAGCCGCTCACAAGCTCGGTGAAGGTGACGGTGTACTGGGTCACCGCCGGCGCATACACGTGGGTCACCGTGGCCGGTGCGATCAGCGTGCCGCCCACGTGCAGGGGGCTGCCGTCGCCCCAATCGATGGTGAAACCGCCCACGATGCTTTGCGGGGAGGCGATCACCAGGGTGAAGGGACCGCCCGAACAGCTGTACCACTGCGCCGTGTCGCTCGGGTTGCCCCAATAGTCGTACAGCTGCGGGCACTGCGCCCGGACCCCGCCCGCCAGGAGCAGGGCGGGAACCAGGCCGCCAAGGCGCACGAGGCTGCTCACGGTCCGCATCATTCCGTCCCTTCCTACGGCGACCGTGCCGCGAAGGATACCGGCGAACCCTGGCGATCGACCGGCGTACAACGGACATCGACCACCACCCTTCCACCATGGAACGATTCGACCTGTGCGTCATCGGAGGCGGCCCCGCCGGTTACGCGGCCGCCATGCGCGCCATCGACCTGGGCCTGCGCACCCTGCTGGTGGAGAAGGACCGCATCGGGGGCACCGGCATCTACAACGGAGCGCTGATGTCCAAGACCTTGTGGGAGATCGCCCAGCGCGTGGCCGGCACCAACGCCATGGTGCGCACCCGGGGCATTCCGCCCTTCCAACCGTCATGGGCGGGCATCACCCGCACGGTGAACGATGCGGTGTTCGAACGCAAGTACCTCTACACCTGCCACATGCAGCTGCTCGAAAGCCAGGGGCACCTGTTCCGGCATGCGCGCGGCAGCGCCTCCTTCCTCGGGCCCCACCACCTGGCCATCGACCTGGCGGGCCGTCGGCGGGAGGTCGAGGCCGACCATGTGGTGATCGCCACCGGCTCGCGCCCGCGGTCGCTGCCCGGCCTGCCGGTGGACGAGCGGCGCATCCTCACCAGCGACGGGATCTTCCGGCTGGACGAGCTGCCGGAGAGCATCGTGATCGTCGGCGCCGGTGTGATCGGCTGCGAATTCGCCACCATCCTCAGTCATCTGGGCCGCACCCGCGTGCACCTGATCGACCGCGCCGAGCGCATCCTGCCCTTCGAGGACGCCGACATCAGCGCCCTGGTGGCCGACAACCTGGAGCGGAACGGCGTGGTGATCCACCGTTCGGCCAAGCTCGAACGCCTGGAGGCCATGCCCCACGGGGTTGAATACGACCTGAGTTATGCCGACGGCAACACCGAACGCGTGGTGGTGCAACAAGCGCTGCTGTCCGTGGGGCGCACGCCCAACCTGCAGGGGCTGGGCCTCGAGGCCGCGGGCCTCAGCCTCGACCCGCGCACGGGCACCCTCGCGGTGGACGGCATCCGCACCGCCCAGGACCACATCCTGGTGGTGGGCGACGCCACCGGCAGCAACATGCTGGTGAACCTCGGCGAACTGGAGGGACGGCATGCGGCGGAGCTCATCGCCGGGCGCGAACCCGCACCCATCAGCTACGGGCAGGTAAGCACCATCATGTTCCTCGACCCCGAGGTGGCCGGCGTGGGCCTGAACGAGCAGGAATGCCGGAAGCGCGGTATCGCCCACCGCGTGGCCCGCATCGACTACAGCTGCCTGGCCCGCGCCATCGCCATGCGGCGCACCCAGGGCTTCTTCAAGGTGATCGTCAGCGACGACGAGGAGATGCGCGTGCTGGGCATGCGCGCTGTGGGCGAACATGCCTCCAGCGCCATCGAGGCCGTGGCGCTGCTCATGCACATGGGCCAGGGCCTGCGCCACCTGGCCGAAATGGTGCACCCGCACCCGAGCATCATCGAGGGCGTGCAGGAATGCGCCCGCATCCTGATGGGCACCGGCATCTTCAAGCCCGAGGTGTTCGGCGACCGCATGCAGTGCCGCAGCTGGCGCCCCTCACCCACCGTGGAGCGCGCCGCCTGATATCAAGGCGTGCCCGGGTCCTGGAACTGCGGGTCGTTCACGAACTCGTGGTCCGTGAGCGCGTTCAGGAAGGCCACCAGCGCCGCCTTGTCCGAGGCCGACAGCTGCAGACCGCCCTGCGTGAATTTCATGAAGGGGCTGATCGTCTCCGAGGGGTTGCCGCCCGAATTGTAGTGCTCGATCACCGCCTCCAGGGTGGCGAACCGGCCGTCGTGCATGTAGGGCCCCGACAGGGCCACGTTCCGCAGGCTGGGCACCTTGAACTTCGCGCGGTCCAGCGGATCGCCTGTGACCTCGAAGCGGCCCAGGTCCGTGAAGACGGAATCCAACCCGTTGTTCTCGAACTGCCCGTTGGTGAACAGCCCGCCCACGTGCGTGTGGCAGTGGAAACAGTCCGCACCCCATTGGCCGCCCTGGCCCGCCGCCGGGTCGCCGCCCTCGAGCTGCGTGAGGATGAAGCCGCGCTGCTCCTCCTGGGTGAACACGGCCTCCCCGCGCGCCACCTTGTCCACCTTCGAGTTGGCGCTGATCATGGTGCGCAGGAATTGCCCGAGGGCCTTGGCCACCAGCGTGCTGTCGATCACGTCGGTGTTGAAGGCGCGGATGAACAGGGCCCGGTATGCGCTGTCGGCCTGCAGCTCGGCCACCGCGTTCGGCCAGGTCTCGTGCATCTCCACCGGATCGATCACCGGCATCAGCACCTGCTGCTCCAGGGTGGGCTTGCGGCCGTCCCAGAAGAAGCTCGTCTCCCAGCCCAGGTTCATGAGGGCCATGCTGTTGCGCCGCCCCTGCAGCCCGTCTATGCCCAGGCTGAAGGCGTTCGGCGCATCGCTGAAGGCATTGGCCGGCGCGTGGCAGCCGGCGCAGCTCTGCGTGTTGTCGCCGCTCAGCCGCTCCTCGTAGAACAGGTAGCGGCCCAGCTCCACCCCCCGCACGGTGATGGGGTTGTCCGGCGGCACCACCATGGGCGGGAAGTTGGCCGGTGTCACCAGCGGATACGGTGTGGGGTCGTAAACCGGCTGCCCCGTGCCGCCGCCGCCGCTTGGCCCATCCGGACCCGGTTTGCGGCAACTGGCGATGGCCGTCACCACCAGGGCGACAGCGGCGAGGATGCGGACGTTCCGTGTGGTCATGGCACCTGGTCCAGGGGGCGTTCGTCGGTCAAGGCGTGCAGGAAGGCCAGCAGGTCCGCGCGTTCCGAGGCGGTGAGGGTGAAGGGCGTCATCAGCGGGTCCCGGTTGGGGTGCGGCAGGCCGCCGGAAGCGAAGTGGTCCACCACCTCCTCCAACGTGGCCATGGCCCCATCATGCATGTACGGTGCCGTGAGGGCGATGTTGCGCAGGGTGGGCACCTTGAACTTGCCTTCATCCGCGGGATCGAGCGAGATGCGTGCCCGGCCGGGGTCGGTGTAAGTGAGGTACTGCCCCACGTTCCGATAGCTGTGGTCGCTGAGGTCGAAACCGCCATGGCACCCGGTGCAGCCCGTCACCGGACCGGAGAACAGGGCCCACCCGCGTTCTTCGCTCGCGGTCAGCGCCGCGGTGTCCCCGGCATACAGGTACCGGTCGAACCGCGACCATCCGCTGATCAACGTGCGCTCGTAGTTGGCGATGGCACGGGTGAGCACGTACGGGTCGAGGGCACGGCCGTAGGCCAGCTGGCTGAGGCTGCGGTACGGCTCCTCGTCGCGCAGGTCGGCGGAGATCGCGAGCACGTCGTGGTCCATCTCGTGCTCGTCGAGGATGGGGGCCAGCACCTGCATCTCCAGGCCGGGCACGCCACCATCGCGGAACAGCGCCGGGTGGTAGGCCACGTTGGCCAGGGAGGGCGCGTTGCGCATGCCGGGCTGCTGGTCCACCCCCAGGCTCAGGGCCACCGTGTCGCTGAAGGCGTGGTCCGGGAAGTGGCATCCCGCGCAGCTCAGCGTGCCGGTGCGCGAAAGGCGCGGCTCGAAGAAGAGCTGCTTGCCCAGTTCCACGCTGGGCCGCGTCAACGGATTGTCATCCGGCACCGGCACGGCGGGCATCCACGCCGGAAGGTCCAGCGGAAAGGGTTCGGTGGACAGACCCTGCTGTATCGGCCCGTCCTTCCGGCAGCCCGCGAGCGCCATGCCCAGCATCGCCATCAGGGGCCATCGTTTCACTGCACTGTGATACTGCCGAGCACATGGTCGCTGAAGCGCATCGCCAGCGGCATGTTCTCACCATGCGCCTGATGGTCCACCGCCAGGTCAATGGTGTCCAGGCTGTTGTGGAAGAAGCGGTCCACCTCCAGGCGCAGCACCAGGTCGGTGGTGTCGCCGCCGTTCACGGTGAAGGGCGCCGCGAAGTGCAGATCGGTCACCCGGTAGCAGGGGTCCATGCCCGTGTGGATGGAGAACAGGCTGGTGGGCACGCCCGTACCGTTGGGGTCCGTGTCGTAGCGCCCGTCGAACATCACGAAACGATAACCGGTGGCCCAGGTCCAGTAGGTGCCGTTGCTCACGCTCAAGGGATGTCCCACGGGATAGAGCACGGGATCCGACGCATTGAGCGCCGCCGGGACCCCCAGCCCCAGATGGAGATCGCTGTAAGTGCCGGCCTCCGCCGCATACACCCGCTGTGTCCCGCCGTTGAGGGCATCGAACAGCGCGATCTCCGTCAGCTCAGAGGCACCCCCCGGGCCCGTAAGACGCAACTCGGCCAGGTACACCTTGAGCTGTTCGACCTGCGTGCGGTAGTTGCTCACGTTCAGGTGGACCGAGCCGGCTTGCAGGGGCTGCCCCTCCCAAGTGGCCTCCACCTTGAAGCGTACATGCCCCTGGGGACCGTCCGTCCCATAGGGTTTGTGGCATCCTGCGAGCAGGGCCACAGCAAAGGCCATGGCAGCAACAGGAATGGAACGATGCGTGCGGTCCAGGTTCAACATGGTCCGGCTTCCGATCGCTGTGGTCGACCGGGAATCAAATATACCACACTCCGCACCCTGCCGCCGGAGCACGATCAGCTTCGGCCATGGACACCGGGGGGCCCTACCGCCCCTGCCCCACCGCCGGCCGGCCTGTCACTGCACCGTGATGCTGCCGAGCACGTTGTCGGTGAACCGCATGGCCAGCGGCAGGTTGTCGCCGTGGGTCTGGTTGTCCGTCGCCAGGTCGATGGTGTCCAAGGCGTTGTGGAAGAAGCGGTCCACCTCCAGGCGCAGCACCAGGTCGGTGGTATCGCCCCCCTGCACGGTGAGCGGGGCCGGCAGCACGAGGTCGTCCACACGGTAGCACGGATCCATGCCCGTCTCGAACGAGAACATGTTCGCCGGGGTGCCCGTGCCGTTCGGATCGGTGTCGTAGCGCCCGTCGAACAGCACGAAGCGGTAGCCCGTGGCCCAGGTCCAGTAGGTGCCGTTGCTCACGCTCAAGGGATGTCCCACGGGATAGAGCACGGGATCCGACGCGTTGAGCGCCGCCGGGACCCCCAGTCCCAGATGCAGGCCGCTGTACGTGCCTGCTTCCACCGCCAATACCGTGTCCGTTCCGCCGTCGAGGGCGTCGAAGAACGTGATGTCGGCCAGCGCCGCGGCCCCGCCCGGACCCGTGAGGCGCAGCTCGGCCAGGTACAGCCGGAGCAGATCGACCTGGGTGCGGTAGTTGTTCACGTTCTGGTGGATCGCGCCGGTGATCACAGGCTGTCCCTGCCAGGTGGCCTCCACCTTCAACCGCACATGGCCCTGGGGACCGTCCGTGCCATAGGGCTTGTGGCAACCGGCCAGCAGCGCGGCCGCGCCGAGGAGCAACACAGGGGAACGAAGGACGGAAGGCATGGATGGTCGGTGTTGGTGAACGGATATGTCCGGGCCGCACGCGGCGGCATCACCATCCAAAAGTATGGCCGCGCCGTTCGGTGGAGGATGCGCCCGGTCAGGCGCGTCGGGAACGCCACGCACCACTAAGGCCGTTGCACCGGTGCACCCGGCGGATCTTCTTCCCCGAGTGCGCTCCCGCTGCGGACCAGCGCCCCACGCCGACCCATCCACCCTCCACCTCCGGTCTACGTGCACGCGACCGCGTCGAAGCCTTCCGCTTGCGCCATGGTCCCGCTACCTTCGGAGCCCATGCTGCAGGTGCTTCCCAGCTCCGCCGGCTCCGGCAAGACCCATGCGTTGGTGAAGTGCTACCTGGTGCTGGCCCTTCGGCCCGATCAACCCGCCGCCTACCGCCACATCCTGGCCCTCACCTTCACCAACAAGGCCGCCGGGGAGATGAAGGAGCGCGTGCTGCAATACCTGCGCATGCTGGCCCACCACGAGCACAGCGATCCGCGCATCGCGGACCTGCTGCTGGCCCTGCGCACCGAGCACGGCCTGGATCCCGGGGCCGCGGCCGATCGGGCACGCACCGTGCTGCACCACATGCTGCACCATTGGTCGGACCTGTCCATCACCACCATCGACGCCTTCGTGCGCCGCCTGGTGCGCCCTTTCGCACGCGACCTGCAGCTGGACCAGGAACTGCGCATGACCACCGATCAGGCGTGGTACCGCGAGCGCGCCGTGGAGCTGCTGCTGGAGGCCGCCGGCCACGACCCCCACCTCACCAGGGTGCTGGTGGCCACGTGCAACCGCCTGGTGGAGGACGAGGCGCGTTGGGACCCCGCCGTTCCCTTCGCCGCGCTGGCCGAGAAGCTCGACAACGAGGCGGCCGTGCGCCATCTGGAGCAGCTCTCCACCCTGGACGCCGCGGCCCTGCTCCGTGCCGATGCCGCGCTGCAGCAGAGCATCCATGCCTTCCGCGAGGAGGTCCGCACCTTGGGACGCAGCGCCCTGAAGACCCTTGACGATGCCCACGTGACCGCGAAGGACATGTCCAATACGGACAGCGGTCCCATCAAGGTGTTCAACGACCTCGCCGCCTTCGACCACGGGTCCTTCGCCCCGACCCCCACCGCCCTGAAGCCGCTGCACAATGGTGTGTGGTGGAGCAGCAAGGCCCCGCCGTCCACGCAAGAGACCCTGAAGCGCCTGGCCCCGCAACTCGAACAGGTGCTCAACACCGCGCTGCGCTGGCAGGAGGAAGGCCGCTTCACCGACCATTGGCTGCGCGTCCTCATCCGTCATGACCTGATGGCGATGGGTGCCATGAGCGCCCTGGCCGAGGCCTTGCGCACCGCCAAGGACGAGGACGGCGTCACCTTCTTCCAGGACCTCACCCGTGCCGTGGAGCGCGTGGTGCGCGAGGAGCCCGTGCCCTTCCTCTACGAGCGGCTGGGCCAGCGTTTCCAGCACTTCCTGATCGACGAGTTCCAGGACACCTCGGTGATGCAGTGGCATGCCCTGCTGCCCCTGGCGGAGAACGCGCTGGCCACCGGTGGGACGGTGCTGCTGGTGGGCGATGCCAAACAGGCCATCTACCGCTGGCGCAACGGCGAGGTGCGGCAGTTCAAAGAGCTGCCCAAGCTGCACGGTCGTGACCTGCTGGCCGACGGCGCCCGCCGCGAAGCCTTCCTGATCGGCTCCACCATGGCGATGGACCCACTGCGCGACAACCATCGCTCTTCGGAGACCATCGTCCAGTTCAACAACGGGCTCTTCGACCGCCTGCGCGGCACGCTGCCCGAGGCGTTGCGCCCCATCTATGACGACCAGGCACAGACGGCGCGCAAGCCACCCGGCGGGCTGGTGCGGTTGGAGGTGCGGCCCAAGGACGAAGAGGACGGGGACGGACCCGGCTGGGACGAACGCTGGCTGCTGGGCCATGTGGCCGAGCTCCTTGCCGACGGGTTCCGTGCGGTCGACATCGCCGTGCTGGTGCGCACCCGCGAACAGGGCACCCGGGCCGCACGCATCCTGAGCCGCGCCGGGCATCCGGTGATCAGCCCCGATGGCCTCCGCCCGCGGGGCGACCCGGCGGTGGACCTGGTGCTGGCCCTGCTGCAGCTGGACCATCGCGCCGACGACCACACGGCCCTCCTGGCCCTGGTCGCCGCGGTGGCCGCCGGCATCCTGCCCGAGGACCGGCTTCACCCACCGGCGGACACCCCGCCCGGCACCGCGCTCCAACGCCTGCATCAAAGCCTGCCACCCTCCCCACGGCCCGCCACCACCCTGCTGGACCGTGTGCTGGGCCATGTGGAACGCTGCGGCCTGGACCCGGCCAGGGACGCCTTCCTGAACGCGATGCTCGAAGCGGTGCGCGAACACCAGCAGGGCCATGGCCACGACCCCGCCGGCTTCCTGGAGCACTGGGACCGCAGCTACGCCGACCGCGCCATCACCGTGCCCGCAGGCATGGACGCCGTGCAGGTGATGACCATCCACAAGGCCAAGGGCCTGCAGTTCCCGGTGGTGCTCCTGCCGTCCACCAACATGACCACCGGCGCCGGTTCCACCAGCGTGTGGACCGCTCCGGGCGCCGTGGCCCCCGACCTGCCCACGGCCCTGATCTCCTTCAAAGGACGCAAAGCCCCTCCGGTGAAGGCCGTCACCGAGGAACTGGACCTCCAGGCCCTCGACGCGCTCGACCTGCTGTACGTGGCCTTCACCCGCCCGGAACAACGCCTCTACGCCGCGGTGCCGCAGTCGCGTGGCGACGAATGCAGCAAGGGTGTGCTCGCGCACCTGCAGGCGCTGGGCGGCACCCTGGAGCAGGGCCTCACCATCGGGGAACGCACCACGGTCGCCGCCGAGCACACCCAGCCGGTGGACGGCCCGCTGCTTGCCACGCTGCCGCCCGGCGGCGGCGTACAGGCCCTGGCGCGTGGCGCGCTGCCGCAGCACCCT
>JABWBQ010000124.1 GCA_013360395.1 Flavobacteriales bacterium
GCCCGCCCCGCCCCCCGTGGCACCCGCCTCCAACGGCAGCGGCCGCAAGCACGCCAGCCCCCTGGCGCGACGTCTGGCCCAGGAGAAAGGCATCGACATCGGCCGCGTGAAGGGCAGCGGTCCCGACGGCCGGGTGACCAAGCGCGACATCGAAGGGTACACCGGTGGCGGTGCCGCCTTCGCCGCACCCCGGGTGGAATCGTTCACCGAGGTGGCCGTGAGCCAGATGCGCAAGACCATCGCGCGCCGCCTGGCCGAAAGCAAGTTCAGCGCCCCGCACTTCTACCTCACGCTGGAGGTCGCGATGGACCGCGCCATGCAGGTCCGCGAGGCGATCAACGCCAGCATCGCGCCGAACAAGATCAGCTTCAACGACCTGGTGATCAAGGCCGCCGCCGTGGCCCTGGAGCGGCATCCCCAGGTGAACAGCAGCTGGCTCGGCGACCGCATCCGCTTCAACCAGCACGTCCACATCGGCGTGGCGGTGGCCGTGGAGGAGGGCCTGCTGGTGCCCGTGGTGCGCTTCGCCAGCGGCAAGCCCCTGCGCACGATCGGTGCCGAGGTGCGCGACTTCGCGAAGCGGGCCAAGGAGAAGAAGCTCCAGCCGGCCGATTGGGAGGGCAACACCTTCACCATCTCCAACCTCGGCATGTTCGGCATCGAGGAGTTCACCGCCATCATCAACCCGCCCGACGCGTGCATCCTGGCCGTGGGCGCCATCCTGGAGAAACCGGTGGTGCGCCATGGCGCCGTGGTGCCCGGCCACACCATGAAGGTGACGCTGAGCTGCGACCACCGCGTGGTGGACGGCGCCACCGGTGCGGCCTTCCTCAACACCTTCAAGGGTCTGATGGAGGAACCGGCGCTGCTGCTGGGGATGGGCGCGATCTGACCCGGGCGGCATCGCACCGACGGCTATCTTGCCCGCATGCTCGGCGCCCTGAAACGCTGGTTGCGCCATCGCGCCCTGCGCGGCAACGCGGTGCACTGCCCCCTGTGCGGGCAGGGCGCCGTGGCCTTCCTGCCCAGCGGCGACCCGCCGCGGCCCCATGCCCTGTGCCCGTTCTGTGGTTCGTTGGAACGCACCCGCATGATGGCCCTGGCCCTGCACCAACGCGGCCTGCCCAGGGCCGGCCAGCACGTGCTGCACGTGGCACCCGACCGCAGCCTCCGCGAGCGCATCCGGGCGACGCCCGGCATCACTTACACCGCCGGCGACAAGAAGGAGCCCGGCTACACCTACCCGCCGGGCACGATGGACCTGGACGTGACGGCGCTGCCGTTCCCGGCGGACCGGTTCGACCTGGTGATCTGTTCGCACGTGCTGGAACATGTGCCGGACGACCGCACCGCCATGCGCGAGCTCTTCCGCGTGCTGCGGCCAGGCGGGCTCGCGATCCTGCTGGTGCCCATGAGCGCACGGCCCACCACCGACGAGGACCCCGCGGTGACCGACCCGCAGGAGCGCCGCCGCCGTTTCGGCCAGCACGACCATGTGCGGCTCTACGGGCGCGACTACCCCGACCGGCTGCGCGCGGCGGGCTTCACCGTCACCGTGGAGCAGCCCGCGCAGCAGCTGCCGCCCACCGACGTCTTCCGCTTCGGCCTCAAGGCCGACGAGGACCTGGTGCTGGGCACCAAGGGGCCGGCATCCGAGCGACCGCGATCCTAACTTGGCGGGCAGCGATGCAGCCCTGGACGGAGACCCCGATCGAGTTCCTCAAGGGCGTGGGCCCGCAGCGCGGCGAGGTCTTCCGTAAGGAACTGGGCATCGCCACCTTCAACGACCTGCTGCACCATTTCCCCTTCCGCTACGTGGACCGCTCGAAGTTCCACGCCGTGAAGGACGCGCAGGAGGAGGGGGCCGCCGTGCAGCTCAAGGGCACGCTCTCGGGCATCAAGCAGGTGGGGCAGAAGCAGGGCAGGCGGATCACGGCCACGCTGAGCGACGGCACGGGCAGCATCGAGCTCGTCTGGTTCAAAGGGCTGAAGTGGCTGTTGCAGCTGCTGCGCGAGGGGACCGTGTACGTGGCCTACGGCCGGGTGGGCCTCTTCAAGGGGCGGCCCAACATCGCGCACCCCGAGCTGGAGAGCGAGGAGACCTGGCGTGCGGGCGGCGTCACCGGGCTGCAGCCGGTGTACAGCACCACCGAGAAGGCCGCCGCCAAAGGGCTCCACAGCCGCGCCATCGGCAAGCTCACCAAGGCGCTGGTGAACCTGCCCGAGATGCAGCTGCCCGAGACCCTCAGCGGGGAGCTGGTGTGCTGGCTCGGCGGCCTCTCGCGCACGCAGGCCTTCCATCAGTTGCACGCCCCCACCGATGCGTCGCAGCTGGGGCTGGCCACACGCCGGCAGAAGTTCGAGGAGCTCTTCTTCATCCAGCTGGACCTGGTGCGGCGCAAGAAGCTCGTGCAGGAGAAGGTGGAGGGCCAGTGCTTCGGGCGCGTGGGCGAGCTGCTGAACAGCTTCTACAGCGCGCACCTGCCCTTCGAGCCCACCAACGCCCAGAAGCGGGTGGTGAAGGAGATCCGCCGCGACATGGGCAGCGGCCGCCAGATGAACCGCCTGGTGCAGGGCGACGTGGGCAGCGGCAAGACCCTCGTGGCCCTGTTGAGCATGCTGATCGCCCTGGACAACGGGCGCCAGGCGGCCTTGATGGCCCCCACCGAGATCCTTGCCCAGCAGCACTACGCCACCATCAGCGGCCTGCTGAAGGACATGCCCGTGGAGGTGCGCCTGCTCACCGGCTCCACCAAGGCCGCCCAGCGCCGGAGCCTGCTCACCGCCCTGCGCACGGGCCACATCCACATCCTCATCGGCACCCACGCCCTGCTGGAGGATGCCGTGGTGTTCCACGCCCTGGGCCTGGTGGTGATCGATGAGCAGCACCGCTTCGGCGTGGCCCAGCGTGCCCGCCTGTGGACCAAGAGCGAGGTGCCGCCCCACGTGCTGGTGATGACGGCCACGCCCATCCCGCGCACCCTGGCGATGACCCTCTACGGCGACCTCGACGTGAGCATCATCGACGAGCTGCCGCCGGGACGACGGCCGGTGCGCACCGTGCATCGCTCCGACAGCGCGCGCAACGCGGTGTTCAGCTTCCTGGAGGACGAGATCCGCAAGGGGCGCCAGGTGTACGTGGTGTACCCGCTGATCGAGGAGAGCGAGAAGAGCGACCTCAAGGACCTCACCGACGGCTACGAGGCCATCTCGCGCCGTTTCCCGCTCCCGCAGTACGCGGTGAGCATCGTGCACGGCCGCATGGACCAGGCCACCAAGGACCTGGAGATGGCGCGGTTCAAGAAAGGCGAGACCAACATCCTGGTGGCCACCACGGTGATCGAAGTGGGGGTGGACGTGCCCAACGCGTCGGTGATGGTGATCGAGAACGCCGAGCGTTTCGGCCTGAGCCAGCTCCACCAGCTGCGGGGCCGCGTGGGGCGCGGGGCGGAACAGAGCTACTGCATCCTCATGTCGGGCGATAGCCTCGGGGCCGACGCCCGCGAGCGCCTGGGCACCATGGTGCGCTCCAACGACGGCTTCGAGATCGCCGAGACCGACCTGCGGCTGCGCGGCCCGGGCGACCTGACGGGCACCCAGCAGAGCGGCATCCCGCAGTTGCGCCTGGCCGACCTGGTGCTCGACGCGGAGCTGCTCCAGCAGGCCCGCGCCGCCGCCATCCGCATCACCGACGCC
>JABWBQ010000067.1 GCA_013360395.1 Flavobacteriales bacterium
CGGTGCTGCTGCTGGGCCCGTAGCCGGGCACGTCGGTGCGGCTGGTCTGCAGCCTTTGCTGGGGCGCCCGCGGGGCCTGCGCCTGCTGCACGCTGGGCTGCGCCGTGGGCAGGCCCGCTCCGCTCAGGAAGCCGATGACCTCCCCGTTGACGCGGTCCACCATGTCCTTGAAGAGGTTGAAGCTCTCCAGCTTGTAGATCAGCAGCGGGTCCTTCTGCTCGAGGCTCGCGTTCTGCACGTTGCGGCGCAGGTCGTCCATCTCCCGCAGATGCTCCTTCCACTCGTGGTCGATGGTGGCCAGGGTGATGAACTTCTCCACGCTCGCGGCCAGTTCGCGGCCCTCTGAACGGTAGCAGCGTTCGAGGTTCGCCACCACCTGCATGGTGCGGATGCCGTCGGTGATGGGCACCACGATGTTCTCGTACTGGGCGCCCTGGTTGAGGAACACATCGCTGATGACCGGCAGGGCCTGGCGTGCCATGTCGGCCGTGCGCCGGCCATAGGCGGCCAGGGCGTTGTCCATCACCTTCTCGACCAGGTCGGTGCGGTCGGCCTTGCGGAAGTCCTCGGCGGCCAGCGGGCTCTCGCAGTGCAACCGGCGGTACAATTCCAGCTGGAAGCCCTCGTGGTCGCCCGCCTCGTGGTACTGGTCCACGATGCCCTGGGCCACGTCATGGAACATGTTGAGGATGTCCAGCTTGAGGCGCTCGCCGAAGAGCGCGTGGTTGCGCCGCTTGTAGATCACGGTGCGCTGGCTGTTCATCACATCGTCGTACTCCAGCAGGCGCTTGCGGATGCCGAAGTTGTTCTCCTCGACCTTCTTCTGGGCGCGCTCGATGCTGCGGGTCACCATGGCGTGCTGGATCACCTCGCCCTCCTTGAGGCCCAGGGTGTCCATGAGCTTGGCGATGCGCTCGCTGCCGAACAGGCGCATGAGGTCGTCCTCCAGGCTGATGTAGAACTGGGAGGAGCCCGGGTCGCCCTGACGGCCGCTGCGCCCGCGGAGCTGGCGGTCCACCCGCCGGCTTTCGTGCTTCTCGGTGCCGATGATGGCCAGGCCACCGGCCTCCTTCACACCCGGCCCGAGCTTGATGTCCGTTCCCCGGCCGGCCATGTTGGTGGCGATGGTGACCGTGCCCGGCAGGCCGGCGTGCGCCACGATCTCGGCCTCGCGGGCGTGCTGTTTGGCGTTCAGCACGTTGTGCTTGATGCCCCGCATGGTGAGCATCTTGCTCATCAGCTCGCTCACCTCCACGCTGGTGGTGCCCACGAGCACGGGCCGTCCTTCGCCCTGCAGCTTCACGATCTCGTCGATCACCGCGTTGTACTTCTCACGCTTGGTCTTGAACACCATGTCCTCGTTGTCCTTGCGGACCACGGGGCGGTTGGTGGGGATGACCATCACGTCCAGCTTGTAGATGTCCCAGAACTCCTGCGCCTCCGTCTCGGCCGTGCCGGTCATGCCGGCCAGCTTGTGGTACATGCGGAAGTAGTTCTGCAGGGTGATGGTGGCGTAGGTCTGCGTGGCGGCCTCCACCTTCACCTTCTCCTTGCTCTCGATGGCCTGGTGCAGCCCGTCGCTGTACCGGCGGCCCTCCATGATGCGGCCGGTCTGCTCGTCCACGATCTTCACCTTGCCGTCCATCACCACGTACTCCACATCCTTCTCGAAGAGGGCGTAAGCGCGGATGAGCTGGTTCACCGTGTGGATGCGCTCGCTCTTGATGCCGAACTCGCGCAACAGCTCGTCCTTGCGGCGCGCCTTCTCCTCCAGCGCGGCGCCGCTACGCTCGATCTCGGCGATGGTGGCGCCCACGTCGGGCATGATGAAGAACTGCGTGTCCTGCACGTCGCCGCTGATCAGGTCCACGCCCTTCTCGGTGAGCTCGATCTGGTTGTGCTTCTCCTCGATGACGAAGAAGAGCTCCTGGTCCACCTTGGGCATCTCCTTGGCCTGGTCCTGCAGGTAGTGGTTCTCGGTGCGCTGCAGCAGGGCACGCACGCCGGGCTCGCTCAGGAACTTGATCAGGGCCGAGTTCTTGGGCAGGCCCCGGTGGGCCCGCAGCAGGGCCAGCCCGCCGCGTTCCTGCGCCTCCTTGCCGATGCTGCCTTCGCCCAGGCCCTTGAGCAGCTCCTTGGCCTCGGCGAGCAGCTTGGTGACCAACTGCCGCTGGGCGGCGTAGAGGCGCTCCACGCGCGGCTTGTACTCGTCGAACTGGTGCACCTCCCCCTTGGGCGTGGGGCCGCTGATGATCAGGGGGGTGCGGGCGTCGTCGATCAGCACGCTGTCCACCTCGTCCACGATGGCGAAGTGGTGCTTGCGCTGCACCTGTGCGGCCGGGGCGTGGGCCATGTTGTCACGCAGGTAGTCGAAGCCGAACTCGTTGTTGGTGCCGAAGGTGATGTCGGCCAGGTAGGCCTTGCGGCGCTCGGCGCTGTTGGGCTGGTGCTTGTCGATGCAGTCCACGGTCAGGCCGTGGAACTCGTAGATCGGCCCCATCCATTCGCTGTCGCGCTTGCTGAGGTAGTCGTTCACCGTGACCACGTGCACCCCGCGGCCGGCCAGTGCGTTGAGGAACACCGGCAGGGTGGCCACCAGGGTCTTGCCCTCACCGGTGCTCATCTCGGCGATGCGCCCCTTGTGCAGAGCGATGCCGCCGATGAGCTGCACGTCGTAGTGCACCATGTCCCAGACGACCGTGTTGCCGGCGGCGGTCCAGCTGTTGCGCCAGATGGCATGTTCGCCGTCGATGCGCACGCTGTCGCGCGCGGCCGCCAGTTCGCGGTCCAGGGCCGTGGCACGCACACGCAGTTCGCTGTTCTCCTTGAAGCGGCGCGCGGTGTCCTTCACGATGGCGAAGGCCTCGGGCAGGATCTCGGTGAGCACCTCCTCGGTGGCGGCCACCATGGCGGCCTCCAACTTGTCGATGCGCTGGTAACGCTCCTCGCGGGCATGGATGTCCATGCCCGGGTCGGCGTCGATCTCGGCGCGCAGGGCATCGGCCTGCTCGCGGTCGCCTTTGACCCGCTCGCGGATGCGCTCGCGCAGGGCCGCGCTCCGGGCGCGCAACGCATCATGGTCCAGTGCGGCGAGCTCGGCGTAACGCGCCTTGACCTGCTCGACCATCGGCGCCACCTCCTTGAGGTCGCGCGTGGCCTTGTCCCCGAAGATGGACTTGATGGCTTTGTTGAAGACTCCGATCATGGTTCGATGCGGGAATGGGACCGCCGGGTACGACGGTGCGGGCGAAAGCGCGCGAAGTTAGCGCGGATCGAACGAGCTCGGACCAGGCAGGGGCCCGCGAACCTCGGCATGGGGCAAGGGGGGCGTGACCACGGGTCGATCCCCGTGGACTGAACGGATGCGCTCAGGGAAGAGGACGGATGCCGGCACCAAGGCCGGCGGCGGGGCTGCTCAGTACTCGTCCTCGTTGAAGAAGAAGTCCTCCTTCGAAGGATAGTCCGGCCAGATGTCCTCGATGCTCTCGAACACCTCCTCATCGTCCTCGATGGCCTGGAGGTTCTCCACCACTTCAAGCGGGGCACCGGTGCGCATCGCGAAGTCGATGAGCTCGTCCTTGGTGGCGGGCCAGGGCGCATCCTCCAGGTAGGAGGCCAGTTCCAGTGTCCAGTACATCGTGCGCGTATTGCTCGTTCCGGTAAAACGGGCGCAAATATAACCGGATGCCCCAGCGACCGACCGGTAGTTTTCAACCACCGGCCACCGGCCGGGCACGACAGGTCTGCTTCCCTTCAGCCGCGCGGCTTCCAGGGGGTCTCGGCCACCTTCAGTCGGAGGGCGATGTGCCGGGCGAGGACGAAGAGCAGGTCGCTGAGCCGGTTGAGGTATTCCACGGCCAGCGGCGGCACGGCGGTCGTTGTGGCGAGCTCCACCACCCGCCGTTCGGCCCGACGGCACACCGTGCGGCACACATGGGCCTGCGACACACAGGGGTGCCCTCCCGGAAGGATGAAGTTCCGCATGGGTGGAAGGTCGCGGTCCATGGTGTCCATGGCGTCCTCCAGGGCTTTCACGTGACCCTCGGTGAGGGGCGGCACCTGGAAGCGGTCCGCGTCCTCCGGTGTGGCGCAGGCCAGCCGCGAGCCCAGTGCGAACAGCGTTTCCTGCACCTTTTCCAGCAATGCGTGATGTTCCGCCGGTGCCTGGTCACGCAGCAGGCCCACGTGGCTGTTGAGCTCGTCCACCGTGCCGTAGGCCTCGATGCGGCGGTCGTCCTTGGCCACGCGCTGCCCGCCCACCAGCCCGGTGCTGCCCTTATCCCCGGTGCGGGTGTAGATCTTCATGCGGTGGTGATGGGCGCGGCGGACCTTCAGTAGCGAGTGCGGAAATGCTGGGGTGCCTGGCCGGTGCGCAGGAACACGAGCCCCATGTCGAAAAGGTCGATCGTCACGGTGACCCGCGGGTGGGCCTTCACTTCCTCCCAGGCCTCCTCCATGCCCCTGCTCCAGTGGATGTCGTCCAGGATGAGCAGTGAGCCCGGATGCGCCTTGGCCATGCACTGCCCGAAGAGCTCGAGGGTGGCCGTCCGCTCGTGGTGCCCGTCGATGAAGGCCATGTCCAACCGGTCCATCGTGCGCAGCACATCGGGCAGGCGCGTGCGGAACGAACCCAGCACGGGGCGGATGTTGCCCAGCCGCGACCGTTCGAAATGGTGCTGGGCGATCTGGAAGGTGCAGGGGCAGCCCTCCACGGTGGTCACCGTTCCGCCCTCGGCACCGAGCGCGAGGTAGAGGGTGGTGAGGCCGAAGGAGGTGCCCAGTTCCAGCACCGTGGCCGGATCGAAATAGCGGGCGAGGCGGAAGAGCAGCCGGGCCTGCCGGGCCGGTTTCAGGGCTGTGCGGGCGATGTCCGCCACGTGCCGCACCGGGCGGTCGAGCACCCGCGAACCGGCCCCCAGGTCGTTCACCTCGATCGTCCGGTCGCTGGCCAGCAACTCCTCGCGCAGCAGTTCCACCGCAGCGAACTCGGGCCGGGTGCGGTCGTCGCGCAGCACCTCGGTGATCAGCGTGTACACGAACGGCGAATGGATGCCGTGCGGACCACGCGACCGCACCAGGTGGGTGAGGTAGCTGCCGATGCGCTGCAGATGCTGCTCCATGCTCGCCGTACCGGGTCAAATGTACCCGGGTCCACGCTTGCGCCCATGGGCACCGGCGCTGCGACCCAACAGGGGATCGTGGACAGGCCGGTGGCGTACCGATCGCGCTCCGGACCGGCCGCGCGTTCCCGCAAGACCGGCCATCGTGCTTCCGGAAGGAAGACCACGACGGGATGGTGTGCGGTGGATCGCTGCGGCCCATGCCCCGCGTCGCCGCCGGCCCGGCCGGTACGCCATCGTGAACGGCGGGATGAGGTGGGAGCCGTCGCGGAACCTGACATCGGTCAGTCGTGACAAGCCATCCGGGGTGCCGACCTTTGCGGCATGGCCCAGGAGGTGCGGGAGCAGGTGCGCTGTTTCCATTGCGGCGATCCGTGCGGTGGCGAGCATGTGCGGGCCGAGGGCCACGATTTCTGCTGCCCGGGCTGCCATGCGGTTTACGACCTGTTGCAGGAGAGCGGGCTGTGCGACTATTACGCGCTGAGCGATCGGCCGGGCACCAAGGTGGAGCGCGACGGGCAGGCCATACGGGCCGAGCTGTTCGACCTGCCCGAGGTGCGGGAGCGGCTCGTGGAGCACAGCGCGGACGGCATCACGCGGGTGACCTTCCACATCCCGGTGATCCATTGCAGCAGCTGCATCTGGCTGCTGGAGCACCTGCACAGGATCGATGCGGCGGTGCTGCGGTCGCGGGTGCGTTTCACCAGCAAGGAGCTCACGGTCACCTTCCGCGAGGAACGCCTGAGCCTGCGGGCCCTGGTGGAATTGTTGCGCCGGCTGGGCTACGGGCCCTCCCTGGCGGGTCGCCCTGCGGGGGCCACCGGTGGGATCCCACGCGTGTTGTACCTGCGGCTGGGCATCGCCGCCTTCGCCTTCGGCAACATCATGCTGTTCAGTTTCCCCGAATACCTCGGGGCCGATGCAAGCGACCAGCAGTTGAAGCGCGGATTCCAGTTCCTGAGCCTTCTGTTCTCGCTGCCCGTGGTGTTCTTCAGCAGCACGGACTATTTCCGGGCGGCCTGGGCGGGCCTGCGCACGCGCCAGGTGAACATCGACCAGCCCATCGCCCTGGGCATCATCGCCCTTTTTGCGCGCAGTGTGTGGGATGTGGTGACCGGGGCCGGGCCGGGCTACTTCGACTCGCTCGCCGGCCTGTTGTTCTTCCTGCTGGTGGGGCGCTGGTACCAGGCCTACACCTACGGGGCGCTCAGTTTCGACCGGGGTCTGAACGACTTCCTCCCCCTGGTGGTGCTGCGCCGTTCGGGCGATGCGGAAGTGCCCGTGGGGGTGGCCGACCTGCGTCCGGGGGACCGGATCACGGTGCGTGACCAGGAGATCGTGCCCGTGGATGCGGTGCTGCTGGAAGGCGAGGCGCACATCGACAACAGCTTCATCACCGGCGAGCCCCTGCCGGTGCGGCGCACCGTGGGCGAGGTGGTGAAGGCCGGCGGGAGGCAGCGCGGAGCGGCCATCGTGCTGCAGGTGCTGCGTCCCTTCGCCGAGAGCCACCTGAAACGTCTCTGGGAGGAGCACGCTTCGGGAGAGGGCCGTCCCGGCATGCCCCGCCTGATCGATGCCGTGGCCCGGCGGTTCACCGTGGCCGTGGTGCTGCTGGCCGTCGGCGCCGGCCTGTACTGGTGGGGGCGCGATGCGGCACAGGTGTGGCCGGTGGTCACCGCCGTGCTGATCGTGGCCTGTCCCTGCGCCCTGGCCCTGAGCATGCCCTTCACCTACGGCCACACCATCCGCCTGCTGGGCCGCCGCGGCCTGTTCCTGCGCGATGCCCAGGTGGTGGAACGCCTGGCCGCGGTGGACACCACGGTGTTCGACAAGACCGGCACGCTCACCGAGCGGGAGGCCCACACCGTGCGCTTCGTGGGTACGCTGCCGGACGCGACGGCCCTGGCGCGCATCCGCAGCCTGGCCCGCAACAGCATGCACCCGCTCAGCACCGTGCTGTACCACCACCTGCGGGGCCATGCCGGGTATGCCGAACAGGTGCACGAGGAGGCCGGCGCCGGCATCCGTGGCACGGTGGACGGCCATGCCGTCCGGATCGGATCGGCCGCCTTCACCGGAGGACCCGAGGCCGAACGCACCAACGGCGCGGCCCATGTGCACGTGGCGATGGACGGCATGCACCTGGGCCATTTCGAGGTGGTCAAACGTGCACGCACCGGCATGGCCACCGTGGTGGGCGCCACCGGGTGCCTCACCGACACCCACCTGCTCACCGGCGACCTGGCGGTGGATCCCGAGGTGGCGGCTGTTTTCGCACCGCACCAGCTGCACACCGGATGCTCGCCGGCCGACAAGGCCCGGTTCGTGCAGGGCCTGCAGGCCAAGGGCCGCCGGGTGTTGATGGTGGGCGACGGGCTGAACGACGCGGGGGCCCTGCGCCAGAGCGACGTGGGCATCACCGTCAGCGAGACCAGCGCCGCCCTCACCCCGGCCAGCGACGCCATCCTTGATGTGCGGGCCTTCGGCGACCTGCCCGCCGCGCTCCGCCTGGCACGCAGTGCCCGCCGCATCGTGTACGGCAGCCTGCTGCTCTCGCTGGCCTACAACATCACGGGGGTCAGCGTCGCCATCAGCGGACACCTCACCCCCCTGGTCGCCGCCATCCTGATGCCCCTGAGTTCGGTGTCCGTGGTGGGCTTCGTTACTTTGTGCGTGTGGATCAGGGCGCGGCAGCTCGGTCTGCATGCCAAGCATGACGGAGGTCAGACCATACCCTGAGGTCCGTCAGTATCGACGCATGACAGACCCGTGACTTTTGACCCCCGAGCGAACGACATGAGCGTCATCTTCCTCCTGATCGCGGCCAGCACCCTTGTGGCGGTGCTTTTCCTGGCCGCCTTCCTGTGGGCGGTGCGCGCCGGCCAGTATGAGGACGATCGTTCGCCCGCGGTGCGCATGCTGGGCGACGACCGGCCCAACGGTCCCACCAACCCGATGAACAACACCCAAGTGAAGCGATGATCGAGCGGTTCAAGTACGACAACAAGATCGTGTACGCCTTCCTGCTGGCCACGATCATTTTCGGCGTGGTGGGCATGTTGGTGGGCCTCACGGCCGCCTTCCAGCTGGTGATGCCCTCGTGGAACTTCGCCGAGTGGTTCTCCTTCGGCCGCCTGCGCCCCCTGCACACCAACGCGGTGATCTTCGCCTTCGTGGGCAACGGCATCTTCGCCGGTGTCTATTACAGCCTGCAGCGCCTGGTGAAGGCACGCATGTACAGCGACCTGCTGAGCTGGCTGCACTTCTGGGGCTGGCAGCTCATCATCGTGGCGGCGGCCGTCACCCTGCCCATGGGCCTCACCTCCGGCAAGGAGTACGCCGAACTGGAGTGGCCCATCGACATCGCCATCACCCTGATCTGGGTGGTCTTCGGCATCAACATGTTCGGCACGCTCATCAAGCGTCGCGAACGCCACCTGTACGTGGCCATCTGGTTCTACCTGGCCACGTGGGTCACGGTGGCCATGCTGCACATCGTGAACAGCTTCGAGGTGCCGGTGAGCCTGGGCAAGAGCTACAGCTGGTATGCGGGCGTGCAGGACGCCCTGGTGCAGTGGTGGTACGGGCACAACGCCGTGGCCTTCTTCCTCACCACGCCCTACCTGGGCCTGATGTACTACTTCATGCCCAAGGCGGCCAACCGCCCCGTGTACAGCTACAAGCTGTCGATCATCCACTTCTGGGCGCTCATCTTCCTGTACATCTGGGCCGGCCCGCACCACCTGCTCTACAGTTCGCTGCCCGAGTGGGCGCAGAGCCTGGGCACCGTGTTCAGCGTGATGCTCATCGCGCCCAGCTGGGGCGGCATGCTCAACGGTCTGCTCACCCTGCGGGGGGCCTGGGACCGCGTGCGTGAGGACCCCATCCTGAAGTTCTTCGTGGTGGCCATCACCTGCTACGGCATGGCCACCCTGGAAGGGCCGCTGCTGAGCACCAAGTTCTTCAACAGCATCAGCCATTTCACCGATTGGACCATCGCGCACGTGCACGTGGGCGGGTTGGGCTGGAACGGCTTCCTCACCTTCGGCATGGTGTACTGGCTGGTGCCGCGCCTGTTCGGCACCAAGCTGTACAGCAAGTCGCTGGCCAACGCGCACTTCTGGATCGGCACCCTGGGCATCGTGTTCTACGCCGTGCCCCTGTATTTCGCCGGCTTCACCCAGAGCTTGATGTGGAAACAGTTCACCCCGGACGGCTACCTGGTGTACAAGAACTTCCTGGACACCGTGCTCCAGATCAAGTACGCTTACTGGCTGCGTGGTCTGGGCGGCGCGCTCTTCCTGATCGGCGCGCTGATGATGGTGTACAACGTGTGGCGCACCGCGGCCGCCGGCCGCCTCATCAAGGACGAGGAGGCCGAAGCGCCGGCCCTGGAGCGGACCCATGCCGGCGAGAGCGCCGGTCACTGGCACCGGTGGATCGAACGGCGACCCGTGCAAATGCTGGTGGTCAGCCTGGTGGTGGTGGCCCTCGGCGGCATCTTCGAGCTGGTGCCCACCTTCCTGATCAAGAGCAACGTGCCCACCATCGCCAGTGTGAAGCCTTACACGCCCCTTGAGCTCCAGGGACGCGACATCTACGTGCGCGAGGGCTGCTACACCTGCCACTCGCAGATGGTTCGCCCCTTCCGCAGCGAGACCGAACGCTACGGCGAATACAGCAAGGCCGGCGAGTTCGTGTACGACCACCCCTTCCAGTGGGGCAGCAAACGCACCGGACCCGACCTGCACCGCGTGGGCGGCAAGTACCCGGACAGCTGGCACTACTACCACATGTTCGACCCCACGAGCATGAGCGCGGGTTCGTTGATGCCCGCCTACCCCTGGCTCTACGAGAAGCCCATCGATGTGGCCAGTACTCCCGCCAAGATCCGCGCGATGCAGACCCTGGGCGTGCCCTACCCCGAGGGGTATGCCGACCGGGCCAACGAGGACCTTGCCGAACAGGCCCGGAACGTGGCGGCCAGCCTGAAGAAGGACAAGATCGAGACCAGCCCCGAGCTGGAGATCGTGGCCCTGATCGCGTACCTGCAGCGCCTGGGCACCGACATCAAACCCGCGACCCAGGCCACGGCCGCGAACTGACGATCCGGACCGCCGCGCGGCCATGCTCAAGTTCATCAAACACCACCTGACCTCGATCGACGGCGTGGAGATCTTCCCGCTCATCGCCTTCGTGCTCTTCCTGGTGGTGTTCATCGCCGCCGCAGTGATGGCGCTCACGAGCGACCGCCGGCGCATCAAGCATCTGGAGGAGCTGCCCTTCTCCGACAACCTCACCGACCGAACGCTTCATCCATGAAGAACATGACCTGCTGGAAGCAACGCCTCCTCCCGATCGGGGCCGCCCTGCTGATCCCCGGCCCCGGATGGGCCCAGGCCACCGACACCGCGGCCACGACCGCCAGCCCCGCAGGGGCCATGGAGATCATCTATCTGCTGCTGGCCGTCGCCGTGCTGCAGGTGGTGATCATCCTTTCCCTCTCGGGCGTGTTGCGGGCGCTGGGCGGCACCGGGACCGTGGCGGCCGACTTCTTCAAGGGCCGCCGTGGGGTCGTGCTGCTGGCGCTGGCCGGCGCCGGTGCCTCCACCGAACTGCACGCCGCCACCGGGCTGGCCACACCGTTGATCTCGGTGAACGGCCTGATGTGGTGGATGATCGCCCTCAACGTCATCCTGTTCGCCGTCATCATCGTGCAACTCTCCGTGGTGCGCGGCATGACCCGCCTGCTCACCGGCCAGGAGGATACCGTCGTCCCGGCCACCCCCGCCGGACCTTCGTTCGTGGACTCCATTCTCCAGCGCCTCACCCGCTCGGTGAAGGTGGAGCAGGAGAAGGACGTGCTGATCCAGCACGACTACGACGGCATACGGGAACTGGACAACGTGCTGCCGCCCTGGTGGCTCTGGCTGTTCTACGGCACCATCATCTGGAGCGTGGTCTTCCTGCTCAACGTGCACGTGTTCGACCTCTGGCCCACCGGAGAGGAGGAGTACCGCCAGGAGATGGCCGAGGCCAAGGCCGAGGTGGACGCCTACCTGAAGAAGTCGGCCGGGGCGGTGGACGAGAACAATGTGACGGCGCTCACCGACGAGGCCGCCATCGCCGGGGGCAAGGCCACCTATGACGCCTTCTGCAAAGCATGCCACGGCGGTGCCGGTGAAGGCGGGGTGGGCCCCAACCTCACGGACGACCACTGGAAACACGGCGGGGGTATCCAGAACGTGTTCAAGACCATCAAGTACGGCGTCCCCGAGAAGGGCATGATCGCCTGGAAGGCCCAGCTCAAGCCCGCCGAGATCCAGGCCGTGGCCAGTTACATCCTGAAGCTGCACGGCACCAACCCGCCGAACGCCAAGGCGCCGGAGGGTGACCTGTGGAACGCCGCGGGTGCGGCGGCGCCTGCCGACAGCGTCCCCGCCCCCGCGGACAGCGCGGCCGCGACGGCCTTGCACTGAGATGGGCCAGGCCAGGCACATCCCCCCCGACGAGAGCTTCCGTGACTCGATAGCCACGGTCGACAAGCAGGGCAAGCGGGTCTGGATCAACCCCAAGAAACCCGCCGGGAAATGGTACAACCGGCGCATGTGGTTCGGCTATGCCCTGCTGGTCGTGCTGCTGGTGGGCCCCTTCATCCGCATCGGCGGTGAGCCCCTGCTGCAGATCGACGTGCTCGGGCGGCGTTTCGTGATCCTGGGGCAGACCTTCTGGCCGGAGGACATCCACCTGTTCGTCTTCGGCTTCCTGGCCAGCATCGTCTTCATCGCCCTCTTTACCGTGGCCTTCGGCCGGCTGTTCTGCGGGTGGGCCTGCCCCCAGACCATCTTCATGGAACTGGTGTACCGGCGCATCGAGTACTGGATCGAGGGTGACTGGAAGCAGCAGAAGGCGCTGGACAAACGCGCCTGGGACGCGGACAAGCTGCTGCGCAAGTCGGCCAAGCACGTGCTGTTCTTCCTGGTGGCCTTCGTCATCAGCAATACGTTCCTGGGTTACATCATCGGCAGCGACAACCTGATCCGCATCATCACCGAACCACCGCAGCAGCACCTGGGCGGCCTGGCGGCCATGTTCGGCTTCTCGCTGATGTTCTACGGGGTGTTCGCCTTCATGCGCGAGCAGGTATGCACCACCGTGTGCCCGTACGGCCGCCTGCAGGGCGTGTTGCTGGACCGCCGTTCGGTGGTGATCGCCTACGACCGCGTCCGCGGGGAGCAGCGGGGGCTCTTTCGCAAGGGTGAGGACAGGTCCGATGCGGGCAAGGGCGATTGCATCGACTGCCGGGCCTGTGTGCATGTGTGCCCCACCGGCATCGACATCCGCAACGGCACCCAGCTCGAGTGCGTGAACTGCACCGCCTGCATCGACGCGTGCGACCACATGATGGGCGCCGTGGGGTTGCCCAAGGGCCTTATCCGGTATGCCAGCGAGGCCGAGATCGCCGACCACAAACCCTTCCGATGGACCGCCCGCATGAAGGCCTACAGCGCGGTCCTGGCGGTGCTCATCGGGGTCATCCTCACGCTCATCGTGTTGCGCAGCGATGTGGAGACCACCGTGCTGCGGACCCCGGGCATGCTCTACCAGACCCGGCCCGATGGCCGCATCAGCAACCTGTACAATTACAAGGTGGTCAACAAGACCTCCCGCAGGATGTCCATCCGGTTCGAGGTCCGGGAGCCGGCGGGCGACCTGCAACTGGTGGGCCGCGCCATCGAATTGGAGCCCGCGGCCATGGCGCAGGGCAGCCTGTTCATCATCCTGCCGCCCACCTCGCTGGACGGCATGAAGACCCGGGTCGACCTCGGCGTGTATGGCGATGAGCGTCTGTTGGAGGAGGTGTCCACTTCCTTTGTGGGGCCCATCGGCACGAACCGACCATGAAACTCAACTGGGGAACCGGCACCGCGATCGCGCTGGGCGTCTTTGTCGCCCTCATGGGGGGATTCATGATCAAGGCTTCCAACGAGCAGGAACAATTGGTGGCCGAGGACTACTACACCCAGGAACTGCACTACCAGGACCGGCTGGACAAGCTGAACCGTGCCGTGCATGGGCAGGCGGAGCTGCGCGTGGTCGGCGACTCGCTGCTGATCTCCCTCGCGGGAGCGGTGCCTGCGCAGGCCATTCTGCGGTTGCAACGCCCTTCCGACGAGCGGGCCGATCGTTCGTTCGAGCTACGCCCTGATGCGGGCGGCCGATGCGCCGTGCCGATCGCCGGACTGCTGCGCGGACTGTACAAGGCCGAGCTGGAGTGGACCGGACCTTCCGGTGTGGTGCTGGTGGAGGAACGCATCGTGGTGCCATGACGGCCGCACCGATCGCAGCCCTTTTGTTGGGCCTGCTGGGCAGCGCCCACTGCGTGGCCATGTGCGGCCCACTGCATCTGGCCGTGGCCCACGGCACCCCCGGCCGGGCCCGGGCAGTGCGTACCACCGTGCTGCTCAATCTGGGCCGGGTGTTCACCTACGTGGCCATCGGAGCGTTGTTCGGCCTGTTCGGTCGCGGGCTGGGCCTGGCCGGCCTGCAACGTGCGGTGACCATCGCCCTGGCCGTCCTGATGGCGGCCGTGCTGCTGGTGCCTGCGGTGGCGGACCGGATGAAACGGCCGTTGATGCCCGCCGCGTGGATGGCCCGCCTGCGTACGGCGGTGGCCACCCGCCTGCGCCGGGGTGCTCCGGCCACGGTCCTGGTCACCGGTGTACTGAACGGCCTGCTTCCCTGCGGCCTGGTCTATGCGGCGGTGGCCGGTGCGCTTGCCCAGGACGGGGCGTGGAACGGTGCGCTCTTCATGGCCGCTTTCGGCCTGGGCACCTGGCCCGCGCTGTTCGCCGTGCGGCTCGCGGGCCTGTCGGTGGGCGGACGGCTCCGGGCCCACCTCGCACGTTGGATGCCCGTCGGCTATGCGTTGATGGCCGTGCTGCTGCTGGTGCGCGGGCTGGCGCTCGACATACCGTACCTCAGCCCGCCCGCCGCGGACGTCCCCTTGCGCGTGGAGGCCTGCCCGTGAGGGCGCGGCCCGCCGCATCGGCCCGGGAACGTCCGCGCTCCCGTCGTCAGCCGATGACCTCGGCCTTGGGATAGCGCTGCTTCCAGAACTCGAGCGCCTTGAGGTTGGCAAGGGTGATGACGGTCCGGGCGTCGAGCCGCACCTTGATGCGTGCGATGCCTTCACGGACGGGTTGGGTGAGGATCAGGGCTTTCTTCTTGCGGGGCATGGCCGTTGGGGTCTTTGAGGTTGATCAGGTCGGCGTCCGTGATGGTCCTTCCCATGGGGAGGGAGCCCTGCCGGACATTCCAGCAACGGCCACGCACCGCACATAGTTTGCCGAAGCCTGCCCGGCCCACAAGGTTTCACATCTTTTAACGGCGGCACGGCGCAGCGTGACGGCAGCGATGCGGCGGACATGGCTGTTCGCCTCCGGGCTTTCGAAGCAATTGAAGGCCGTTCGCGCCGGCCTTCAAAGAAGCCCGAGGCTGTGGCGCACGTAACTGGTGGTGAGCAGGGCCAGCTTGCTGCGGTTGCGCACCCGCACACGTTCGCGCAGGATCCGGTCCGTGGGCAGGGCCTTGATCTTGCGCAGGAGGCTGCGGTAGTACACGTAAGCGATGTACACCCCGAAACGCACACCCCGCGGAAGCTGCCTGATCCCGTCGATGGCCGCTGCGAAGTCCGCTTCGATCTCGGCTTCGATCGATCGCTTGGCCGCGTCGTCCATCCGGCCCAGGTCCAGGCCGGGGAAGTAGGTGCGGCCCAGGTCGTGGTGGTCATGCCGCAGGTCGCGCAGGAAGTTCACCTTCTGGAAAGCCGCGCCCAGGCGCATCGCCGGGTCGCGCAGGCGATCGAACAAGGCCTGGTCGCCCTCGCAGAACACCTTCAGGCACATCAGCCCCACCACCTCGGCACTTCCCAGGATGTACCGTTCAAAGCTGCCGCGGTCGTGCGCGGTGTCGCGCAGGTCCATGTCCATGCTGTTCAGGAAGGTGTCATACAGCGCACGATCGATGCCGTAGGTGTGGACCACCCGTTGAAAGCTGTGCAGGATGGGGTTGAGGCTGATGCCCTCGGCGATGGCCGTGTAGGTGTCCTCCCGGAAGCGCCGCAGCAGGGCGGGTTTGTCGTGGTCGTGGAAGCTGTCCACGATCTCGTCGGCGAAACGCACGAAGCCGTAGATGGCATGGATGGGGCCGCGGAAGCGCCGGTCCAGGGTGCGGATCCCCAGGGAGAAGGATGTGCTGTAGCTGAGCGTGGTATGCCTGCTCGCATGCAGGCACACGGCGTCGTACAGGGTGATCCGGTTCATGCCCGTGCGCGTTGGAGGTCCTTGTCCACCAGGTCGGCCACCACCTGCCCGCTGATCAGGGCGGGGGGCACGCCGGGCCCCGGCACCGTGAGCTGACCGGTGTGGTACAGCCCGGCCACCTTGCGGCTCCGCATCCGGGGCCGGAGCACCGCCGTCTGCCGCAGCGTGCTTGCCAGGCCGTAGGCATTGCCCTTGAAGGCGTTGTAGTCCCTTTCGAAATCGGTGACGCAGTAGCTGCGTGCATACGCCAGGTGGGGCCGCAGGTCCTGGCCGGTGTGCCGCGCCAGGCGGTCGAGCAGCATGTCCAGGTAGCGCTGCCGCACCTCCTCCCCGTCGGGGAGCCCCGGGGCGATGGGGATCAGGGCGAAGACGTTCTCGTGCCCTTCCGGTGCCAGTCCGGGATCGGTGACGGACGGGACCGAGACGTACATCAGCGGCCGGCTGGGCCAGCGCGGTGTTCCGTAGATCTCGCCCACATGCCGGTCCAGGTCCTCGTCGAAGAACAGGTTGTGGTGCAGCACCTTGTGGAGCCGCGTGCGGAACCCCAGGTAGAAGAGCAGGGAGGAGGGGGTGAGCACGCGCCGCCCCCAATAGGCCGGCGAGTAGGCGCGGTCCCCGGGCGGGAGCAATTGCTGGTCCACGTGGTGGTAGTCGGCGCCGGCCACCACCACGTCCGCCGGCAGTTCGCCCTGCGCGGTGCATACGCCGACGGCCCGACCGTCGCGCACGAGGATGCCCTGCACCGGCATGTTGTACAGGAACCGTGCACCTTGTGCCTCGGCCACGCGCACCATGCCGTCCACGATGCGGCCCATGCCCCCCAGGGGATACCAGGTGCCCAGCACCATGTCCGCATGGTTCATCAGGCTGTACAAGGCCGGGATGCGGGCCGGGGAGGCCCCCAGGAACAGCACCGGGAACTCCATCAGGAGCCGCAGTCGCGGGTGCTTGAAATGGCGTGCCACGTGCGACCGCAGCGAACGGAACACCGCGCTGCGGAGCAGGCCTGTCAACAGCTTGGGATGGGCGTACTCGGCCCAGCTGAGGCCAGGGCGGAGGACCAGCTCCTGCATGCCCAGCTCGTACTTGATGCGCGCCTCATCCAGGAAACGGTCCAACTGCACGCCGGCGCCCGGCTCGATCCGTTCGAAGAACGTTCGCAACGCACCCTGACCAGCTGGCAGCGACCAGGCATCGCCGTGGCCGAAAACCACCTGGTAGGAGGGGTCCAGGCGTACCAAGCGGTAGTGGTCCTCCACGCGCTCGCCGAATTGCGCGAACCACCGTTCGAAAACGTCAGGCATCCAGTACCAGCTGGGGCCCATGTCGAAGACATAGCCCGCCTCGCGCAGCACGCGGGCGCGACCACCGGGCGTGGGGTTCTTCTCCACCACGGTGACCGAGAACCCGCGCTTGGCCAGCGAGGCGGCTGCGGAGATCCCGGCGAAACCGGCACCGATGACCAGGGCGCGGCGGTTCATGCGAGCGTTCCTGGGGTGTGGCCGGACCAAGCGTGGCATGTACGTCCCCTCCCGGTGCCGCAGGGATGAACTGTTGGGGTGGAGGCGTTCGTCTGCAACGCGAGAACCCGGGAGAGGTCCATGACCGTGTGGCGCCGTGCCTGTGCGCCAACCGCGAAGTAAGGGAGTCGCGCGCGGAGACCGAGCATGGGACGCATGGAGGAGGAGGCTGTTCCGGACTGTTGAAAGTTACCGCCCGGCTTCCATCCAGCGGTCCACCAAGGTCGGCTGCCAGGCCTGACGTACTTTCGCGGCCGCCGTTCTGGGAGCATAGCTCAGCTGGTTCAGAGCATCTGCCTTACAAGCAGAGGGTCACTGGTTCGAATCCGGTTGCTCCCACAGAAGCCCTTCGTAAAGGATCGAAGGGCTTTTTCTTTCGTGACGGCTGGTTCAGAGCATCCCGCCCCAGGCGGGAGGGTCACTGGTTCGAATCCGGTTGCTCCCACAGAAGCCCTTCGTAAAGGATCGAAGGGCTTTTTCTTTCGTGACGGCTGGTTCTGAGCATCCCGCCCCAGACGGGAGGGTCACTGGTCCGGATCCGGTTGCTCCCACATCGGAGGAAGTTTTTATTTTCGCGCCCCGCAACGGGACCTTAGCTCAGCTGGTTCAGAGCGCATGCTTCACACGCATGAGGTCACTGGTTCGAATCCAGTAGGTCCCACGAAGCCCCGCGATCGCGGGGCTTTTTCGTGTTGGGTCGGAGCTGGTTCAGAGCGTCCCGCCCCTGGGCGGGAAGGTCACTGGT
>JABWBQ010000068.1 GCA_013360395.1 Flavobacteriales bacterium
GGCCAGCGTGGGCGGCAGCAGGAGCGCGCCCCCGGCATCGCGGCGCGGCAGATGGCCGTCCGTGAGCACCAGCGCCACGCCCGGAAGCCGCCGGAGGTGCGCCGCGATGAAGGTCTCGCTGTAGGCGTTGCGGTTGGGGGAGACGATGCAGAGGCGCGCCACGGCGGTCATGCGCGGGGCGTGTGTGCCAGGGCCATCAGCCCGGTGATCATCGGGGCGCTCATGGGGTCGGGCACATGGTCGTGCCGAAGCAGGTGGCGCACCACCGGCAGGGTGATCCGCTTCACGATGCGCCGTTTCCAGGCGGGCATGGGACGGCGCAGGGCCCACAGGCCGAGCAGCTGGGCCAGGCTGGCATCCCAGCCGCCCAGCGGCCGCACCGTGATGTCCGTGAAGCCCGCCCCCTCCAGCAGCCGGCGCATCGCGAACGGGGTGTAGCGGTATTCGTCATAGGGCACATCGTGCAGCGGCCACAGGAAGGGCACGGTGATGAAGAGCGGCGAGCCCGGACGCAGCACGCGGAAGGCCTCGCGCAGCACCGTGCCCGGGTCCGGGCAGTGTTCCAGCACCTCGGTGGCCATGGCACTGTCCACGCAGCGGTCCTCGAGCGGGATGCGCACCCCGTCCCACAGCAGGTCCGGGCGGACCTTGTGGTAGGTGGTCGCCGTGTTGCCGGCGAGGTCCATCCCGATGTAGTGCTCCACGCGTGAGGGCGCGGTGGTGATGAGGCCGCGATACGGCTGCAGGCCGCTGCCGATGTCGAGGAAGGTGCCGTGGAACCGCGGCAGCTGCGCACGCAGGGCCTGGCGGATCGCCGTGCGCACGGTGTAGAGGTCCTGCGTATCGGCCGTCAGCGGCAGGTCGAGGTAGGGATCGTTCATCGGCGGGGCCGGAAAGTTCGGCATTGGTGCGCGATGCGCATCACGCCGCGGGTGCCGTGCGCAACGCATGGAGCACCCGGGTCCATCGACGACGGTCCAGGAAGTATCGCGACGCACGGCCCAGGGTGAGCAGCCAGCGACGCTTGTCCAGCGCGGTCATGGGCACGCCGGCGAGCTGGTCGAGGTGGCGGTCGCACACCGCGTCCAGGTGGGCACGCCACCGGCCCCGGGTCAGCCGGTCGAGCCGCTGCCATTGCAGGATGCGGAGCCGGTGGATGTTCGTCCGGGCGAAGAGGCCCTGCGCCGTGAGGCCCTGTCCGTGCCGGCGGTAGAAGCTGAGCTCGCCTTCCACCGCACGCAAGGGGCCCTGGGTGGCAGCGCTGGCGAAGAACCACATGTCGCCGCTGCCGGCCTTCCACCCGGCCTCGGAGGTGATGAGCGCACGGACGGCGGGCGTATTGCGCCATAGGAAGCTGCCGGGATGGAAGGGCGCCTGCGTGGCCACCACGTCCTCCAACGCCATGCGGTCGGGCAATTGCTCGCGCCAGGGATGCGTGAGCGCACCGGCCTCGTCCTTCACCGCCGTCCGGTGGTAGCTGCCCATGCAGGCCGGATCGCGCTCCAGCAGGTCCACCTGGCGCTGCAGCTTCAGCGGGTCCAGCCAACCGTCGTCGCCATCGATGAAATGCACGTACCGGCCACGGGCCATGGCGTAGAGGCGCATGAAGTTGCGGCGCCCCGTGGGCTGGCCTTCAATGCACCATCGGGGTCCGGGCGGCCACCGGTACACGTGGAAGCGCGGATCGCCCGCCACGACGCGCTCGCAGACCGCACCGGTATCGTCCGTCGAACCGTCCTCCCCCACCAGCACCTCGAAAGGGAGATCGGTGCGCTGGGCCTTGATGCTCTCCAGGCATTCGGCGATCCAGGGGCCGTGCTGGTAGGTGCACACAAGCACCGACACCACCGGGCTCGCCACCGCGGGTCTTTCGGTGGGCAGGGTTTCGCGGAAGGGGTCCATGGATCGGTCGCGAAGGTGGTGACAAGGTGGGACTTGGGGGCGCGGGCCGCTATCTTAGCGGTCGCAACACGGGCGACCATGGGCAACAACATCCTCGCGGACGACCTCCGCACGGGGGCCAACTTCAAGATCGGCCATTTCACCATCATCGGCAAGGGCTGTGTGTTCGGCGACAACGTCACCATCGGCAGCCACGCGGTGATCGGCGACGACGTGCACTTGGGCGACGGCAGCGTGGTGGGCAACTACTGCGAGATCGGCAAGGGCCTCCGGGCCGGTGCGAAGGTGGTCCTGCAGGGCCGCATCCGCACGGCCGAAGGCTGCGTGATCGAGGACGAGGCCACGCTCAAGTACGGCACGATCCTCACCAGCAAGGTGCTGATCAAGAAGAAGGCCTTCCTGGGCCCGAACGTGATCACCCTGGGCAGCACACACCTGCACGAGACCAAGCACGGCACGGTGATCGGCGAGCGTTGTTACATCGGTGCGGGCAGCAAGATCGCCGCGAGCGTGGCCATCGGCGACGACATCACCATCGGCGCCATGGGCTTCGTGAACAAGGACCTCAAGGAGAGCGGGATCTACGTGGGCGTGCCGGTGAAGCCCTTGCGCCAGAAGGACTACTGGAAGAGCAAGGACTTCGTGGAGGGCGGTTTCGAGCAGTAGGCGGAGCTCATCGCTGCGGGCGGGGCATGCCGGAAGGCCGCTCCTTGTCCGGCATGCGCCTGGCGGGCACCCCGGCCAGGATGGCGCCCGGTGCGGTGGAATCGCCGACGACGGCGGCCCCGACCCCCACGATCGTCGCCTCGGCCAGCACGGTGTGCGGCCGGATGCTGCAACCGGCCCCCAGGAAGGAACGGGCGCCCACCCGCACCGACCCCGCGATGCTCACGTTGTTCGCCAGGTGGCAATGCGGTCCGAGCACGGCACTGTGGCCGATCTTGCTCCCATGGGCCACCATGCAACCCTCGCCGATGGTGGTCTCCTCGTTGATCATCCCGCGAACCACCGTCACATCGGTGCCGATGAACACATCGTCGCCTATGCGCACACCGCCCAGCTGCGGGAGCACGATGCGCGTCCCGTCCGCATCCCAGACCCAGGCCACGCCGGTGGCCCCGATGCAACTGTTCGGCTCGATCATCACACGCCGACCGATCACCGTGCCGTCCATCACCACCACATGCGCCTGCACCACGGTGCCCTCACCGATCTCACAGGCACCGATCACGGCATAGGGGCCGATGTACACACCCGGGCCGATCACGGCCTCCGGATCGACCACCGCCGTGGGATGGACCCCGGCCTTCGTGCCTGCGCCGAACAGGTGGGCGCACAAGCGGTAGAAGGCGGTCTGCACATCGCCCTCGACCGCGATCGCCGAGCACGATGCCGTGGCCCGCGCCACCTCCGGCCGGCACATCACCACCGAACCTTCCAAGGCATCGAACGGACCGGGCGCGTCACCGGTGTAGTAGTAAAGGCCGTTCGGCTCCTTGTGCAGCAGGCTGCACACCTTGTTCATGGGCCGGGACGGGCCCACGAGCCGGTGCGGCACGCCCAGTGCACGCAACGCCTCCAGCACCTGGTCCAGGGTGCAACGGTTCTTGGCTCTCATGGTTCGCAAAGGTCCATAGGCCCGCGTTCCCCTACCGCACCGTACGCGACACGACCTCGCAGATGCGGTCGATCCACGCCTCCTCGAGGTCGTGGTACAGCGGCAGGCACAGCACGCGCACGGCGACATCCTCGGCCACCGGGCACTGTCCCTTGCGCGTGAGGTAGGGCAGGGTGTTGAGGGATGGATAGAAATACCGCCGGGGCAGCACACCGATCCCGGCCAGCGCCTCCACCACGGCCATCAATGCGGGTTCCGAAGGGAGCACGATGGGGAAATAGGCGTGGTTGTACACCGTTCCCGCAGGCACCGTGGCCCGGCGCACCGGCACGTCCGCGAGCAAGGCATCGTACCGGCCCCACTGCACACGCCGGCGTTCCAGGATCCCCTCGAAATGACGCAGCACCACCAGGCCCATCGCGGCGTGCATCTCGCTGTTCTTGCCGTTGATGCCGGCCACATGGTGCACGTCGCCCACGTGTCCGAAGGAGCGCATCAGCCGCATCCGCTCGTGGAGCGCGTCGTCGTTGCATGCCACCGACCCGCCTTCCACCGTATGGAAGATCTTGGTGGCGTGGAAACTGCAGGAGCTCACGTCCCCGTACGACAGCAGCGGCCTCCCCCGGTGCACGGTGCCGAAGGCATGCGCCGCGTCGTAGATGACCTTGAGGCCATGGCGTCCGGCGATGCGTTCGATGGCCTCCACATCGCAGGGCAGCCCGTACACGTGGGTGGCCAGGATCGCACAGGTGCGCGACGTGATGGCCGCCTCGATCGCCGCGGGATCGATGTTGAAACCATCCGGTGCGATATCGGCGAAGACCGGCACGCAACGTTCCCACAGCACCGCCGTGGTGGAGGCCACGTAGCTGAAGGGCGTGGTGATGACCTCGCCGGTGAGGTCAAGGGCCCGGATGGCCAGCTGCAGGGTGATGGTGCCGTTGCCCATCAACAGCACATGGCGGGTGCCGTGGTAGGGCAGCAGTGCCTTTTCGAGCTCCTGGCACAACGGACCGTTGTTGGTCACCTGGCCGCGCTCCCAGACACCGCGCAGCAGCTCGGTGTATTCCCCGATCGGCGGCATGTAGGTGCGGGTGACGAACACCGATGGAGCCACCGGCCGCACCGAACCTCCCACTTCTTCCACCGGCCGCTCGCTCATGGTCGTTCAAAAGTATATGGATGGGGCATGCACCTGCCGGTGCCACGGTGATGCTGGATCATCCTTCCCGCAGGTCCAAGTGGCCTCCGAGCACCTCGTCCAGCTCCTGCAGATGCGGGGCGTAGTAGTTGCGCAGGCGCTCCTCCAGGGCCGTGTCCACGGGTTCACCGTAGGCGCGCACGTTGGCCTTCACCGTGCGCAGGTCGGCGGGGAGCAGGGCGGGATCGAGGCCGGCCTGGCGGGCGATGCGGCGCACCACCTCGTCGGGTGCGGCCTTCAGCTCCGGATAGCCGATGACCAGCACGCGCTCGCGGCCGAAGAGGCGGAAGTAGCGCGCCACCTGCGGGGCATAGAGGCCGCGCGCCAGGTAGCCGAAGGGCGGAGGGTCGGCCAGTTCGGCGGCCATGGCCTCGGCGAAGGGACGCGGATCGTACAGGTGGGCGTAGCGCGGATGACCCTCGAACTGGTGGAACATGTTCCAGTCGGAGCGCGCCCGCTTCACGGGGTCGCGCAGCACGGCCACGATCAGCGCATCGGGCAGGTGCCGCCGGATGCGTTCGGCGGCGGGAGGCCGGTAGAGGTAGTTGGGCGTGGCGTCCAGCGTGGCCCAGCCCGATCCGCGCCAGGGCCGCAGGGGCAGCATGCGCCGGTAGTGCGCCATGCCCAGCGCATAGGTGTTGTCGTTGCCGAAGAAGGTGAGCTCCTTCTCCACGGGGGCGATCACCTTGGGGTGGCGCACCAGCATGCTGAAGAGCGCCGAGGTACCGGCCTTCTGCGCCCCCACGATCACGATGGAGGGCATCAGGCGCGGCCGCAGGGGTTCGGCCAGCTGCCTGGCCAGTCGGTAGAGGGCGTTCATGGCGCGGGGTCCATCGGGACGCTGTTCCAGTGGAGCCGGGGACGCACCAGCCCCGCCTGCCGGCCGAACCAGGCGCCGCGGCGTTCGCCGGCATGCACGGTGAAGCTCAGCACGCGCTCGGTGATGAAGTGCAGGCGCGCCCCCCGGAAGGCGGTGATCACCACGTGGTAGCTGCCCTCGTTCATGAGGTCGCCGGGAATGCGGCACTCCACCTCGAAGCGGCCGTGCGGCACCGGGGGCCGGTCGGTGCCGGCGTCGGCCTGGGTGCTGGCGAACAGCACCAGGTCGTGGTCGTTCATCACGCGCAGGCCGATGTTGAGGTCGCCGTCCTTGATGCCGATGTTCTCCAGGCCGATGCGGATGCTGAAGGGGCTGCGCATGGTGAGCGGGGCGCCCGGGTCCTGGGGCAGCACGGCGGCGTGCGTGAGGCGCACCAGGTCGGTGCCGGGGCCTTCGCCGGGGGGCCAGGCCACCTCATCGCCGCCCTGGGCGTAGGAACCCAGGTAGGCGGCCACCACCTCCTCGGGCGGCCCGTCGGCGGCCACGCGGCCGGCATCGATCCACACCACGCGGGTGCACAGGCTCAGCACGGCGGTCATGTTGTGGCTCACGAACAGGATGGTGCGCCCGCTGGAGCTCACGTCCTTCATCTTGCCCAGGCACTTGCGCTGGAACTCGGCGTCGCCCACGGCCAGCACCTCGTCCACGATCAGGATCTCGGGCTCCAGGTGGGCGGCCACGGCGAAGCCCAGGCGCACCTTCATGCCCGAGCTGTAGCGCTTCACCGGGGTGTCGATGTGGTGCTCGATGCCGCTGAAGGCGATGATCTCGTCGAGCTTGGCGGCGATCTCGCGGCGGTCCATGCCCAGGATGGCGCCGTTGAGGTGGATGTTCTCGCGGCCGGTGAGGTCGGGGTGGAAGCCGGTGCCCACCTCCAGCAGGCTGGCCACGCGGCCCTTCATGCGGATGTGCCCGCGGGTGGGCGTGGTGATGCGCGAGAGCAGCTTGAGCAGGGTGCTCTTGCCGGCGCCGTTGCGACCGATGATGCCCAGCACCTCGCCTTCGCGCAGTTGGAAGGACACCCCGCCGAGGGCATGGAAGGTGCGGCCCTGCGCGCGGCCGGGCGAGGCGGTGCCCACCGGGGCGTCGGGGTCGGGCCGCCCGCGCAGCCGGGCCCAACCGCGGCGCAGCTCGTCGGCGATGGTGCCGCTGCCGATGGCCCCCAGGCGGTAGCTCTTGCCCAGGTCCTCCACGCTGATCACCACCGGCCCCTGGCTCATACGATGTCGGCGAAGGAACGCTCCACCTTGTTGAAGGTCATCACGCCCACCAGCAGCATCACGGCGGTGACTGCGGCGGAGTAGGTGAGCCCGCCCCAGGGCACGGCCCCGCCGAACAGCATGGCGCGGAAGGCCTCGATGACGGCCGTCATGGGGTTGAGCTCGAACACGCGCAGCAGGGTGGGGAACTTCTGCAGGCGGCTCAAGGGCAGGATCACGGGGCTGGCGTACATCAGCAGCTGCACGCCGAAGCCCACCAGGAAGCTGAGGTCGCGGTACTTGGTAGTGGCGGCCGAGATGAGGATGCCGGTGCCCAGGCCGAGCGCGCCCATCAGCAGCACCAGCAGGGGCAGGCCGAGCAGCTGGGGGCCGGGCGACCATGCCAGGCCGCCGGCGAGGACGTAGCCGGCCACCATCACCGCCAGGGCCGCGAGCTGCACCAGGAAGGTGAAGCCGTTGCTGAGGGTGGTGCTGATGGGCATCACCAGGCGCGGGAAATAGACCTTGGTCATCACGTGCGCGCCGCCGGTGAGGGTGCGGGAGGTCTTGGTGACCTGGCTACTGAAGAAGAACCAGGGCACCAGGCCGGACATGTAGAACAGGGGGCCGGGCATTCCGGGGGGGGCCAGACCGGCGGCCTTGCCGAAGACCAGGGCGAAGGTGAAGGTGGTGATCAGGGGCTGCAGCACCACCCACAGGGGCCCGAGCACCGTCTGGGCGTACACCGTGACGATGTCGCGGCGGGTGAGCAGGAGCACCAGGTCGCGGTAGCGCCAGAGCTCGGCCAGGTCGATGGCGAGCAGGCTGCGGCGCGGGCCGATCACCGTGGTGAAGCCACCGTCGGGGGCTGCGCTGGTCGCGTCGGGGGTCGCGCTCATGGCACGGGATCAGGCCTCGGTGTCCGCACCGTCCTTGGCCTTGCTGCCACGCCTGCGCCGCCCGTAGCCGTACCCGTAGCCGTACCCGTAGCCACTGCCGTAGCCGTAGGCGTAGCGGTAGCCGTAGCCGTAGTTGGTGTTGTAGTAGTACTTGCTCTTCTTCATCCGCACGCCGTTGAGGATGAAGCCGAAGTTGCGCACCGGGTTGCTCTGGATCACCTCCATGGCGCTGCCCAGGTGGTCCTTGTTGGCGAAGCGGGTGTTCACCACGAACAGGGTGGCGTCCACGTGCTTCATCATCACCAGGGCGTCGGTGATGAGGCCCACCGGCGGGGTGTCGATGATCACGTAGTCGTAGTGCTGGCGCCCGAAGCGGAACAGCTCCTCAAGGTGGCGGCTCAGCACCAGTTCCGAGGCGTTGGGCGGTGTGGGGCCGCTGAGGATCACGTGGAAGTTCTCGACCTGGGTGGGCAGCACCACCGCCGCCGGCTCCACGTGGCCCACCAGGAGGTTGCTCAGGCCCTGGGGCGCGGTCATGTTCAGGCCCTTGCCCACCTTGGGCTTGTGCAGGTCGAGCTCCAGCAGCAGCACGCGCTTGCCCGCCTTGGCCAGGATGGCGCTGAGGTTCACGCTGCAGAAGGTCTTGCCCTCGTTGGGCCGGTAGCTGGTGACCAGCACCACGCGGCCGGAGCCCTGCGGACCGGGCAGGTACTCCAGGTTGGTGCGCACCGTGCGGAAGCTCTCTGTGATCGCGCTCTTGGGGTCGCTGTCCACCACCACGTAGTTCTCCTCGGCCTTGTCGCTGGCGATGATCTCGCCGAACACCGGCATGTGCACCATGGCCTTCAATTGCTCGGCGTTCTCGATGCGGTCGTAGAACATCACGCGGATGAACACGATGACCAGCGACACCACCATGCCCCCCACCAGGAAGGCGTAAAGGATCTTCACCTTGTCGGGCCGCACCACCCCGATGGAGCGCGCCAGCTCGATCACCTTGGTCTGCGGCACGATGCCCGCGCGGGCGATCACCGTGTTGGCCCGCTTCTCCAGCAGGAAGATGTACAGTTTCTCGTTGACCTGCAGGCGCCGCTCGATGTTCAGGATGTCGCGCTGGCTCAGCGGCACGGTGCGGATCAGCCGCTCGTAGTCGTCCATCTGCGCCTGCACGTCCTGGATCTTGGCCTGGATGGCCGTGCGCGAGTTCTTCACGTACAGCAGCAGGTTGCCGCGGTTCAGCATGATGGTGCTGTCCAGCCGGTTCACGCTCAGGTTCTCCGGCGTGGCGTCGAACAGCATGCTGTTGCGGTTCATCTGCATGGCGTACAGCTCGCTGAGCGTGCTGCGCAGGAACACATCGTCCTCCAGGATGTACAACGAGGGCGGCAGCAGCTTCTCGTCGCCCAGGCCCATGATGTAGTCCTCCAGGTCGTTCAGCGACTGGATCTTCAGCTCCAGCTTGCGCCGCTCGTTGTCGAAGCGCACCAGTTCGTTGAAGTAGCGGTCCTCCTCGCGGCTCAGGTCCAGGATGTTCCGGCTCTCCTTGTAGTGCTGCAGCTCGTCCTCGAAGCGGTTGAGGATCACGGTCACCTCCTCGAGCTGCTTGTCGATGTAGTTGAGCGTGTTCTGGTTGATGTCGAACTCGCTCTGCAGGGTGTAGTTGATGTATTCCCTGCTCAGGGTGTCCAGGAACATCTTGGCCCGCGCCGGGATCTCGTCCTCCACGGTGACCTGCAGGATGGTGGTGTACTCGAGGTTCTCCACCTGCATGCCGCTCTTGTACTTGTTGACCAGCCACGACCGGCTGTGGCGCACGAACTGGTAGTCGCTGGCGGTGACCTTCTCGAAGCTGCCTGCCGTGAGCTGCGCGCTCTTGTCCACCCGCAGCAGGAAGTCGTTCTCCACCACGTCCTGCCCGAAGGCGTACACCTTGGAGACGATGCCCGTGCCCCCGTCGTAGCTCAGCTCGAAGTGCTCGGGGTCCACCACCCGCAGGTCGAACGGCCGCTCGTAGTACCGCGGGTTCAACAGGTCCATCTTCACGGTGAAGGGCAGCGACCCGTACACCTGGGTCACCTTGAAGCGCCCGATGATGTAGTACGAAATGTCGAAATCGAGTTTGCTGAGCGCCTTGTCCACCAGGTCGTAGGAGGTGAGCACCCGCTTCTGGTTCACGATATCGCTGTACGCCGCGACATAGCCGATGCTTTGGTAGACCTGGGTCTGGTAGTTGTACACCTCGCGGTCCTTCAGCAAGATCTGCGCGCTGGCGCCGTGCACCTCGGGGATCTTGTAGGAGTACAGGTAGCTCAGGGCGGCGGAGAGCACCAGGGCCACCACCACGAAGTACCAGTTCTTGGAGAAGATCCGCGCGAAATACCGCAGGTCGTTGACGTCGATGATGCCGCCTTTCGCCTGACTTCCGGGAGTGGCCATCGTGTGCAACGGGTCCCGGTCCGGCGCGCGCCATGGTGCGGCCCCGGCCTCCGGAACAAGGGCGGCAAATATACATGCCCGGCCCGACGGCGCGCCCCTTGGCGCGCACGTCCGTCGGCAGGGATCGGCACTTGGCCGATCCGGGGGAAATGTTCATCTTCGCCGACCGGCGCCGGTATGACCCGGACCATTACCTTTGCCCACCGACCGAACCGCCTCGCACAGGATGTCCCTTCATCGCCTCGCCGTCCTCTTCACCCTGGTCGTGCTGCCGCTGGCCGGTGGCCTGCTGGCGCAGCCGCCCGTGGGAGGCCCGCCCCCCTGCTGGCCCCCGCCCTGCATCCCCATCGATGGTGGGGTGGGCCTGTTGATGGCCGCCGGCGCCGTCATCGGCGGCCGCACGGCGCTCTCCCTCCGCCGCCGCCATAACGGCAAGTGACCCATGGACGGGCCTCCGGCACCGTCACGCGCGCTGCTACGCGACCCCCTCGTCCGCTTTCTCGCCATCGCCGGCACCCTCTTCGTGGGCTGGTACCTGCTGTATGAGCTCGTGCTCCATCCGTGGGGCGCATTGGACCGGGCGGTGATCGACAACCTCATCCACCTCAGCGGCGCCCTGCTCACCGCCCTGGGCTACACCCTGCTGCCCGAGCCCGCCAACGCCGAGATGATCCGCACCATCGGTGTGCAGGGCGGCCACCTGCTGTGGATCGGCGACCCCTGCAACGGGGTGAGCCTCTTCGCCGTCTTCGCGCTGTTCCTGATCACCTACCCCGGGCCCTGGCGCCACAAACTCTGGTTCATCCCCCTGGGCCTGCTGAGCATCCACCTGATCAACGTGGTGCGCATCGCGGCGCTGTGCATCGTGGTCTCCATCGACTACGAGCTGCTGAACTTCAACCACGACTACACCTTCTATGTGGTGGTGTACGGCTGGGTCTTCCTGTTGTGGTACCTGTGGGTGAAGCGGTTCGCCCGCACCGACCCCGCCCCGGCGCCATGAACCGCCGCCTCGCCGCCGGCCTGCTCGTGGCCGTGGGGGTGCTGCTGGGCGCCCTGCGCGAGTTCCTCTTCCTGAACCTCAACTACCAGATCGACCACCTGCGGCGCGCCACGCCTTATTCCTACGCCCACTCCCTGTTCCAAGGGTGGACCGCCGGTGCCGACCTGGGCGACCTGCTGCTGCTGAAGTGGGCGCTGGCCGGGGCCTTCGTGGCCGTCATGCTCGTGCTGGCCGTGGCCCTGGCACGCATCCTCACCGGCCACCACGGCCACCGCACCGCCATCGTGGGCGGCACCGCCCTCGCCGCCGCCCTCGCCCTGCTGCTGCACCTGGCCGCGCGCGCGCTGCCGGCCCTGGAGGCCGTGGCCGTGAAGCTGCTCCACGCCCTGCAATACCCCGTGCTGCTGCTGGTGCTGCTGCTGGTGCTGCCCACGGTGGCCCGGCGCAGAGCCTGAAGGGGCGACGCCCGGTTATCTTCGCCCCTCACCCGCATACCATGGAGCGCGATCCGCAGGTCTTCGACATCATCGAGAAAGAGAAATGGCGCCAGACCAAGGGCCTGGAACTGATCGCCAGTGAGAATTATGTGAGCGCCCAGGTGATGGAGGCCATGGGCTCGGTGCTCACCAACAAGTACGCCGAGGGCCTGCCCGGCAAACGGTACTACGGGGGCTGCGAGCATGTGGACGAGGTGGAGCAGCTGGCCATCGACCGCGCCAAGCAGCTCTTCGGCGCCGCCTGGGCCAACGTGCAACCCCACAGCGGCGCACAGGCCAACGCCGCCGTGATGCTCGCCGCCCTCAAGCCCGGCGACACCATCCTGGGCTTCGACCTCAGCCACGGCGGCCACCTCACCCACGGCAGCCCGGTGAACTTCAGCGGCAAGCTCTACCGCGCCACCTTCTACGGCGTGGACAAGGCCACGGGCCGCGTGGACATGGGGACCGTGCGCGACATCGCCCGGCGCGAGAAGCCCCGCCTGATCATCTGCGGCGCCAGCGCTTACAGCCGTGACTGGGACTACGCCGCCTTCCGCGCCATCGCCGACGAGGTGGGCGCCGTGCTGCTGGCCGATGTGAGCCACCCCGCCGGGCTGATCGCCGCACGCCTGCTCAACAACCCGCTGCCCCACTGCCACGTGGTGACCACCACCACGCACAAGACCCTGCGCGGCCCGCGTGGCGGCCTGATCATGATCGGCCGCGACGGCGACAACCCCTGGGGCCTGAAGACCCCCAAGGGCGAGCCGCGCAGCCTGGGCAGCGTGCTGGACGGCGCGGTGTTCCCCGGCACCCAGGGCGGGCCGCTGGAGCATGTGATCGCCGCCAAGGCCGTCGCCTTCGGCGAAGCCCTCTCCCCGGCCTTCACCGACCACGCCCGGCAGGTGGTGGCCAACGCCCGCACCCTGGCCGAGGGCCTGTTGGAGAAGGGCTACGACGTGGTGAGCGGCGGCACCGACAACCACTGCATGCTCATCGACCTGCGCAACAAGGGCATCACCGGCAAGGAGGCCGAACAGGCCCTGGGCCGCGTGGACATCACCGTCAACAAGAACATGGTGCCCTTCGACACGCAGAGCCCCTTCGTCACCAGCGGCATCCGCATCGGCGCACCGGCCATCACCACTCGCGGCCTCAAGGAAGCCGAATGCCGCCAGGTGGTGCACCTGATCGACGCGGCCCTCACCCACCGCAACGACCCCGCGGAGGTGGACCGTGTGCGCTTCCAGGTGAACGGCATGATGCGCCTGCGCCCCCTCTTCGCCTGACGACCGCATGGCCAGCCGACGCCGCCGTTCACGCCGCGACCGTCGCTCCCCCTGGCGCACCGGCGCCCTGGTGCTGCTGCTCACCCTGGCCGCCGCCGAGGCCAGCCCCTGGCTGCTGGGCCTGATCCTCGGCCAGCCGTACGACCGCACCGCCACGCTCGACGCCCTGGGCACCGCCCTGCCCGTGGACACCGCCCAGGCCGAACGCCCCCACGAGGAATACCTCGGCGACCACTACCTGCATCCCTACCTGGGCTACGTGAGCGTCCCGCTTCACGACCGCAACCGCTTCGGCCTGCCCGGCGCCGACCCGCTCCGGAGCGCTGCGGCCGATACGGTGAACGTGGTGCTCCTCGGTGGTTCGGTGGCCATGGGCCTGCACACCTTCGCCGAGGACCGGCTGCTGCAAGGCCTGCGCCGCGTGCCCGCCTTCCGCGACAAGGGCTTCCGCGTCGCCGTCCTCGCCCTGGGCGGCTACAAGCAGCCCCAGCCCCTGATGGCCCTCAACTGGTTCCTGGCACAGGGGGCCCGCGTGGACCTGGTGCTGGCCCTTGACGGCTTCAACGACATCGTGCTGCCGGTCTGCGACAACCTGCCCTTCGGCATCCTGCCCAGCTATCCGCGCCACTGGAACATGTACGCCCGCAAACGGCTCGACCCCAAGGTGCAGCGCATCCTGGCGGAACGGCTGGCCGTGGGCGAACGGCGTGAGCAGCGCAGGCAACGGCTGGCCGCTTCGTACCTGCGCCACAGCAACATCGCCCTGCTGCTCTGGCGCACCCGCGATGGCCGCGGTGCCGCCGCGCTCGCCGCGCTGGAGCAACGCCTGCGCAGCGCCATGACCGGCACCGGGCAGGACCTGCAGGTGACCGGACCGGTGCGTGCCGTGACCGACACGGCCGCCTTCCGCGCCGAACAGGCCGACCTGTGGATGCGCAGCTCCCTGCAGGTGAAGGCCCTGGCCGAGGCGCAGGGAGCCGCCTACTTCCACTTCCTGCAACCGAACCAGTACGTGCCGGGCTCCAAGCCCATCGGGCCCAGGGAGGCCGCGGTGGCCCTGGTCCAGGGCCCTTCGTGCTACCGCGATGCCGTGGAGCAGGGCTATCCGCTGCTGATCGAGCGCGGCACACGCCTGCGCACGGCCGGCGTCGCCTTCCACGACCTCACGGGGATCTTCCGCAGCGAACCGCGGGCCATGTACGGCGACAACTGCTGCCACTTCACCACGCCCGGCTATGCCCGCATCGCGGATGCCATGGCCGATGCGGTCGTGGACGGGATGAGGACCGCCCCGCCCCGCTGAACCGCACCGGGCACGGCACCGCTCCCTGGATCGCGATCATTCCGTGGTGCCCACACCGCCGTGCTGCCCGGTGCCCGCCCGTGCGCGGTCCCAATCCAGGTTGGCGCCACCGGTGCCGCGGAACCGTTTGAAGGCCCCCTCCCGCTCGGGCAACGGGATGAACGGGCTCACGTAGGCCGGGGTGGGGTCGATCGCCGGGGTGGACAGGCTGCCGATGGGCAGGTCCTTGAACACCACCGGCACCATGTCGATGTCCGCCCCCAGCCGCCGCCGCATCCGCTTGGCCAGGCCGCCCAGCAACCACGACTGCACCGGGTCCGAGGTGAACGCGACATGCCGCATGCCGTGGTCGCGCGCCAGCAGGTAGCCGTTGAACAGGTTCTCCGTGCTGTGCTCGGCCCGTGTCTCCAGCAGGATGTGCGCCCGCGGAACGCCCAGCTTCTCGGCGTACAGGCCCATGATGGCGGCCTCCACGTATGGCGTGTACACGGCCGCCCCTGAGAAGATGATGTTGCGCGTCATGCCACGCTCGTACAGCTTCACCGCCCAGTGCACGCGCATCTTCATCAGGTCCTGCCACTGCCCGCCCTCGAAGGGAACGCCGGGCACCACGATGGCATCGTACGGGGCCGCGCTCTTCGCCTTCTCGTACAGCCTGGCCTGCCCCTTGTTCGTGAGGGCACAGGAGGACAGGCCGACCACCAGCGCCACGAGCGCGGGAATGGCCATGGCGCGGGGCCGGTGCATCAGGTCGCGGTGTCGCATGGGTCGTTCGTGGAACGAAGCTACCGGCCTTCACATTGCCCGGTGCGGTATTGGCGATCCTTAACGATCGGGGGACCGGCCGGCGGGCCTCACGCCGAACGTGCGGTGCGGCGGCGCGCCACCCCCAGCAGGGCCCCGGCCTCCTGCGGTGCGGCCCAGACGGTGAGCACCACCACGAAGGCCAGCGCCATGTCGGGGATCGCGAACCACACGGCGGTCACCAGGTGGAAGCACAACGCCACCGCGATCGCCGCGCGGCGCAGGGCGGGCACCCACAACGCCCCGGGGATCGCCAGTTGCAGCAGCAGCACCGCGTGCCCGAGCGCGGACGCCACGGCCGGATGCTCCAGGAGCACCGACGGCCCGTAGGTGGGATCGGCCGCCACGCGCAACAGGGCCGTGCCGTCCGTCCAGCTCGTCCCAGACAGTTTGTTCAACGCCGCCATGGCATAGGCCAGGCACAGTTGCAGGCGCACGGCCAGGAAGGCGAACTGCGCGGCCGCCGTGCGCACCCCACCCGTGGGCCGCGTCCGCAGCAGCACCATCCACAGCAGCACATTGGCCATGAGCCAGTGGCCGCCGGTGGCGGCCAGCCACGCGCGCTGGAGGAGCGCGGCGAACAGCACCGCCATGAGCAGCGCCGCCCAGTACGGCGGTTCGCGCCACAAGCCGTACAGCGCCAGCGCCAGCAGGGCCAAGGCAGTCGGGACCCCGGCCCAGGCCGCATACCCCGGCAGGGCCGCCATCAGACCGGACGACCAACCGCCCCGCGTCACCGGCGACACCGGCCGGTCCCACAACAGGTCCGCTTCCGGCAGGCCCAGGGCCACATAGCCCACGAGCCAGAGGTACACGGCGCATTGCAGCAGGCGGACGACGCTGGCGTTCATGGCCCGGTCAGTTGGATGGGCACCGTGCGCTCCTTGAGCCGCAGCGTGCCCGATGGCCCCTCCAGGCAGCGCTGCACCGCCCGGAAGGAGCGCGGGACCGCCCCCTCGCGGATCGCCAGCGTGCGCATCGCCGGCGCCCAGCGTTGCGAAAGCACGAGCGTATCGGGGAGCACCGCACCGCCCCCGGCGTAGGCCGCCAGGTGAACGGCTCCAGCGTGGCCCTGGAATCCCTGCCGCAGGGCATGGTCTACCTCTGGGCGCGACTGTTCGACCCCCGCGGCAACCGCTCGCGTCCGTTGACCATGCGGCTGTTGATCGACGCCGGTCGACCGCAGGTTGGAACGCTCTGGCCGGCCGACGGCAGCCGCGCCGCGCCCGCCACCATTGGGCTGGAACTCAAGGATGAGCAGGGCGCCGGGCTCGACCTGGAGACGCTGCGGCTGAAGGTCAACGAGCACGTCTACGCCCCCGACGGTAAGGTGCTCAGCTACGACGGCGGCCGCCTGGTCTGGGACGGCCGCCGGGCCGAGGTGCCGGTAGTCTTCAAGGACGGCGAACCGGTATCCGTGGCTCTCCAGGAGGCCCGCGACCTGGCGGGCAACCGCCCGGCGAGCCTGCCTTCGTGGCGCTTCACCATGGACTACCAGGCCGACCGGCGCGGCCCGGAGGTCGAGGTCACCAGCCGCACCCACCCGGCCAACCTCAACGAGACTTTTGAGGCTCACGGCCTGCGGTGGACGCTCGAGCCGGGCGCTGCGGCGACGGCGAGCACCGCCGAGGATGGCCGCGGCGAGGGCGGCCGGGCGCTGCTAATACAACCGGCGGGGGACAAGCCGTGGGCCGTCTGGAGCGGCCTGGAGCACCCCTACGCCGCCAGCCGCTTTGGGCTGGTGGCGTTCGACTATCGTCTTAGCCCGGGCACGCAGCTCGACCTGCTGGTGCGCGCCCGCGACTTGCGAGGGACCACCGTCGTGCGGGCGGTCACCATCACCGACCAGGCCACCGAGGTGGCGCGGCTGGGGGCGATCGAGGGTGCCGTGGCCGACGGCGCCTGGCATCAGGCGGTGGTGCCTCTCCAGGCGTTGCTGGCCAAAGATCAGGCCTTCCGCGTGCCGTTCGTGGTCGAGCAGATCGGTTTCGGCGACCTCGGCGCCGCGGGTGGCCGACCGAGCCAGCCAATCGCGATTGACAACGTGATGGTCTTCCGAGAAGCCACCAGTTGGCTGGGGCGAGTGAGCTGGGCGGCCTATGACGAGACCGGGGTCAAAGGCTATAGCATCGTACTGGATCAGCAGCCGCGGACGGTGCCGCCGCCGCAGGTCATGGAGACAGGTACCGAGCAGTCCTGGCGCGATCTGCCCTCGGGTTATAGCTGGTTCCATATCCGCGCCGTGGACGGCGCCGGCAACTGGGGCCCGACCGCGCATTTCCTGATGAAGACCCCGGCGCGCTGAGGCCGGACGAGAGGCTGGCCGTGAATCCTTCGCTGCCCACCTGGGCCACCTTCGTGCCCCGCTTCGGGGTCAGCGTCGAGGCGAACCTCAAGCTCTGCGCCGAACTGGAAGTGCGCTACCTGGAGCTCAACGCGCGGCAGTTTCTGGCCAATCCCGACCCGGACCACGGGGCCGCCTTGCGAGCGGTCTGGGCCGAGGCCGAGGTGACCATCAGCAGCGTCCACGGACCGTTCGGTCTCGACGTCAGCCTGGCCGCCGAGGACGACGCGGTCCGCGTCCGGGCGGTGGAGCACTGGCGCCGCTTGCTGCCGAGCTGCGCCGCCGCGGGCGCCCGCGTGGTGGTGGCCCATCCGCACGCCGATCGGACTCCCCCGGCCGATCG
>JABWBQ010000009.1 GCA_013360395.1 Flavobacteriales bacterium
TGGACCTGAGCGCCCTGGCCCCCGGGGTGTACCTGGTGAACGTGCGCGTGAACGACCGCTTCCACACCCAGCGACTGGTGCGCCAGTAAGCTGAACGGACCATCCAGGCGAAGGGCCGCTCCTTGACCGGGGCGGCCCTTTGGCCGTTGGGTGATCCCTCGGCCATGTGGTCCGTTTAACTTTGGTTCCGAACCACCGGCCACATGAGCGGCAAGAGCATTCCACAGGTGCTGCTGGTCCTATCGGGGTTCGCAGCAGCGAATGCCAGTGGGCAGAGCGCACGGGGCACCGGTTTCCATTTCGGCTTCATGCCGGGCTATAGTGCCTACGACGGGCTGCAGTACGTGGTCCACATCTCGGCCGACGAGGACGCCACCGGGACCATCCGGGTTCCGGAGCAAGGCTGGTCGCTCCCCTTCTCGGTGGCCGCAGGCACCACCACCGTGCTGCAGGTGCCCACGCTCGTCTTCACCACGGACACCGATGAAGTGGTGCAAGGCAAGGGTTGGCGCATCGACACGGATGTTCCCGTGGAAGTGGCGGTGATCAACCATCAGAACTTCACGTCGGACGCGACCATTCTGTGGCCCGCGCCGATGCTGGGTCAACGGTACCGGATCCTCAGTTACCAAGGGCTGCAGGGCCTGGCCGGCCTCACCAGTGCCTTGCTCGTCGTCAGCCCCCAGGATGGGATGACGGTCACCATCACCCCTTCGGCGGCCACGGCCGGAGGACATGTCGCCAACACACCGTTCTCCTTCGTCCTGGATGCCGGGCAGAGCTACCTGGTGCGGGGTGCCACCGCCGCGGACGACCTGACCGGAAGTCTGGTGGAGGCCGTCCCCGCGGCCGGTTCATGCGCCGGTGTCGCCGTCTTCGCCGGAGCACCCTGCACCAACGTGCCCACGGGCTGCTTAGCCTGCGACCACCTGTTCGAACAGGTGATGCCGACCGAGGCCTGGGGGACCGTACATCACATCCCCGACCTAATGGGCGGCATGTCGAACCTGGTCCGTGTGGTCGCGGACCAACCGCAGACGACGGTGTGGCACGATGGCGTACCGGTGGTCCTCAGTGCCGGGGCCTTCACCGAGCTGACGGTCACCGGGCCGAGCGTGATCACTTCCGACCAGCCGGTGGGCGTGGCCTTGTACCTGATCGGCATGACCTGCGCCGGCCTTGGGGACCCCTCGCTGCTGGCCGTACCGGGCGAAGCGAACGGGGTCACCATGGCCCGCTTCCGGACCTTCGACCAGGAACCGATGACAGCGCATCGGATCGCCCTCGTGACGGACACCGGCGGCATCGGCGGGGTCGTCCTGGACGGAGACACCCTTCCGGCCACCGCGTTCCAACCTTTCCCGGCGGATCCCTCCCACGCTTACGCCGACCTGTCCATCGCCACAGGCGCCCACGTGCTGAGCGGCACGACCGCCTTTCGGGCATGGAGCTACGGACTTGCCGACGACATGAGCTATGGCACGGTCGTGGGTGGAACGGTACCGGGCCTCCACCTCACGGACACCCTGATCTGCCACAGTGGTGGGCCCTTGCTCCTGAACGCACCACCGGGGATCACGGGGCCTGTGTGGACCTCGGTCACAGGCTCCGACACGCTGGGCACCGGTCCGACACTGCCCCTGACACCGCTGTCGAACATGCAGGTGCTGCTGATCGACAGCACGGCCGTGGCGTGCTCCGGCGGCCTGCAGTACCGCATCGAAATGCCTCCGGCAGGCACGCTGACGGCGTCCGCCGCCGAGGACACGGTCTGCACGCACCACCCCGTGATGCTTACCCACTCCATGGTGGGCGCACCGGACCCGGTGTATTGGAGCGCCCCGTTGCCGGGCACACCGTACCATGTGGACACGCTGCGCACCACCCTGCTGGAGAGCACCTGGTTCACGGCGACCCTGCGCTCCCCGCTGGGATGCTGGAGCCTTCGCGACAGTGTGCAGGTGGTGGTACGGCCCAACGGCATCAGTTCGGTGGTGGCCCGTGCCGACCCACCCGGCATGTGCATCGGTGCGAGCACGCAGCTGGGTGCTTCGGTCTGGACCGTGGTGGCGCAGGATGCCTTCAGCCAGGGTGCGGCGCCGTGGTGGAGCCTGTTGTCAGGGGCGACCGTGGGTTCCTCTTGTGGACCGAACGCGGGGATGGGCCTGGTGCTCGACGGCGCCTTCCCGCGTAGTGCCACCACCCAGGCGTTCGACCTTGCCCAAGGCGGCGCGGTGGCCTTCGACCTCACCTCCGGCAACGGCCAGGACGGATGCGATGTGGCCGAGCCCGGCGACGATGTCCTGCTGGAAACCTCCCCCGACGGCATCAACTGGACCGTGCTGCACACGTTGTCCGCCCAGCTGCTCGCCGGCACCACGCCGCACCACGTCCCGCTTCCTTCGTCCCATTGGGGGCCGGCCGTGAGGATCCGATTCCGGCAGGTCGGCACCTATGTCCCGCAGGAGGACGTGTGGCGGATCGACAACGTGCGCGTGCTGGCCTTGCGCCCCGCGATGGGCTGCGTGTGGTCCCCGAGCACCGGGTTGGATGATCCGCTGAGCTGTGCCCCGGTGGCCACCCTGTTCAACAACGGATCCTACCTGGTCACCGTCACCGACACCATGGCCGGATGCGCCACCGGCGATGGGCTGAGCGTCGCCGTGAGCTTTCCGCCGGCGGTCGAACTGCCTGCGGACACGACGGTCTGTGACCTTTCGGCCCTGCCTTTCAACCTGGCCATCTGGAACCCCGACTGGTCCTCCATGTTCTTCACCAACGCGGGGTACATCGCGCAGGTGCATCCGACCGGCGGGACACTGCTGGTGGACGGCGATGCCACCGTGATCGCGGTGGTGACGGACACCGTGGGCTGTTCGGCCAGCGACACCATGCAGGTGTCGGCGGTACCGGTGGCGCCGCCGTTCCAGATCACCGGTGTGGGCGACAGCCTGTGCGTGCCCGACGGCCCGTTCACGTACATCTGGGCCGTGAACGGGACCGTGCAGCCCGGCCAGGACGGACCGTGCCTGGCCTTGCAAGATCAAGGGACGTACAGCGTTGTCGTGTTGAACGCGCTGGGCTGCGGCACCTTCGCCGAAGGGTTCTTCTACGGGCTGGCCACGGCGGAGCGCACCGAGGTGCCGATGGCCTGGTACGACGGTGCCTCGGGCGCCATCGTCGTGCCGGAGCCCGGCGGCCCGTTCGACCTGCGCATCCTGGACCTGACCGGCAGGGTGGTGCTGGTGTTGGAGGGAAGCATGACGACCCGCGTGCCCGTGCGTGCGCACCTGGGGGGAGCCGGGGCCTATCTAGCGGAACTGCGCAACGCCGGGGGGCGACAGGTGCTGCGCTTCGTGGTGGACTGAGGGGGTGAACCGATCGGCACGCTGCGTGTACGGGGGATGGAACGATGTCCAAATTTGCATCGACCCCCATCGCCATGCGCATCCCCCTGCTCCTTCTGCTCACCAGCTCCACCCTGCTCCATGCCGCTGAAGGCGAGCGGACCATCACCAGCCGGATCGGTGCTGCCAAGGTGTTCCTCAGCGGTGCGCAGGTGAGCCGCTCGGCGACGGCGACCGTGCCGGCGGGGCGCTCCACCCTTGTGTTCAGCGGCCTGAGCCAGGAGCTCGACCCCATGAGCATCCAGGTGACGGGCAAGGGCGGCTACACCATCCTGAGCGTCAACCACCGCATCAACTACCTCACCGAAAGCCCGAAGAAGCAGGAGATCGAGGAGTTGAAGGAGCGGATCCGCAAGCTGGAGCACGACTGGAACATCGAGAACGGGCTGCAACAGGTGTGGGCGAACGAGGAACAGCTGCTGCTGAAGAACAGCGTGGTGGGCGGGCAGCAGAACGGGCTCACCGCCGCGCAACTGCAGGCGGTGAACGACTATGTGCGCGAGCGGATGAAGGCCCTTAAGGCGGGCTGGCTGGCGCAGGAGGAAAAGAAGAAGGACCTGCACGAGCAAGCGGAGAAACTCCGCCAACAATCGGGCACCCTGCAGGCCCAGGCCCCGCGCCCCACCAGCGAGATCGTGGTGGAGATCGACGCGCCGGCGGAGGTCAACGCCACCTTCACCCTGGGCTACTTCGTGCACAGCGCCGGGTGGACACCGGCCTATGACCTGCGCGCCATGGCCGTGGGGCGACCGATCGAGCTACTGATGAAGGCCCAGGTGGTGAACAACACCGGCGAGGACTGGACGCGCGTGGACCTCAGCCTGAGCAGCGGCGACCCCACCCTCGGCGGGGTGATGCCCGACCTGCAAGCCTGGGTGCTGGACCGACCCGTGCTGCTGGAGACCGCCGTGTTCAGTGGACGGACCGCCAAAGCCGAGGCAATGTCGGCCGGGGCTCCGCCCCCCGCGATGGACGGCGATGTGGCCATGGAGCGCCTGGAAGCCCGGACGACGGTGAACAACACCGTGATGTACCGCACCACCACCGTGGAGTTCACGGTGGAAGCCCCCTTCAGCGTTCCGGCCGATGGCCAGGCCCACACGGTGGGCGTGCGCACGCACAGCATACCGGCCACGTACCAGCACTATTGCACGCCGAAGCTGGACCGCGACGCCTTCCTCTACGCACGCACCACCGGCTGGGAGGACCTGAACCTGCTGCCCGGCCAGGCCAACGTGTTCTTCGAGGGCACCTACGTGGGCCAGAGCCACCTCGACCTCAGCCGCCCGCAGGACACGCTGGCCATCAGCCTGGGACGCGACAAGGGCGTGGTGGTGGAGCGCGTGAAACGCAAGGGCTTCAGCGAGAAACCGGTGATCGGCGGCAAACGCACCGTGACCATCGGATGGGACCTCACCGTGCGCAACACCAAGGGCACCGCGGTGGAACTGGAACTGCGCGATCAATACCCGATCAGCGCGCGCAGCGAGGTGGAGGTGAAGCTGGACGACGCCGGTGGCGCGACGGTGAATGAGGCCAGGGGCATGCTCACTTGGACGCTGAAGCTCGAGCCGAAGGCCACGCAGAAGCTCGCCTACACGTACAGCGTGAAGCACCCGAAGGGCGAGCCGGTGGTGTTGGAGTAGTTTCGTTCCACACCACCCGTTCGGTCCGGCCATGCGTCACCATCCTTTGCGCACCCTCCTGTTCCTGGTCGTCGCACTGCCGCTCCACGCTGCGGCGCAGCGTGTCACCGCCACACACCTCGGCAACAGCGCGTTCCGCATCGGGCTGGGAGGGTGGACGCTCTTCATCGACTTCCCATACCGGCCGGACTGCCCGGGCTGCGACCGCTACACGCCGCCGCCGGACCTCGGGGAGGTGGACGGCACGGCGCTGATCACCCGGGCAGGCCCGGAGCATTTCGACAGCGTGCGCTTCCGGGCCACACGCCTGGACCTGCTGGCGCCCTTCGTGCCGGCAGGTGAACAGGCCGCGGCCCTGTCCCGGCTGGAGGCGCAGGGCATCTACGCCTACCCGCAGGCCGCAGCGGACGGCGACAAGGCTGGTGCATCCTACATCGTGAGCTACCGGGGGCGGCGCCTCTGCTTCACCGGCGACGCACAGGACCCCGCGCCATTGCTCGCCGCGCGCGACCTGGCGGCGGCCTTCGTCAGCGAAGCGTTGTTGCGCACCGTGCATGCCCAAGGGAAGCGCATCGACACCCGCGTCCTGGTGGTGACACGGCGTGAAGCCACTCCAGCGGACAGCCTCGACCTGCCCACGCCGTGCGACGCATGCAGGCTGGTGGTACCGCACCAAGGCGAAGTGATCGAGCTCTTCCGGTAGCGTACGGGACCGCACGCCCCTCACCACGGCCGACACGCGATCCACAAGGCCGGATGCGCGATCCGCACCACCGCACGCCGACGCGGTGGGGAGGTGCCCACTTTGCGCCGTGCGACGCGGCGCGCTTCTGTCCCTACTGGTATGGCCCCACGTGATCGCGGCGCAGCAAGGCGTTGGTGACACCACCCGCGCGGTGCTGCTCGACCCGGTCCGTGTGGAGGGCGTACGCCCCGACATCCACCCCCTGCCGGCCACGCAGGGCACTTACCTGTTCAGCGGCCGCAAGAGCGAAGTGATCGTCGTCGCCGAGCAGGGCGCCGCCCTGGCGGAGAAGCAGGGCCGGCAGCTCTTGGCCAAGGTCCCGGGGCTGTTCGTGTACGACATGGACGGCACCGGCAACCAGTTGAACATCGCCACCCGCGGGCTCGACCCCCACCGCGGTTGGGAGTTCAACATCCGCAAGGACGGCGTGATCACCAACACCGACATGTACGGCTATCCGGCCAGCCATTTCAGCCTGCCCATGGAGGTGGTGGAACGCATCGAGCTCGTGCGCGGCACCGGGTCGCTGGAGTACGGGGCCCAGTTCGGTGGTATGCTCAACTACATCACCAAGGGGCCCGACAGTACGCGGGTGTTCGCCTTCGAGAGCGTCAACACCGTCGGCTCCTTCAGCCTCCTGAGCACGTTCAACAGGGCCAGCGGCACCTGGCGCAAGTGGTCGTACAACGCGTGGATGCAGCGCCGGGGTTCGGACGGGTACCGGCGGAACAGCCGGAGCGATTTCCAGGCGCAGCACCTCAGCATCGGCTTCAGGCCCTCCGACCGGATCGACCTCACGGCAGGCTGGGCCCGCTCGGACTACCTGGTGCAGCTTGCCGGCCCGCTCACCGACGCCATGTTCCAGGCGGATCCCCGGTCGGCCACCCGTTCGCGGAATTACTACGAGCCCGACATCCACGTGCCGTGGTTCACGGTGCGATGGCTGCCCTTCCGCGGTGGGGAGCTGCAATGGACCACATCGGCCGTGCTGGGTACGCGCACCAGCGTGCTCTTCGACCGGCCCGCGACCGTGGTGGACCGCATCGACAGCACCACGCTGCAATACGCGCCGAGGCAGGTGGACATCGACGACTACCGGAGCACCAACAGCGAACTGCGCCTGCGACACCACTACCGCACGGGGCGCACCACGAGCACCTGGGTGGCCGGCGTGCAGGGCATGCGCAACGACATGCGACGCCGACAGCAGGGCCAGGGGACCACGGGCACGGACCATGATCTGCAGCTCGTCGTTCCCGGCTGGGGCCGCGACCTGCACTACCGCACGCGCAACCTGGCGTTGTTCGCCGAGAACCGGTGGTGCATGACCGCACGTTCGTCGTTGACCGTGGGGATGCGCTACGAGTGGGGCCGCAGCGACCTGGAGGGGACCACCAGCTACCCCCTGCAGAACGAACTGCCACACCGGATCGCGCACCGTTATCCGCTTCTCGGAGCGGCGCTGGAACATGGTGTCGGCGCATGGATGACGGTCCATGCCGGCTGGGCGCAAGCCTACCGGCCGGTACTGATGAAGGACGTGGTGCCCGCTTCACCCTTCGAACGCACGGACCCGGACCTGCGCGACTCCCGCGGCCACAATGCCGAGATCGGCATCCGTGGACGTTGGAAGGCGATCCGGTGGGACGTCAGCGCCTACCAATTGTTCTATGGCGACCGCGTGGGCGCGCTGGTCGAACAGGACAGTGCGGGCAACGCGCTGGTGCGGCGCACCAACATCGGGAGCTCGGTGTCCCGGGGGGTGGAATGCTTCATACAGGCCGATGTGCGCCTGGGCCCTGCGCTATGGCTGACGTTGTTCACCAGCACCGCCTACCTGGACGCCCGGTACAAGGATGCGGTGGTGCGTCAGGGCGGGGCCAACGTCGACATCAGCGGCAACCGGGTGGAGAGCGCCCCGGAATGGACCAGCCGGAACGGGCTGACCCTGCGCTACAAGGCGCTGCGGCTGAACGCGCTGTACAGTTGGGTCTCGGAGACCTTCGCCGATCCGATGAACACGGTGGAGCCGAACGCCTCGGGCACCGTGGGGCTGGTGCCGTCCTACGGCCTGCTGGATGTGGGACTGACCCTTCCGGTCCAGCCGTGGCTGGAGCTCCGGGCCCACCTGAACAATGCGCTGGATGCGCGGTATTTCACCAAACGGCCGCAGTTCTACCCGGGTCCCGGTGTGTGGCCCAGCGATGGCCGGAGCTGGTCGGTGAGCGTGGCCGTGCGCCTGTGACCGCCCCGATCGGGGGGTCCGTGTCGGGTGGTGAACAACTCCGTCCGGCAAGCCGGCCCCCTGTCCCGGCCCGTCGACAGGGAACCTCCGGGCCCTGCGGTGGGCGCGGCCCGCAGAAGGTCCACCGGGGCGTTCCGGCGCCTTCCGCGGCGGGCGATCGGCCACCCGGAACGCCCGGTGGATGGGCGATGGCGGGCGGGGGGTGCTTGACGGAACGGGACTTCTGTCTACTTTCGTGCCGCCCAACGACCTCGGTGTGCTTTGGCGAGACCACTCAGGCACAGGCAAAGAACAACCTAACCCGTCAGTTGAACGCATGAACATTTACGTCGCCAACGTCCCTTACTCCGTAAAGGACCAGGATCTCCGTGAGCTCTTCGAGGCTTACGGCGAGGTCACCTCGGCCAAGATCATCATGGACAAGGCCACCAACCGGAGCCGCGGCTTCGGCTTTGTGGAGATGTCCGATGACAGCGCCGGCCGTCAGGCCATCGAGGCCACGAACGGCAAGAACTTCCACGGCCGTGACCTCGTGGTGAACGAGGCCCGTCCCCGGCCGGAGGGCGACCGCCCCTTCCGCGGAGGCGGTGGCGACCGTGGCGGCTACCGCAACGACCGCGGTGGTTTCCGCGACCGTGGCGAGCGCAGCTACCGCCGCGACGAGGAGTGATCCCTTTCGCAACACCATCAAAAGGGCCCCGCTTCGGCGGGGCTCTTTCGTTGGGGCCGGTCGGTGGTTGTGAAAAGTTGTTGATCGCATCCGGAACAACGGGCAACGCCGGGCAGGTGGCACCGGCGCAAGGGTAGTTTTGCACGCCCATGCCGCACCACCTGCTCCGCGCGGTCCTGCTGTTCATCGTCGCGGCGACCTGCACCTTGCTCCCGGCCCAGCGCCCTGGCGGTGCCGCACGCGCCATCACCGGGCGCATTTACGGCAAGGTGCTCGACGCGGTGAGCGGCAAGGGTGCCGAGTTCGCCACGGTAACGCTGCTGGCCGCAGGCCGGGACAGCGTCATCACGGGGGCCATGGTGCGCGGCAACGGCGACTTCCTGCTCGAGCCGGTGCCCGGCGGGCGCTACCGGCTGCAGGTGAGCTTCCTGGGTTACCGAAGCCTCGAACAGGCGGTGGAGGTGACGCGGGAGAAGCCTGAGGTGGACCTGGGCGACCTGGAACTCGAACCCGATGCCGGGGTGTTGCAGGAAGCCACGGTGGTGCGCGAGAAGAGCACCATGCAGATGCTGGTGGACCGCCGGGTGTTCAATGTGGACAAGGACCTGGCGGCGCGTGGCGGCTCGGGTGTGGACGTGATGAAGAACGTGCCCGGGCTGAGCGTGGACCTGGAAGGCAACGTGGAGATGCGCGGGGCGCGGCCCCAAGTGCTGGTGGACGGCCGCCCCTCCTCGCTCACCCTGGAGCAGATCCCCGCCGAGGAGATCGAGCGGGTGGAGGTGATCACCAACCCCTCGGTGATCTTCGACGCCAACAGCACGGGCGGCATCATCAATGTGGTGCTCAAGAAAAGCACCAAGCCCGGCTACAGCGGCCAGCTGCAGGCCGGGGTGGGCACCAACGAACGCCGCCAGGCCGGTGGCAACGTGAACCTGCGCGAAGGGCGCTGGGGTTTCAACCTCAGCGCCAATTACAACGGCAGCGCCAACCTCACCGACGGGCTCACCCTGCGCACCGACCTTGAACAAGGCACGCCCACCGGCACCTTCGAACAGGGCTCGGACGAACGATCCGAGCGGCGCATGTACGGCGGGCGCTTCGGCGCGGACCTGCAGGTGAGCAACCGCAGCAACCTGTCCGTATCCCAAAGCGTGCGCTTCCACGACATGTCCGGGCGGGAGGAACAAGTGTTCGAGAGCCGTTCCGGTGCCGGTGAGCTGACCTCGTACGGCACCCAGGTGAACGGTTCGGGGAGCCTGAGCCGCAGTCTCACCTCGCAACTGGCCTTCCGGCACACGGGCCCCGAAGAGGGCAGGGAATGGTCCGCGGACCTCACGTACAACCGCTGGGACCGCGACAGCGATTCGCGCTTCGACCTGCGACGGTACCTGCATGATGGAGCGCCGGACACCACCACGCCGCAGGTCCAGGACATCGACGGCGGTTCATACTACGACCAGTTCTCCTTCCAGTTCGACATGGCCGATCCGCAGAGCACGCGCAGCAAGCTGGAATACGGGGTGAAGAGCAACCTGAAATGGGACCGCACCTGGCTCGATGTGCGGACGACGACGCCACAGCATCCGGAGGGCATGCTGGACAGCGCGCTCACCAACAACTACCGCATCACCGACCTGATCAACGCGGCGTACGTGAACTGGACGCGTACGCTCACCGAACGGTGGAGCCTGCAGGCGGGACTGCGCTTCGAGCAGACCTGGTTCGAGACGGAGCTCACCGGCAAGGACCAGGTGTTCAGTTACAAGTATCCCGATGGTGGCCAGGACCTGTTGAAGGCGCTGTTCCCGGCGGTGTACCTGGTGCGGCGCTGGCCGGGCAGCATGCGGGAGGTGCAGGTGAACTTCTCGCGCAAGATCGACCGCCCGCGCTTCTGGCAGATCATGCCGTTCATCATGTTCAGCGATGCGCGCAACGTGCGGATCGGCAACCCCGGCCTGGCGCCCGAGATGAACAACCTGGCGGAGGTGAACCACCTGCTTCCCTTCTGGAAAGGCAGGGCCAGCTGGCTCACGAGCCTGTTCGGGCGCTACACCGAGGACGTGATCACCGGCTACAGCACGCCGTTGGCCACCGACAGCACCGTGCTGCTGAACACCTTCGTGAACGGGAGCCACAGCACCACCGCGGGATGGGAGAACGTCGTGAAGGTGGATCCCATCCAGGGTCTTCAGATCACGCTGAGCGGCACCCTCCAATACCTGGACCTGGCACTGGCCTCGGCGAACGGCGGCGACCGGAACCAGGGCCTGCAATGGAGCGCCAAGGTGCTGCTCAACTACCGCCTGCCCAAGGATTGGTCGGTGCAGGTGAACGGTGAGTACGAGGGCCCCCGCGTGCAGGCACAGGGTCGCACCCTGGAGCAGTACGGGGTGGACCTGTCGGTGGGCAAGGACTTCCTGCGCAAGCTGAGCGCGGTGCTGTCGGTGAACGACGTGTTCTACACCCGGCGCCGCGGCACCCTGCTGGAGACCGAGCACTACACGCAGGAGAGCTATCGGCGGCGGGAGATGCGCTCGGTGCGTTTCACCCTCACCTGGAAGTTCGGCGAGCAGAACAACTCGCTGTTCCGCCGCCGCCAGCCGCAGCGTGAGAACAACGACGGGGGCGGCATGGAGATGTGAGCCGCAGCCGGCTACAGCTCCTGCACCTCCCAGGTGGGGCAGCCCACGATGCCCTGGTCGTTGTAGAAGTCCAGGAAGTGCAGCTTGTGGAACAGGCCCTGCTGGTCCTGAACGATGTACACCAGCGAGGGGTCCACGACATAGTAGCCGCCATCGAAGGAATACACCTTCCAGTCGAAGCCGATGGCATCGCGCGCGGTGCTGAACGGATGCTGCAGGGTGTCCGCCAGGGTGACCGCGTTGAGGTCGGCCCCGGCGACCCGGGCCACGCGGACGCCGGACGGGGTGAGCACGCCGGTGACGATGTACGGGATGAAGGGATCGAGGAACTGGTGGGTGTACTGGGTGAACACCATGTCCCACGTGCCGGTGGGCGGCTCCACATCGACGGGCCCGTTGGCGAAGCTGAACATGGTATGGGCGCTGCTGCCTGATTTGGCGAGCGTGTGCTCCTGCACACCGCTGCCGTCCAGTGCCGCAGTGCGGAACACGAAGGTCGTGGCGGTGACATCCAGCATGAGCAGCTTGCGCAGCCCCATGTGGGTGCCGAAGGCGTTGTACCCGAGGTCGATGATGTGAACGTGCTGGGTGCCGCGCCAGTCGCCGATGGCGGTGCTGTCCGGGTTGCCGCTCGGGGCGTCGATCCTCCGGGCCAGGGCCATGCCGGTCGTGTCGGTGGGCGTGCTCATGTCGACCACCCCGATGTCCCAGGCCGTCATCAGCCGGCTCCCGTTGAGCCACACACGCCATCCGCCGGGTGCGCTCTCGAAGGCCAGGTCCCAGGCGGTCTTGGGGTTGCTGCGCACCACGGTGCGCGTGCCGAGGTCCACCCAGAGCTGGTCCTGGTAGCCGCTGCCCATGCACAGTTGCACCTGTTCGGCCGAGCCGCGCGGGCGTGCCTCCACCGGCAGTTCCTCCTTGAGGCATCCGGACAGGAGCAGGGCGGCGACAGGGAGCAGCAGGTGGGTACGCATGGTCAGGAGCGCTTGCGCAGTTCCACCTCCAGCCGCAGGAACCAGGTGCGGCCGGTGGTCATGGGCACGCTGGTGGCGGTGGTGGCATGTGCGCCTTCGGCCATGGTGGCCGCCAGGTTCCGCACGTCGAACAGGTCCTTGCAGCCCAGGGAGATCCCCAGGCGGCGGTCGAGGAAGGTCTTGGTGAGCGTGGCGTCGGCCAGGTGGTAGGCCCCGATGGTGCCGCGGGTGACCGCACCGTCGGCATCGGCCATGTAGTTGGCCAGCTGGCCCTGGTACTTGTAGAAGACCGAGGCGGTGAGGCCCAGGCGCCGGTGGTCCCAGGTGGCCGATGCGCGGACCTCCGGGCTCCAGAGCACCGCAGGGGCCACCGCATCGCGACGCCCCGTCGCCGACGCACCGGCGGTGAAGGCCCAGCGGCCGTCGTCCCAACCCGCACCAAGCGCGCCGCCGAAGGTGCGCAGGTCGCCGATGTTGATGTAGGTGTAGCGCGTGGCACCGGTCTGGGCCAGACTGATGAGGTCGGAGACCTGGTTGTAGAAGGAGCTCAGTTCGGCGCTCCAAGTGCCGTGCTCACGCTGGGTACGGTAGCTGAGGCCCGCGCTGCCGTGGTGCGCGCGTTCGGGCCGCAGGTCGGGGTTGCCCACGATGTCGTGGTTCACATCCACGAAGTACAGATGCAGCTCCTTGAGCGATGGGGCGCGGAAGCCCCGGGCATAGGCGGCACGCACGGTGAGGTCCGCACCGGCCGTCCAGCGCAGGTTGAGCGAAGGGATCAGCGGCGCCTCGTAACGTGTGTTGTAGGCGTAGCGCAGACCCGGACGCACGGTGAGGCTGTTCCAGGGCCGGTACTCGGCGCTTCCGAAGGCCGCCAGGTCGGTGATGGTCTCGCCGGCGGCGGCCATGCGGTCGCCCGATCCGGTCTCGTGGTTCAGGTCAACGCCGGCCTCCCAGGCCAGGCGCGCGTCATCGGGTGCCGATGCCCAGGTGGCGCGCAGGTTGGTGAGGGTGAAGCGCGAGGTGTCCTGCGTGCCCGGGGCGGTGGCGAGCTGCTCGCTGAGGTCGGTGAGGTCGCGGTACCACGTGTTGCGGATGCGGCGGTAGCGTTGGTGGGCGAGCAGGGCATTGAGCCTGCGGCCGCGGCCCATGCGGCCCTCGATGAAGACCGCATTATCCAGCCGGTGGGTGAGGTATTGCTCGTCGAAGGCCGACTCGTGGTAGGGGGCCCGCGGCCGTCCCCGGTCGGTGATGCGGTCCTGGAACACCTCGCCCTTGTAGCCGATGTCCCAGCGCTCGGTCCTCCAGCGGTGGTTGAGGCGGGCGAAGAGCTGCTCGCGCGGCTTCCATTGCTGGTGGCGGGTGCTGTCGGCCGCATGCGGGGCGGGGTCGAACCAGCCGCCGGTGGCGGGGTCCCAACCGGCGAAGGCGTTGCGGCCCGCGGTGAGCACCAGGTCGTGCCGGCCCGGGCGCGCGGCGACGGTGGCGTTGAGGTTGAGGCGGCCGATGTGCTCGGCGTAGGCCGAGAGCTTGGCGCTCACCGGCCCGTTGGCGCGGTTGCGGGTGATCAGGTTGATGGTCCCGGCCAGGGCGTTGGTGCCGTAGTTCACGCTCAGCGGGCCCTCCACCACTTCCACGCGCTCCACGCCGGTGAGGTCCAGTTGTGCCAGGTCCAGGTTGCCGTCCTGCCGCCCGATCACCGGCACCCCGTCCACCAGCACCTTCACGTTCTCGCCGCCGAGGCCCTGCATGCTCACGGCCGTGCCCAGGATGTTGTCCTGCCCGAGGCGCACGGTGAGCTCGTTGCGCAGGGCATCGGCCACGGTGTTGGCGGCCATGCGGTCCAGGCGGCCGCGGTCGATCACACGCACACGGTGCACGGCCTTGTCCGCGATGTTGGCGCCGTATTGGCCGGTGACCACCAGCTCGGGCATGCCGATGGTGGCCGGGGCCAGCTGGAGCGCGTGGGGCCCGGGGCCGCGCAACGTGTCGGCGAGGGCTGCGAAGCCCATCATGCGGACGCACACGGCCAGCGGTTGTGCGGGGTCCGCCGGCACGGTCAGGGCCCCGTGGTCGTCGGTGCTCTGGGTGCCGGTGCGTCCGTGCTGCCCCCAGGTGACGGTGGCGAACGGCACCGCGGTGCCGTTCAGCGCGCTGCACTGGAGCCGCACCTGGGCGGAGAGTGCCGCCGGGTGGGCGGCGGCCGTCGCCACCGCGAGCAGGACGAATGCTGACCGGGCTCCCATCGGGATAGGCACTGCAAAGGACCGCACCCCGGTCGGGATGCGGGTCATGCGTGCGTCAGGATGCGGTCAGCGGCGCAGCAGCCGGGTGTGGGCGGTGCCGAGGTCGGTGCGAAGCCGTACGGTGTAGGTGCCGGGGCCGAGGTCGCCGAGGTCCAGCGTGACCAGGCCACCGCCCACCTCACCCTGCCCCAGGACCAGGCGGCCGGCGGCGTCGAGCACTTCGACCCCCAGCACACGGGCACCGGCCGCGTCGATGCTCACCCGGCCGTCCTCGGTGGGGTTGGGCCATGCGCGCAAGGTGGCCGCCAGCGGCTGTTCGGCCAGGCCGGTGGCGCTCACCAGCTCCTGTGTGAAGCTGATGTCGCCCGAGGCACTGCCGCCGAATCCGGTGAACACCAACTGCCACACATTGCCGACCAGGTCCTTCACGAAGTAGCTCAGGGAGTCCTCGATCACCCATTGCATGTTCTGCATGTCGAAGGCCTTCCAGCCGAAGCCGATGCTGTTGATATGCGCGCTGAAGGCCGCAGTGGTCCAGTCGGCGTTGGCGGGCAGCACACCGGTCGCCGCGCTGGCCTCCACGCCTTTGTTCTGCAGTACGCCCGTGACGCCGTAGGGCTGGGGGATGAAGGCGATGTACTTCACGAAAGTGAGGTCCCAGCTGTCCTTGGCGGGCTCGCGGTCCACCAAGGTGTTGGTCCCCAGGTCCCAGTACACGAAATTCTTGGTCGCGTAGGCCGATTTGACGATCTGGCCGGTGAGCTCGTCGGAGCCGTCGAGGTTGGCGTGGGTGAAGGTGTAGGTGCCCGTGGCCAGGCCGTCGATGCGCAGCTTGCGCCACACGCCGGAGCTCAGGTGCACCAGGAAGATGGTGTCCCCGGCCACCACATGGGTGATCATGTTGTAGTTGCCCCAGCCCAGGTCGAACTCATCGGCGAAGGGCCCCTGGTTGAGGGCACCGAAGCTCCAGCTGGTGTCGGCGTTGTGCGCGCGGGGCCAGGTGGAGAGGCCGGCGGTGTCCACGTTGTTCCAGTCGGCGATGGCGAAGGGGCTCTTGACCACCTCCACACCGGCCTTCTGGGTGTTGACCAGGACACTGGCCGTGAAGCCGTCGATCTCGAAGGCCAGGTCCCAGTTGTCCTTGGGTGCGGTGGCCACCACGCCGTTCTGCAGGCTGTACCACACCTGTTCGGCATAGCCGGGTGCGATGCTCACGGTGACGGCGGTCTGTGCGGAAGCCCGCGCCAGCAGCAGGGCGGCGGGCAGGAGGAGAAGTGCGCGCATGGAAGAGCTTGGTTTCAGGGCCGCAAAGCAACGGTCGCACGCGGCTTGCGAACAAGGAGATGGGACCGTGCTCGGTCACGGAACTGCAACAAGCCGCACCGGGGTCTGCGGGTGGCCGGGGTCGTCAGCGCGCATCCAAGGATCGTTAACGGAAGGCGGGGCAACTCGGTGAACGTGTAACATTGCCCGAAGCATGAAGCGGCGCAGCCTCGCCATCCTGGTGACCCTGGCCACGCTGAGCGTGGTGGGCGTGGTGCTCATCCAGATCCTGTGGCTGGACCGGGCGTTCCGCATGCAGCATGAGCAGCTCGCCCTACAGCGCCAGCAGCAGGTGCAGCTGGACAAGCAGTTCAACGACCGGGTGGTGATCGCGCTCACCGATGTCACCGAGCAGATCCTGTCCATCAACAAGGACCCCTCGGACCTGTTCGATGCGGTGAAGCAGGAACGGCCCAACTACTTCGCCGTCACCATCAACGACACGCTGCATCCGTACCTTCTGGAGGCCCTGCTGCGCAAGGAGTTCCTGCGGAGGGGCATCAGCGAGGACTTCGAGTACGGCATCTACGACTGTTTCACGGACTCCATCGTGTACGGGGCCTACGTGGGGCTGGACACCGTGTCGTCGGACACCATGCACACCGGGTTGATGAAGCTGGACAAGGACGGGCACTACTTCGGGGTGTACTTCCCGCGGCGGCACAGTGCGTTGTGGAGCCCCGAGCCCGCGAGCCGCGGCACGTGGACCTATCCGGCCATCGTCACCCTCATCGTGTTCGGGTTCTTCGCCTACAGCGTGTGGCTGATCATGCGGCAGAAGCGGCTCAGCGAGATGAAGAACGACTTCATCGGCAACATGACGCACGAGCTGAAGACGCCCATCAGCACCATCGCATTGAGCAGCGAAGTGATCGCCGATCCGGCCATCGTGCGGGAGCCCGACCGGCTGGCGGCTTATGCGCGCATCATCCGCAGCGAGACCGAGCGGCTGCGCGCGCAGGTGGACCGGGTGCTGCAGCTCACCGCGCTGGAGCGCAACGGCCCCGCCCTGCGCACGGCGGACATCGATCTGCACGGGCTCATCCGCGACATCGCCGCCTCCTTCAAGCTGGTGCTCGAGGAACGCGGCGGTGAAATGATGCTGGAGCTGAAGGCCGCGCAACCCGCGGTGCGGGGCGACCGCGCACACCTGGCCAACGCCCTTTCCAACCTGGTGGACAACGCCATCAAGTACAGCCCTGAGGCGCCGCGCATCACCGTGTCCACCCGCGATGCCGGGAGCGAGGTGGCCGTGGAGGTCGCCGATCGCGGCATCGGCATCGCACGGGAGCACCTGCGCCATGTCTTCGAGCGGTTCTACCGTGTGCCCACCGGCAACGTGCACGACGTCAAAGGCTTCGGCCTGGGGCTGCACCACGTACAGCAGGTCATCAAGGCGCACCGCGGATCGGTGCGCGTACAAAGCGAACCCGGCAGGGGCAGCCGTTTCACCGTGCTGCTCCCACGCATCCAGAACAACGCATGAGCGACAGCAAAGGCAGCATCCTGCTCGTGGAGGACGACCCCAACCTGGGTTTCGTCATCCAGGACGCCCTGGCCCGCAAGGGGTACACCGTGCACCTGTGCCGCGACGGCAAGGAGGGGCTCCGCTATTTCAACGGCAACCGGTACGACCTCTGCGTGCTGGACGTGATGCTGCCGCAGAAGGACGGCTTCAGCCTGGCCGAGGACATCCGGGTCACCGACGAGGAGGTGCCCATCGTGTTCCTCACGGCCAAGAGCCAGACCGAGGACCGCATCGCCGGCTTCAAGGCCGGGGGTGACGACTACCTCACCAAGCCGTTCAGCCATGAGGAACTGGTGCTGCGCATCGAGGCCATCCTGCGCCGCACGCGGGGCCGGAGCGCGGGTGCGCGACAACGCGAGCGTTTCGACCTCGGCACCTTCCATTTCGACCATCGCGACCTCACGCTCCGGCACCCGGACGGCGACCGCAAGCTCACGCGCAAGGAGGCCGAAGTGCTGCGCCTGCTGTGCCTGCACCAGGACCAGGTGCTGCCGCGCGAACTGGTGCTCAACATGGTCTGGGGCGACGACACCTACTTCCTGGGGCGCAGCCTCGACGTGTTCATCAGCCGGCTGCGCAAGTACCTCAAGGCCGACCCCACCGTGCAGATCGTGAACGTGCACGGTGTGGGGTTCAAGTTGCAGGTGGGCTGAAGGTCCGGCTACCTTGTGCGGGTGTCCCGCACCCTGCTCCCATCCCTGTGCGCCGTCCTGCTCCTGGCCGGCCCGGTGCACGCCACGGAGACCGATCCGCAATGGGCGCGCTACCGCGACACCCGGCTGGACATGCGCCAGCGGCTGATCGCGCTGCACGAGGTGATCCATGCGATCCGTTCCACCGATGTGGACAGCAGCCGCGCCCTGGCCGAGCGCATGCGCGCCGAGGCCGTCGTGGCCCGCGACACGCTCATGATCGCGCTCGCCGAACGCGACCTCGGCCTGGCGGCGATCTTCCAGCGGGACGGTGAGCGGGCGCGCCTGCACCTGGAGCGTGCCCTGGGGCTCTACCTGGCGGAAGGCGACAGCGCAGGCCATCGCGGCGCCGGCGCCACCCTCAGCAGCCTGGGCATGGTGCTCAAGAACGAAGGCCGGATGGACGAGGCGGTCCGCGCCTACCGCCGTTCCATGGCCGAGCACCGGCTGGCGCACGACGAGGAAGGCACCATGTACGCCCTGAACGGTCTGGGGCGTGTGCACGAGATCCAGGGCGCATACGACAGTGCGTTGCTGTACTACGGCAGGGTGGCCGAAGTGGCCGGCCGGCTGGGTGTGGACGACATGGAGGCCGCGGGCTACGGCAACATGGCCAACGTGAACGCCGAACTGGGCCGCATCGGCGAGGCCATCGACCTCACCTACCGCAGCCTCGCCATCATGGAGCGCATCGGCGACAAGCGCGGCATGGCCACCTGCCTCACCGGTGTGAGCTCCCTGAAAGGCGCGCTCGGCGAGCACGACGAGGCTTTCGCCCTGCAGCGCAAGGCCCACGCGCTGTACACCGAGGTGGGCTACCGGCAGGGCATGATGACCGCCGGCACCAGCCTGGGGGCGATGCTGCTGGAACGCGGTGCGGTGGACAGCGCCGCAATGGTGCTGGAGCACACCGTGACGCTGGTGCGCGAAGCGAACGCGCGCGACCTGATGGGGCGGCCCCTGCGCGACCTTGCCGCGGTGCGCCGGGCACAGGGCCGCCACGACGATGCGACCACCCTGCTGAACGAGGCGCTGGCCCTGGCCCGTGACCTGGGGGATGCGACCGGCGAGGCGCGCGCCCGCATCGGTCTCGGGCTGCTGGCGCTCGACAGGGGAGGCGCGCACGAGGCCACCGCGCTCTGCGCCGAAGCCGAGCGGGCGGCCCGGGCCCACCGTGCGCTGGAGGAGCGCATCGAGGCGTGCAGCTGCCTGCACAGGGCCCTCAAGGCCCAGGGGCGCGGCATGGAAGCACTGCAGTACCACGAGACCTGGGTGATGCTGCGCGACAGCCTGGCCAACGACCGTACGGCCCGCCAGCTCACACGGCGCGACATGCTGCATTCCTTCAACAAACAGCAGCTGGCCGACAGCCTGCGCCATGCCACCGAGCTGGGCGCGTTGGAGACCGCACGCACCATCGAGGCCCTGCGGGCCGACCGCAACCGGGCGCGCACCTGGGCCGTGGGCGGTGGCGCCCTGCTGCTGCTCGTGGGCGGCGCCCTCTGGTTCCGCACCGACCGCAAACGGCGCCGCGAACGCTTCGAGAAGGAGGCCGCCCACCTGGAGACCCAGGCCCTACGCAGCCAGATGAACCCCCACTTCATCTTCAACGCCCTCAACTCCATCAACGCCTTCATCCAGCGCAACGACCCCGACGCCGCCGGCTCCTACCTCACCCGCTTCGCCCGCGTGATGCGCAGCGTGCTCGAGAACAGCCGCCACCCCACCGTGCCCCTGCACGACGACCTGGAGACCCTGCGCGGCTACATGGACCTGGAACGCCGGCGTCTCCAGGAGAAGTTCGACTTCACCATCCACGTGCATCCCGACATCGACCCGCACGAGGTGCAGGTGCCGCCCCTGGTGGTGCAGCCCTTCGTGGAGAACGCCATCTGGCACGGCATCACCCACAAGGAAGGCAGGGGCCACATCACCCTCTCGGTGCAACCGCGCGGCTCCCAGCTGCTGTGGACCATCGAGGACGACGGCGTGGGGCGCCACGCCCCCAAGAGACCTCCCTGGGCACGGCCATCACCCGCAGCCGCCTCGACCTGGTGCAGAAGCAGCACGGCGGCCAGGCCGGCTTCCGCTACGTGGACCTGCCCTCCGGCACCCGGGTGGAGGTGGAGATGCCCCTGCTGCGGGACGGGGCGTGAGAACGGGGAGAAGGGTGCGCGGGTGAGTTCGGGGATCCCGCCAGCGGCGAACGCCGTGCGCCATTGGACACACGCCCTTGCCGCGCCGCGCAGTGGAGGGTTGGAACTGCTGCGCGTACTCCCTCCCGCCACTTGCTCCCCCGACCCCGCCACCTGCTCACCGGGGCTCCCCCTCCCCCCCTCCCTGGGGCTTGTTTTGGGTCACCAACGACACGGAACCCCAACGCCCCAGGCCATGACCACCAACGCCACCCTCCGCCAGCTCGTCCTCGCCGCCACCCTGTGCACGGCAGCGGTCCACGCCGAGGAAGCACGCGTGCTCCGCATCCAGGGGAAGGTGCTGAGCAGCGAGACCCTCGCCGGCGCCACCCTGACGGTGCTGCAGGACGGTGCGGCCTTCACCCGCATGGTGCAGGGCCTGGCACAGTTCCAGATGGACCTGCCCCTGGGCCATGAATACCGCCTGAGCTTCGAGCGGCCGGGCACCATCGGCAAGGAACTGCTGTTCGACACGCGCCTGCCGGGCGACGCACGACCGCCGAAGGACCTCTTTTTCCAGTTCCAGGTGAGCCTGCTGGCCCAGCCGGCCGAAGGTGCGGTGCGTTACGACGGGCCGGTGGGGCTGATCGCCTTCAACGACCAGGAGGGCGACTTCGGCTACGAGCACCTGCGCACGGCCCGGCTGGTACCGCTGACCGGCCCTGCCGCCGCACCGGTGAAGCGCGCCCGTCGCGAGGCCGCCCCGTTCGTGGACCCCACGATGGAGCTGGCCGCCTGGGTGGAGACCCGCCGCGCCGAAACCCATCCTTGAACCCCACGACACCCGACCCACGTATGACGCCCCATCGCCAGCCCGGACCGCCCATGCACCCCTACCTGGAGGCCCTCAAGCACCGCATCAACCGCCATGGCCTGACCTGGCCTTGGAGCCGCTCGACCGCCGGTGCCGGCGCGGCCGTCCCGCCCTTCAGCGTGATCCGCAAGGCGCTCGACGACCTGGACCGCGACGGCTGGTATCCGCGCCCGTTGTCCGGGCCCGTGCATGTGCGCGGACAGGTGGAGGGGGTGAACGACCATCGCTGCGCGGTGAGCATCGTCCTGAACGAACGCCTGGCCCAGGTGGTGGACACCGACGAGGAAGGGCGCTTCGCTCTGCAGCTGCCTGCGGATGCGGCGATCCGCCTGGTGCTGGTGCAACCCGGACATCTGCCGCGCCTGATCGAGATCCGTCCCTGGGAAGGCCGGCCCACAAACGACCACAGCAAGCCGATGCCCATCGCGTTGCACGTGATGCTCACCCCACGGGAAGGCATGGCGACCAAGCCCATGGCCGAGCGTATCACCCTGCTTGACCGCCAAGGCCGCCTGCTGGTGGAGTGGGACCGCGTGCGGGGCACCCAGGAGAACGGCCCGCATCCGGAACCGATGCTGCGGCGCGCGGTGTAGGGATCCGCGGGGGCTTCCAGCCTCCGGCCTCCCGCCTCAAGCCTCAAGCTTCCAGCCTTCGGCCTCAAGCCTCAAGCTTCCAGCCTTCGGCCTCAAGCCTCAAGCTTCCAGCCTTCGGCCTCCGGCCTCAAGCTTCCAGCTTTCAACTTTCAGCTTTCAGCTTTCAACTTTCGGCGTTGGCTTCCAGCCTCCAGCCTCAAGCTTTCAGCTTTCGGCGTTGGCTTCCAGCTTCCGGCTTTCAGCTTTCAACTTTCAGCTTTCGGCGTTGGCTTTCAGCTTTCTGTTCCCGGTTACCGCCGCGCCCGCCAGTTGCTACCTCCCGCCCACCAGCTGCTCACCCGGGCTCACGCCCCCCCTTGTCCCCGGCCTTGTTTTGGGTCACCAACGAACCCCGACCCACGCCATGGCCCGCTCCACCACCCTTCGCAGCCTCCTGATCCTGGTCTCCTTCCTCACCCTGGCCCACGGCACCTTCGCCGCCACCCCGCGCAAGGCCGCCAAGGCCCGGCAGGCCCGTACCGAGCGTCGCATGGTGGCCCCCTTCACGGACCCCACGCTGGCGCTGGCCGCCTGGACCGAGCAGCAGCGCGCCATCCAGGCCTCCACCGTGCGCACGATGCGCTGATCCACCCCGCACCCGGCCAAGCGCCCTGCATGGGCCTTCGTCGGTCCCTGGTGCCACCGGTCGGCAGGTGCTACCTTGCCCTCCTCAACCGATCGACCATGAGCACCCTGAGCGCCGTCATCGTGGACGACGAGCAGCATTGCCGCGACGCCCTCAGCGGCCTGCTGCAGCGCAAACACCCGGAGATCGAATTGCTGGGCATGGCCACCAATGTGCCCGAGGGCATCGCCCTGTTGAGCAAGGTGAAGCCGAAGGTGCTCTTCCTGGACATCGAGATGGGCAAGCAGACGGGGTTCGACCTGCTACAGGCCATCGGCCCGGACCGGCCGCACGTGATCTTCACCACGGCGCACGAGGGCTATGCCGTGAAGGCCATCCGTTTCAGCGCCCTGGACTATCTCCTGAAGCCGGTGGACGCCGAGGAGCTGGCCTCGGCCATCGGCAAAGTGCGGCAGGAGGAACGCACACCCCAGAGCCCGGACCAGTTCATGGCGCTGCTGAAGAACCTCACCCGCCCGTCCGGAGCGGAGAAGCGCATCGCACTGCCGGTGGCCGACGGGCTGGAAATGGTGGACGTGGACGATATCATGTACTGCGAGAGCGACAGCAACTACACGGTGGTGCACCAGAAGGACAAGAAGCGCCTGGTGATCAGCCGCACGTTGAAGGAGTTCGAGGACATGCTGGACCCCACCCAGTTCGTGCGCGTGCACCACAGCTACCTGATCAACGTGAAGCACGTGAAGAAGTACATCCGTGGCGAGGGCGGAGAGGTGATCATGACCGACGGCACCAACGTGGCGGTGAGCCGCCGCAAGAAGCAGGAACTGATGGACAGCCTGGCCAAGCTGTAGGCCAGGGGTCCGCAGTGAACGCGAAGGGGCGCCTGCGGGCGCCCCCTGCTTGTCCGGTCGGGCTGGATCAGCCGGCCAGCATGCGCTTCACGAGCGCGGCGACGGCAGCGCCGTCGGCACGGCCCGCCAGTTGCTTGTTCGCTTCGCCCATCACGCGCCCCATGTCCTTCATGCCGGTGGCACCTGTGGCGGCGATCACGGCACGCACGGCGGCCTCGAGCTCGCTGTCGCTGAGGCGCGCCGGCAGGTAAGCCTCGATCACCCGGGCCTGCACCTCCTCCTCCCCGGCCAGGTCGGCGCGGCCCTGCTCCCGGTAGATGGCCGCGGCCTCCATGCGCTGCTTGTGGAGCTTCTGCAGGATCCGCGAGCCGGCCTCCTCGCTGACGCCGCCGCCCCCACCGCCCTCCTTGGTGAGCTCCAGCAAGATGGCGCTCTTGATCGCGCGCAGGGCGTTGAGGCGGTCCTTGTCGCGGGCCAGCATGGCCGTCCTGAGGTCGGCGTCGATGCGCTGTTGGAGATCCATGGGCGCGTGCGTCAGTCCACGTTGTCGTGCAGGAACGGGTTGTTGCGGCGCAGTTCCACGCGGCGTTCGCCGTTCTCGTCCTGGTCCTCGGTGAGGGTGTAGCGGCTCACGTTGCTGTCGGTGCTGCGGGGTCCTTCGCTCAGGGCGATGCGCTTGCGCACATAGGCGGGCTCGCGTTCCATCTCATTGATGCCGTTGGTGGACCGCATGCGCAGGGTCATCTCGCGCATGCGCACGAGCCGTTCCTCCACGCGGGCCTGGTGCTCGGTGGGGCTGAGGCGGTTGGTGGGCTGTGTGTGGAGGGGCACGGTGGTGTCAGGCGGGGCGGCGACCGCGGCGGCGGGTTCGTCATAGAGGTCGAAGCGCACCTTGTCGGCGACGGGCGGGCTCACCTCCAGGTCCACGGTGTGTCCGGCTGCCGGAACCGCGGGGCGCGGGGTCTCCTGCGCCACCGGTGCGGGCTGGGGGGCGGCGGGTTTCAGGTAGGGCTCGGTGGGGGCCTGGGGGGCCGGCTCCGGGGCCTTGGCGACCGGGACCTGCGGGACGCTGGCCACGGGGTTCACGATGGGCTGGGTGATCATCGTGGGCACATCGGCATCGAGCGGGATCACCTTGCGGGCCTCGGGCACATGGCCCACCACACCGGTCTCGGGGTTCACCTGGAAACCGGTGGCGATGACGGTCACACGCAGGCGTTCGCCCAGGCCGTCCTGGCGGCAATAGCCCCAGATGACGTCGGCGCTGCTGCCGGCCGCCTCCTGGATGTGGTCGGTGATCTCGCTGATCTCGTCCATCAGCACCTCGCGCTCGCCATGCGTGATGTTGAGCAGGACGAACTTGGCGCCCTTGATGTCGTTGTCGTTGAGGAGCGGGGAGGCCAGGGCCTCCTGGGCGGCGCGCAGGGCGCGATCCTCACCCTCGGCCTCGGCCATGCCCATGATGGCGGCGCCGCTGTTGGTCATCACGGTCTTCACGTCCTCGAAATCCACGTTCACCTTGCCGGTCACGGTGATGATCTCGGCGATGCCGCGGGCTGCGGTGGTGAGCACATTGTCCGCGTGGCCGAAAGCGTTGTCCAGGCTCAGGTTGCCGAAGAGGTCGCGCAGCCGGTCGTTGTTGATCACCAGCAGGGTGTCCACCGAGCGGCGCAGGTCCTCGATGCCGCCCACGGCCTGGAGCTTGCGCTTGCGGCCCTCCCATTGGAAGGGCATGGTGACGATGCCGACCGTGAGGATGCCGAGCTCGCGGGCGATGGCGGCGATCACCGGAGCGGCGCCGGTGCCGGTGCCGCCGCCCATGCCGGCGGTGATGAAGACCATCTTGGTGCGTGTGCCGAGCAGCTGGCGGATCTCGTCGAGGTTCTCCTGGGCGGCGTCTTTGCCGCGCTCGGGGATGGAGCCGGCGCCGAGGCCGTCGGTGAGGGCGGGGCCCAGCTGCACCTTCACGGGCACGGGGCTGATGTCCAGCGCCTGTTTGTCGGTGTTGCAGATGATGAAGTCCACGCCCTTGATGCCCTGGGCGTGCATGTAGTTCACGGCGTTGCTGCCGCCGCCCCCCACGCCGATCACCTTGATGATCGAGGAGAGCTCACGGGGAAGGTCGAATTTCATGTCGTTGAGGTTTGGAAGGTGGAACTGGGGTGGCGGGGATGCGGTTCAGATGTCGTCGTCGCTGAGGATCTCGGAGGCGCTCTTGATGACCTTGTCGAAGAAGCTGCCCACACGGCTGCCCTGGCTGTGGCCTTTCACCTTGGCGGCCGGAGCGGTCTGGGCGCCCTGCTTGGCACGCTGGCGGTCCAGGAAGTCGAAGCCCTTCATCATCAGGCCCACGCCGGTGGCGAACAGCGGGCTGGTCACCTGCTCGACGTCGCTCTTGGCCAGGTGCTCGTTGGGATAGCCGATGCGGGCGGACATGCCGGTGATGTACTCCACCAGCTGGCGCAGATGTTTGAGCTGGGCACCACCGCCGGTGAGGACCACCCCGCCGATGAGCTGTTTCTCCAGCCCGCTGTTCCGGATCTCGAAATGCACGTGCTCCACGATCTCCTCCATTCGGCACTGGATCACCTCGGCCAGCGTGCGCAGGCTGATCTCCTTGGGTTCACGCCCGCGCAGACCGGGGATGCAGACCACCTCGTTCTCCTTGTTCTCGGCGGCGAGCGCACTGCCGAACTTCACCTTCAGCAGCTCGGCCTGCTCGCGCATCACCCCGCAGCCCTGGCGGATGTCCTCGGTGATCACGTTGCCGCCGAAGGGGATCACGGCGGTGTGGCGGATGATGCCGTCGTAGAAGATCGCGATGTCGGTGGTGCCGCCACCGATGTCCACGAGCACCACGCCGGCCTCCTTCTCCTCGGCGCTCAGTACCGCATCGGCGCTTGCCAGCGGTTCCAGGATCAGCTCGGTGACTTCGAGGTTGGCCCGGTACACGCACTTGTTGATGTTGCGCGCGGCGGTCACCTGGCCGCTGATGATGTGGAAGTTGGCCTCCAGGCGCACACCGCTCATGCCGATCGGGTCGCGCACGCCCTGCTCGCCGTCCACGATGTACTCCTGGGGCAGCACATGGATGATCTCCTCGCCCGCCGGCATCACCAGCTTGTACATGTCGTCGATCAGCATGTCGATGTCCGTCTGGCCGATCTCCAGCTCATGGTTCTGGCGGGTGATCATGCCGCGGTGGTGCATGCTGCGGATGTGCTGGCCCGCGATGCCCACGTTCACCGTGCCGAGCGAAACGTTGGCGTTGGCCTCGGCCTCCTTCACGGCGGCCACGATGGAGTCCACCGTCTTCTGGATGTTGGCCACCATGCCGCGGTTCACCCCTTCGGAGCGGCTGCGGCCCATGCCGAGGACCTCGATCTTTCCTTGTTCGTTCCGTCGCCCGACGATGCAGGCGATCTTGGTGGTGCCGATGTCCAGTCCGGCTACGATCTCTTGTTGGTGCATGTGTACAGCGTGTTAGGGCGTTGTGCGGTTGGTGCAGACTACCTGGCCGTCGAAGCGCAGGTCGATGACGGAATGGCGACGCCAGTCGGTCTGTCCGATCCCCTGGCGATAGAAGAGTTGCAGCTTGGCCAAGCGCTGGGCCAGGCGGTCGGCGTTCCCGAGGCGGATGCGTTGACCGCCCACGCGGGGCACCAGCTCGAACTGGCCGTCGGGCATCACCACGACCTGGTCGATCAGCGCGGTCCAGAACGGATCGTCATGGAGGAAGGTGGCGATGCGATGCAGCTCGGGGAGGTGGGAGGCCGTCACCAGGCTGTCGGAGCTCCGCAGGTCCATCACCTGCGCTTCGGCCCCGGCCAGATGCACGTTGCCCAGGGCCACGGGCACCCGGGCGGTGTGCTGGTCGCTCAGGGGCATGGTGTGCCCGTCGTGATCCAGGTAGTAGCCTCCGCCGTCGCGGTCGAGCACCCGCATGATGGGTACACGCTGCTCCACCCTTACGTGCAGGATGCCGTCGAGCGTGTGGTAGGCTTCCGCGCTGCGCACCCAGGGGATCGCGCGCAGGCGTTCCTCGATCGCCCGCAGGTCCATCGCGGCCACGGGCACGCCCACCACCGCATCGCCCATGCCGAGCACCTGTTCGCGCACCTGCATGGGGCTGATGAAGCGCAGGTCGTCCACCGCCAGGACCTCGATGGCCAGGTCCTGCACCGGCCGGCGGTCGGCCGTGCGTTCCACGAACCCGAGCGCCACCACGACGAGCGCGGCGACGACCGTCAGCAGGACCGGGCGGAGGAGCACGCGGGGGGCTTTCATGCGGCGGCGTTTTTGCGAAGAGCGTCGGCGATGCGGGGCACAAGGCGGTCGATGTCGCCCGCACCGAGGGTGAGCAACAGTTCCGGCGGATCCGCGGCGAGGCGCTCCACCAGTGCGTCCCGGCCAAGGAGGTGCTTGTCCGCCAGCGGCACCAGGCCCAGGAGCCAGGCCGAGCTGATGCCTGCGATGGGTTCCTCGCGCGCCGGATAGATGTCGAGCAGCAGCAGGGTGTCGGCCATCGCCAGGCTCCGGGCGAAGCCGTCGGCGAGGTCGCGCGTGCGGGTGAACAGGTGGGGCTGGAACACCACGGTGAGGTGGCGGCCGGGATGCAGCTCGCGTGCGGACCGGATCGCGGCCTCCAATTCCGCAGGGTGGTGGGCGTAGTCGTCGATGAACACCGTGCGCGGACCCGCGATGACGGTCTGGAACCGGCGTTCCACGCCCCGGAAGGAGGCGAGCCCATCGCGCAGCGACCCGGCGGGGACCCCGGCGTGCAGCGCCATGGCGGCCGCGGCGGTGGCGTTCTCCACGTTGTGCCTGCCGGGCATGCCCAGCCGCAGGTCGCGCAGTGTTCCGGTCGCGGTCACAAGGTCGAAGTGATAGGCGCCGTCCCGCACCTCCACCCGTTCGGCACGAGGCGCTCCGGCACCGCCGATGGCGTAGGTGTCCGCCTGCAGGCCGGGAAGCACGTCGCGGACACGCTCATGCACGAGCAGGCTGCCGGTGCAAAGGGCGGCGAACTCGCGATAGGCCGCGAACATCGCCTCCTTCGTGCCATAGATGTCGAGGTGGTCCGGATCGGCGGCGGTGATGATGGCATCCGTGGGGCGGAGGTGCAGGAAGCTGCGGTCGAACTCATCGGCCTCCACCACGTTGGCCACCGCACCGTCGTCGAGCAGCACGTTGGTCCCGTAGTTCGCGCTGATGCCGCCAAGGAAGGCGTTCACCGGCACGCCACCGCTGTGCAGCAGGTGCGCCAGCAGGGTGCTCACCGTGGTCTTGCCGTGCGTGCCGGCCACGGCGTAGGTGCGGCGGTCGCGGGTGATGAGGCCGAGCAGCTCGCTGCGCTTCACGATGCGGGCACCGGCGGCGGTCCACCACGCCAGCAGCGGACTGGTGGCGGGCACGGCGGGCGTGCGCACCACGAGCACCTCGGCGGGCCGTTCGCGCAGCGGTGCGGGGATGGAGGCTGGATCCTCGTCGAAGTGGAGGGACATGCCCTCGGAGGCCAGGCCGTCCGTGAGCGGGGAGGGCGTGCGGTCGTAGCCGCCCACCACGGCGCCCTGGCGCCGATAGTAGCGTGCCAGGCCGCTCATGCCGATGCCGCCGATGCCGACGAAATAGAGGCGCTGGACCGCGGTGCTCATGCTCGTGCGTCGGTGTTGGCGAGGGCGATGGTCTCGCGGGCGATGGTGGCTGCGGCGTCCGGGCGGCCCAGACCCATGATGGCCTTGCGCATGCGTTCGCGCGCCGGTGCGTCCTGCAGCAGGCGCAGCACGGCAGGTCCCAGTTCCTCCCGGGTGCGGTCGTCGCGCACCAGCATGGCCGCACCGCGGTCGGTGAGCACGCGCGCATTGGAGGTTTGATGGTCCTCGGCCGCGGTGGGCAGGGGCACCAGCACCGCCGGACGTCCCACCAGGCACAGTTCGCTGATGCTGATGGCACCGGCACGCGCCACCACCACATCGGCGCAGGCGTAGGCCAGGTCCATGCGGTCGATGAAGGGGAGCACCCTGCAATCGGGATAGCCCAGGTCATCGACGGCCTTGCGTGCCCGGTCGAGGAAGGGGTTGCCCGTCTGCCAGATCACCTGGGCTCCCGCGGCCTTCCAGGCGGCCAGGGAGGCCTCCACACCGAGGTTCACCCCGCGCGCGCCCAGGCTGCCGCCCGTCACGAGCACCACCGGTGCGTCGCTGCGGAACCCGAAGTGGGTCAACGCTTCGGGGCGCCGGCCTTCCACGCGCACGGTCTCGGTGCGCACGGGATTGCCGGTAAGGCGCAGACGGTCCTTGGGGAAGAAGCGCTCCATGCCCGGATAGGCCACGCAGATGCGCCGTGCGCGGCGCCCCAACTGGATGTTGGTCTTCCCGGCATGGCTGTTCTGCTCCTGGATCAGGGTGGGCACGCCCATGCGCTGGGCCACGGCGAGCAGCGGGCCGCTCGCGTAGCCGCCCACGCCCACGGCCACGTCCGGTCGGAAGGAGCGCAGCAGGCGCCGCGCCTTCAGGAGGCTGCGCAGCAGCATCCAGGGCAGGCCCAGGTTGGCCAGCAGTGCACCGCGTTGGAACCCCCGGATGGGCAGGCCCACGATGCGGTGTCCGGCGGCGGGCACCTTGGTCATCTCCATGCGTCCCTCCGCGCCCACGAAGAGCACCTCCGCGCCGGGCGACGCCTCCCGCACGGCGTTCGCGATGGCGATCGCCGGGAAGATGTGCCCACCGGTGCCTCCTCCGCTGATCATCAGCCTAAGCGGCCGCCGGGGCGGTGCCTGATCGGGGTTCGACATGTTGGTTCGCGGGTTCGTCGTACACACTGCGGCTCACGCTCAGCACGATGCCGATCATGAGGCTGGTGAACCAGATGGAGGTGCCGCCCATGCTGACCAGGGGCAGCGGCTGGCCGGTGACAGGCACGAGGTTCACGGCCACGGCCATGTTGACCAGCGCCTGCAGCACGAGGCTCAGGCTGAGGCCCAGCGCGGTGAGCGCGCCGAAGGGCTTGGGACAGAAGCGGGCGATGCGCACGGCGCGGCCCATGAGGATGAGGTAGAGCAGCAGCAGGCCGATGCCGCCGAGCAGACTGCCGTACTCCTCGATGATGAAGGCGTAGATCATGTCCGAGTACGGGTGCGGCAGGAAGTTCCGCGAGGTGCCGCTGCCCGGGCCGTTGGGCAGCAGACCGCCGCTGGCGATCGCGATCTTGGCGTGCTCCACCTGGTAGTTGGCATCGCTGTCGGCCGACCCGTGGTTCTCCAGGCGCGCACGCCAGGTCTCCACGCGGGGCAGCAGTCCCAGGTCGCCCGCCTCGTTCACGGCCACCAGCAGGGCGAAGGCGCCGACGGCGAGGCCCACCGAGGCGGCGATCCACTTCAGCGGCACACCGCCCAGGAAGGCCACGGCCATGCACACCACGAAGAGCAGCGCGGCGGTGCTGAAGTTGGCCGGCAGGATGGTGCCGCACACCGCACCGATGGGCAGCATGAGCTTCAGCACCACGTCGCGGAAGGTCCAGGGCGCCTCCTTGTGGCGGGCAATGGCGCGCGCCGTGAACACGATCAGCACCACCTTCGCCAGGTCGCTCGTCTGGAAGCTCTGGCCGATGAGCGGGATGCGCAGCCAGCGACTGGCATCGTTGAGGTTGGTGCCCATCAGCAGCGTGAGCACGAGCAGGCCGATGGTGACGCCGAGCAGCAGCTGCGACAGGCGGCCGTACACCCCGAACTTCAGGCGGTGCGCCCCGTACATGATGGCGCCGCCGCACACCAGCATCAGGCCGTGCTTCATCAGGAAATGCAGGGTGCCGTGCCCCTCCTGTCGGAACGCCAGGGAGGCGATCGAGCTGTACACGGCCAGGAGGCTGACCACGCCCAACAGCAGCGCCACCATCCAGATGGTGCGGTCGCCGCGCAGGTGTTCGTGGAAGAGGCGGTTCATCGGTGCATCACAGTTCGCGTACGGTGCGTTTGAAGGCGTGGCCGCGCTCCTCGTAGTTGGCGAAGCCGCCGCCGCTGGGGCAGGCCGGGCTGAAGAGCACCACCTCACCGGCACCCGCCAGCTCGTGGGCCAGGAAGACCGCGGTGCGCAGATCGCCGGCCTGATACACCTGGCCGAGCGCTTCGCGCATGGTCGCGGGCACCTCCCCCACCGTCGCCCCGCACAGGATCAGCGCCGTGACATGATCGCCCAGGAAGGCCCGCACCGCCGCGTCGCCCAACCCCTCCGGCAGTTCGCCCGCGATCCACAGCACGGGCTTCTCGATGGCGGCCAGGGACCTCAGTGTGGCGTCGAGGAAGGTGGCGCGCGAGTCGTTGATGTACTCCACGCCGCGCACCATGCCCACGAATTCCATCCGGTGGGGGGCGCTCCGCAGCTCGTCCAGCGCATGTGCGCGGGCCTCCACCAGGCCTGCGCGGGCCTGACGCAAGTTCAGCAGGTGCAGGGTGTCCTTGTCCATGGCGGTGGTGATGCTTGTGGTTCCGTTCCGGGGTTCAGAGGGACCTGACGGCGGCCTTGAACCGACGGCCCCGGTCCTCGTAGTTCTCGAACAGGTCGAAGCTTTTGCAGGCCGGGCTCAGGAGCACCGTGTCGCCCTCATCCGCCAGCGCGTAGGCGGCCTGGACGGCGTGTTCGGCGCTGCCGGTCTCCACGAAGTCCTTCACCACGGTGGCGAAGGCATCGCGCAGACGGCCGTTGTCCCGACCCAGGCACACGATGGCCTTCACCTTCTCCTTCACCAGGGGCAGCAGCTGTGTGTAGTCGTTGCCGTGCTCCTCCCCGCCGGCGATCCAGACCACGGGGCGGTCCATGCTCTCCAGGGCGTACCACGCACTGTTCACGTTGGTGGCCTTCGAGTCGTTGATGAAGGTGACCCCGTGGACGGTGGCCACCCGTTCCAGGCGATGCTCCACGTTCTGGAAATCGCTCAGGCTCTCGCGCAGGGCCTCGCTCCGCACCTCCAGGATGCGTGCGGCGATGCCGGCGGCCAGCGAGTTGTACACGTTGTGCCTGCCCTGCAGGGCGAGTTCATGTATGGACATGCGGAACGGGTTTTGGTCTGTGTGGATGTGGATGTGGGCGTCGTCGAGCCATCCACCGCGGCCAAGGGGGCGTTGGATGGAGAAAGGCCAGCGCTGCGCACGCACCGGGTGCAGGTCGATGCCGCGCATCACCTCCGGGTCGTCGGCGCAATGGATGAAGTGGTCGTCGCCGGTCATGTTCATCGCGATGCGGAACTTGCTCGCGACGTAGTTCTCCATCCGGTCGCCATAGCGGTCCAGGTGGTCCGGCGTGATGTTGAGCAGCACGGCGACATGGGGCCGCAGGGTGCGGATGCCGTCGAGCTGGAAGCTGCTCAGCTCGAGCACGTAGAGGGCGTGGTCCCGTTCGGCGACGAGGCCCGCGAAGCTGCGGCCCACGTTGCCGCCCAGGCCGGCGTCGATGCCCGCCGCTGTGAGGATGTGGTGCAGGAGCAGCGTGGTGGTGGTCTTGCCGTTGCTGCCGGTGATGGCCACGATGGGCGCGTTGGCATGGCGGGCGGCCAGCTCCACCTCGCTGATCACGGGGATGCCCCGCGCATGGGCCGCGGCCACCAGGGCGGCGGTGTCGGGGATGCCGGGGCTCTTCACCACCTCGTCGGCCGACAGCACGCGCGCGGCCGAATGCCCGCCCTCCTCGAAGGGGATCCCGTGCGCTACCAGCACATCGCGGTATTGCGGCTTGATCGCGGCGCCGTCGCTCACGAACACCGGCAGGCCCAGCTTCTGCGCCAGCACCGCCGCGCCCACCCCGCTCTCCTGCGCACCGAGCACCACCAGGGACCTCATCGCAGCTTGAGGGTTACGATGCTCAACACGGCGAGCATGATGCCGACGATCCAGAAGCGGCTCACGATCTTGCTTTCGTGCACGCCCTTCTTCTGGAAGTGATGGTGCAGGGGCGACATCAGGAAGATCCTGCGCCCCTCGCCGTACTTGCGCTTGGTCCACTTGAACCAGGAGACCTGCATCACCACGCTGAGGTTCTCCACCAGGAAGACCCCGCACAGCACGGGGATCAGCAGCTCCTTGCGCACCAGGATGGCCAGCGTGGCGATGATGCCGCCGAGGGCGAGGCTGCCGGTGTCGCCCATGAAGACCTGCGCCGGATAGGCGTTGTACCAGAGGAAGCCGATGCAGGCCCCCAGCATCGCACCGATGTACACCGCCAGTTCACCGCTGTCGGGGATGTACATGATGTCCAGGTACTCCGAGAAGATGATGTTGCCGCTCACGTACGCCAGCACGCCCAGGGCCAGCACCATGATGGCGGAGGTGCCCGTGGCCAGCCCGTCCAGCCCGTCGGTGATGTTGGCACCGTTGCTCACCGCGGTGATGATGAAGATGACCACCAGGATGTAGAGCACCCAGGTGTAGCGGCGCGCCTCGCGACCGAACATGCCGAGCACCGAGGAGTAGTTGAACTCGTTGCCCTTGACGAAGGGGATGGTGGTGTTGGGGCTTTTGCGGTCCAGCAGGTGGTGCACGGTGCCGTCCTCCTCCACGTAGGTGCTCAGCGCCGCGGGGTCCAGCTGTTCGGCGAGCACCGCCGGCACCTCCACCTTGGTGCGTATGTCCGGATGGAAATAGACCACCGCACCGACGATGATGCCGATGCCGACCTGCCCCACGACCTTGAACCGGCCCGCCAGCCCGCGCTTGTCCTTCTTGAAGACCTTGATGTGGTCGTCGATGAAACCGATGGCACCGAGCCACACGGTGACCGCGAGCATGAGCAGGATGTAGATGTTGTCCAGGCGTGCGAAGAGCAGCGTGGGGACGAGGATGGCCGAGAGGATGATGAGGCCGCCCATGGTGGGCGTGCCCTGCTTGCTCAGCTGCCCTTCCAGGCCCAGGTCGCGCACCGTCTCGCCCACCTGCATGCGGCGCAGCAGGCGGATGATGCCCTTGCCGAACCACAGGCTGATGACCAGGGAGACGAACACGGCCATGCCCGCGCGGAAGGAGATGTAGTTGAACGCACCGCTCCCGGGGAGGGAGAAACCGATGGCCTTGAACAGGTGGTACAGCATGGTCAGCGGTGCATCAGTTCAAGGGTCTCCTTCAGCACGGCGGCGTCGTCGAAGGGGTGGCGCGTGCCGGCGATCTCCTGGTAGGTCTCGTGCCCCTTGCCGGCCACCAGCACGGCATCGCCCTTTGCGGCCATGGCCACGGCCTGGCGTATGGCCTCGCGCCGGTCGGCGTTGACGAACACGCGGTCGGCATCGCCGGCGGGCACCCCCGCGCGCATCTCCGCCAGGATGGTCATCGGGTCCTCGCTGCGCGGGTTGTCGCTGGTGAGCACCACACGGTCGCTCAGCTCCGCGGCGATGCGTGCCATCACCGGGCGCTTGGCACGGTCGCGGTCGCCGCCGCATCCCACCACGGTGATCACGCGCTGCTCGGCGCTGCACACGCCACGCATGGTCTCGAGCACGTTGCGCAGCGCGTCGGGGGAGTGCGCATAGTCCACCACGCCGAGCACGCCGCCGGGGCCGCGCACCGCCTGGAAACGCCCGCGCGGCGGCTCCAGGTCGCTCAGCGCCGTCAGCACGTCCATGGGGGCCGGGCCCAGATGCACGGCCACGGCGTACACGGCCAGCAGGTTGCTCGCGTTGAAGGCGCCGACCAGGCGGGTGTACACCTCGTGCCCGTCGATGTCGAGGTGCAGGCCGGTGAGCTCGTTCCCGATGATGCGGGCGCGATGGTCGGCCATGGCCCGCACGGCATAGCTGCGCTTGCGCGCGGCGGTGTTCTGGACCATCACCGCGCTGCGGGGATCATCGGCGTTCACCAAGGCCAGCGCATCGGGTCCCAGCTGGTCGAAGAACCGCTTCTTGGCCTGGATGTAGGCGTCGAAGGTGCCGTGGTAATCCAGATGGTCGTGGGTGATGTTGGTGAACACGCCCACATCGAAGTGCAGCCCGGTGATCCGCTCCTGCATCACGCCGTGGCTGCTCACCTCCATGAAGCAGTGGGTCACCTTCTCGTCCACCATCTCGCGCAGCAGGGCGTTGAGGCGCACCGCGTCGGGCGTGGTGTGGGTGGCGGGCAGGGTGCGCTGGCCGATGCGCACCTCCACGGTGCTGATCAGGCCGCACTTGTGCCCGAGGGCGCGGAAGAGGCGGTACAGCAGGGTGGCGGTGCTGGTCTTGCCGTTGGTGCCGGTGATGCCGACGAGGGTGAGCGCGCGGGAGGGGTGGTCGTGGAAGTTGTCCGCGGCGACCGCCAGCGCGTGGGCGCTGTCGGCCACCCGCACGTAGGCCACACCGTCCCTGGGCCGGTCCGGCATGCGCTCACAGATGATGGCGGCGGCACCGCGCCCGATGGCCTGATCGATGTGGTCGTGGCCGTCCGTCCGTGTGCCGCGCAGGGCGAAGAAGGCGCTGAAGGGGACCACCTCGCGGCTGTCGGTGCAGATCCGCTCGATGGCGGTGTTGGTGCTGCCCACCACCTGTTCCAGGCGTGCCCGGTAGAGGATGTCCTTCAACAGTTTCATGTGGCGAGCTCCAGTACGATGGTGGTGCCGGGGGTGAAGCGGTGGCCGGGCATGAGGGACTGGCGGCGCACCATGCCGGCGCCGGTCACCTGCACCCGCAGGCCGCGGTTCTCCAGGAGATAGAGGGCGTCGCGCAGGCCCATGCCCCCGACGTTGGGCACCACATGCTGGGCATCACCGGGCAGTCCGCGGGGCCGAAGCACCACGCTGGTGTCCGCCGCCTGCGATACGACCCATTCGCCCTCACCCTCCTGCTCCACGGGCACGCCCAGCGTGGCGAGGGCCGTGCGCAGGTCGCCCGCATGCCCGCCGAAGGTCACCGGGGTGCGCGCCTCCGGCGGGGCCAGCCCGGCCAGCCCGGTCTGCATCTCCAGGCGGTTGCTGTGGATCTTGTCGGCGATCTCCCGGAAGATGGGGCCGGCCACCACGTTGCCGTAGTAGCCGCTCATGCTGGGCGAGCTCACCACCACGATGCAGCTGTAGCGCGGTGCGTCGGCCGGGAAATAGCCGGCGAAGGAGGCCTGGTAGCTCACGCCGGCGCTCTTGTAACCCGAGCGTTCCCTGGCGATCTGCGCCGTGCCCGTCTTGCCGGCGATGCGGAAGTGCGCCGCCTTCAGGTTGGTGGCCGTGCCGGTGTCCACCACGCCTTCCAGCATGTGGCGCACCTGCGCCAGTGTGGCCGGGGAGCAGATGCGCTCCTTGAGGGTCACGGGTTCGAACCGCTGCACCTCCTTGCCCGCCCGCGTCACATGCGTGGCGAACTGGGGCTGCATCATCCGGCCGTCGTTGGCGATGGCGTTGTAGAAGGCCAGGACCTGCAGCGGGGTCAGGCTCACCTCGTAGCCGATGCTCATCCACGGGAGGCTCACGCCGCTCCAGCCCTTGTCGCCCGGGTCGCGCATCACCGGCACGCCCTCGCCGGGGATCCGCACGCCCAGCGGACGGTCGAGGCCCAGCCGGCGCAGGCCGTCCACGAACCGCTTGGGGTCGTTGCGGTAGGCCTTGTGCACCACCTGCGACACGGCGGTGTTGCTGCTCAGCTCCAGGGCGCGGTGCACGGTGATGCGGCCGTAACCGCCCTCGTGCGAGTCGCGCATGATGCGGTCGTGGAAACGCACCTTGCCATCGCGCGTGTCCACCGTGTCGGTGGCCTTCACCACACCGTCCTCCAGTGCCACCATGAGGCTGGCCGTCTTGAAGGTGGAGCCGGGCTCGGTGGGCAGGCCCACGGCGTAGTTGAGGTCCTCCACGTAGGTGCTGTCGCCCTGGAGGGTGAGGTTGCTGATGGCCTTCACGTAGCCGGTGGACACCTCCATGACCACCACGCAACCGTGGTGAGCGCCGTGCTTGCGCAGCTGGGCTTCCAGGGCGGCGTCGGCCACGTCCTGCAGGTTGATGTCGATGGTGGTGTGCACATCGCTGCCGGGCACGGGGTCCTGCCCGTTGTCGTCGTCGATGGGCATCCAGATGCCACCGGTGAGGCGGCGTTCGAGGCGGCGCCCGGTGACACCGCGCAGCCAGCTGTCGAAGCCGCCCTCGATGCCGATGGCGCTGCTGTCCTTGAGCACATAGCCCACCGAGCGTGCGGCCAGCCGGCCGAAGGGACGCACGCGTACCGTGCGCTTCTCCAGGATCAGGCCGCTGGCATAACGGCCGCGCCGGAACAGGGGCATGTCCTTCACGGTCTGCAGCTGCTCGTGGTCCACCTTGCGCTTCACCAGGTGGTAGCGGTCGCGCCGTGCGCGTGCGGCCATCAGGTCGCGTCGGTACTCGGCGGCCGAACGGTCGCCGAAGAGGTCGCTCAGCGCCTGGCACAGGGGGTCGATCTCGGCCCGGAGCAGCTCGTCGCTGAGGCCGTCGGCCATGAGGTCCATGCGCACCTCGTACTCGGGCACGCTGGTGCTCAGCAGGCGGCCGTCCTCGCTGTAGATGTGGCCGCGGTCGGGTTGCACGGTGCGGTAGGCCGTGGCCACGTGCTCGGCGCGGGCGGTCCAGCGCTCGCCCTCCATCAGCTGGATGACGAAGAGCTTCACCGCGATGGCCGCGGCGAAGAGCAGCAGCACACCATAGAGGAACATGGTGCGGAGGCGGAAGGCGCGCTGGGCTTCCATGGTCATCGCACGGCCTCGGCCAGTTCGGGTTCGACGGTGATCTTGCGGGGCGGCACCCGGCTCTCGCGCAGGCCGAGCCCGGAGATGTCCTCGGCCACCTGGCTTTGCTGCTCGGTGCGGTCCAGGTGGCTGCGCACGGTGATGTACTCGCTGCGCAGTTCCTTGAGGTCGGCATCGGTGCGGTGGAGGTCGCGCACCGTGCGCTCGGTCCAGTAGCCGTAGCCGATGTACACGAGCATCAGGCCGGCGATGAAGAGCAGGAAGGGCATGTTGCCCAGCACCTGGTCGCGCGTGAGGAACGAGCCGTTGAGCACACCGGCGAGCACGCCGGGCCGTTTGGCGCGCCGTTCGGCGGCCGGCTGCCCGTCGGTGTTCTCCGGGGTGCGTGGGGTGTTGCCTTTCATGTGCGTTCCGCTATCCTGAGCCGGGCGCTGCGTGCCCGTGGGTTGGTCCTTGTCTCCTGTTCATCCGGCATGATCGCCTTGTTGCTCAATGGCCTGAAGGGTCGCAGGCGGTTGCCGTGGAGGTCCTTCCGTTCCTCGCCGCCCAGGTCGCCCGCACGCATCCAGTTCTTCACCAGGCGGTCCTCCAGGCTGTGGTAGCTGATCACTGCCAGCCGGCCGCCGGGCCTGATGATGCGGGGGCTCTCGATGAGGAGGCGTTCCAGCGCGCCGAGCTCGTCGTTCACCGCGATGCGCAATGCCTGGAAGACCCGTGCGAGGAAGGCGTTGGCATCGCGGCGGGGCGTCACCGGGCGCACGGCCTCCACCAGCTGCTGCGTGGTGGCCAGGCGACGTTGCGCGGCGGCCTGCACGATGCAGCGGGCCACCCGGTGGGCGCCCTCCACTTCGCCATAGGTGCGCAGCAGGTGGGCGAGCCCGGCCTCGTCCGCACGGTTCACCAGGTCGGCGGCGGTGCGCCGTCCGCGGCGGTCCATGCGCATGTCCAACGGGCCGTCGTGGCGGAAGCTGAAGCCGCGGCCGGCCGTGTCGAACTGGTGACTGCTCACGCCCAGGTCCGCCAGCAGCCCGTCCACCGGAAGCCTTCCCAGGAAGCGCAGATGGTTGCGCACCCAGCGGAAGTCGGACCGCACGAGCGTGAAGCGGGGGTCCTTCAGGGCACGGGCCCAGGCATCGGCGTCGCGGTCGAAGGCGATCAGCGCCCCCCGGGGGCCCAGGCGGTCCAGGATCGCCCGGCTGTGACCGCCACCGCCGAAGGTGACGTCCACATAGACACCCTCGGGACGGATATCAAGGCCATTGATACAAGGTTGGGAAAGAACGGGAGCGTGGTACTCACTGGCCATCGGCATTGCCCAGGCTTCCCATCACCTCTTCGGCGAGGGCGGTGAGGTCCACGGCCTCGCGCTGCATCCGGGCATGGCCTTCCTTGCTCCAGAGCTCCACCCGGTCGAGCAGCCCCATCACCTTGAGGTCCTTGCCGATCCCGGCATGGACCACCAGCGGTTTGGGAAGCAGGATGCGGTCGCTGCCATCGAGCTCCACCCGGGTGGCCCCGTTCGTGAAGCGCCGGATGAACTCCCGGTTCTTCTCCACGAAAGGGTTCAGGCGGGCCATCATGGCCTGCGTCCGCTCCCACTCGCTCATGGGGTACAGCACCAGGCACGGCTTGAACACGTCACGGGCGATCACGAAACCCTTGGCCGCCACCTCGGCGAGCTGACGCTTCAGCCCGCTCGGCAGCACCAGACGCCCTTTGGCGTCCAGCCGCAGATCGTATTCGCCCAACAGGTTCAGCATGCGGATGCGCGTGCGAGACGGCAGCGAAAGTAGACGATTTATCCCACTTTAGCCTACTCTCTCCCACAATTCTCTTCCAGCTCGCTGTTCTTTCAACGATCAGGATGGGATATTGTTGCTATGATCCCCGTAAATACTGAAGAAATCGGCGGTCACGGGTGGTGGGAAAATGTGGGAGAAACTTTTCCACATCCCCACTTCGGACCGTTTCGACGAAGCTCCTCCCGCCCCCCCTTCGGATCCCGGTCCGGCGCGCCCGTCTTGCGCACAGGGCGTTGTGGACAGCGCCCCGGCCCGAAAAGCGGCGACCGGAGGGCTTCACTACATTTGGACGGAGGCGGTCCACCACAAGACCGCGGCGTACCGATGTTGCATGGGCTGAAGGAGGAAGGTGAGTTCCGCTACGTGGAGGAGGGCGATGGCCCGGTGCTGCTGTTCCTGCACGGCCTGTTCGGGGCCCTGAGCAACTTCGAGGATGTATTCACCCACTTCGCCGGTCGTTACCGGGTGGTGGTGCCCATGCTGCCCCTGTACAGCATGCCCATGCTGAGCACGAACGTGCCGGCCCTGGCCGACTTCCTGCACCGCTTCATCGTTCACAAGGGCTACCGGGAGGTGAACCTGCTGGGCAATTCCCTGGGCGGTCACGTGGCCCTGATCCACTGTTCGAAACGTCCGGCGGGCGTGCGCACGTTGATCCTCACCGGCAGCAGCGGCCTCTACGAGAACGCTTTCGGCGGGAGCTTTCCACGCCGCGAGGACAAGGAGTACCTGCGCAAGAAGATCGCCCTCACCTTCCACGACCCGCGCCACGCCACGGACGCGCTGGTGGACGAGTGCTACCACACGGTGAACGACAAGGCCAAGCTCATCCGCATCCTCGCCCTGGCCAAGAGCGCCATCCGGCACAACATGGCGCGCGAGCTGCCCAAGCTGACCATGCCCGTGTGCCTGATCTGGGGGCGGCAGGACGGCATCACACCGCCCGAGGTGGCCGAGGAGTTCCATCAGTTGATCCCCGGCAGCGAGCTGTTCTGGATCGACGCGTGCGGCCACGCCCCGATGATGGAACAACCGGCCCTCTTCAACGGCATCCTGGACGCATGGCTCTCCCGCAAGCTGGCCTGATGGTGGCAGCGGCGGTATCCTGCGCTCCTGCCCGCAACCCGCCGGCCCCATGCGCACGCTGAAGGCCGTGCACCTGGGCAGTGGGCGCGAGGCCGCGCACTGGCCCGCCCCCACCCTGCCTGAATACGCCTTCATCGGCCGCAGCAACGTGGGCAAGAGCTCGCTGGTGAACATGCTGGCGGGCATCAACAAACTGGCGCGCGTCAGCGCCACGCCGGGCAAGACGCGCAACGTGGAGCACTTCCGCGTGGAGGGCACCCTGGCCGCAGGCCGCCCCTGGATGCTGGCCGACCTGCCGGGCTACGGCTTCGCACGCACCGGCCGCGACGAGCGCGCGGCGTGGAAACACATGATCGACCGCTACCTGTTGGAGCGGTCCAATCTGCAGTGCGTGTTCCTGCTCGTGGACGTGCGGCTGGAGCCCCAGCGGAGCGACCTGGAGATGGTGCAATGGCTCGGCGAGCAGGGGGTGCCCTTCGCCATCGTGTTCACCAAGTGCGACAAGCTGGCGCAGCCCAAGGTGCAGGGCAGCGTGGCGCTCTGGCGCCGCACGCTCAAGCGCACCTGGCAGGAGCTCCCGACCATGTTCATCACCTCCGCCGAGGAGCGTCAGGGCCGTGAGGCGCTCCTGGAGTTCATCGACGGGATCAATGCGGAGTGGGACGCGCGGCCGGGGCACGCCCGGTAGAGGCTATCCCGAAACTGGGCTGCGCGAGGATCTTTCGAGCCCATGCTTTGTTGTGAAAAGCCTTACAGAACTACCGGCTCTGCTCGGTTCTCGCGCCTCGCCTGGACGCGAAATACCGCTCGCTCGCTTCCAAAAGCATTCATGAGACAGCCTCCCGGGGATCGCACCCGCATTCCCACGAGCCCCTCAGCCCTCGCGCTTCATGCCCAGCATGTGCTCGGCGAAGTAGGCCCCGAAATCACGCATCTGTGCGGCCATGCGGTCCTCGCCCGTGGCACGCTCGAAGGTGTCGGCCATGGTGAGGATGCACTGGTGGAAGAAGCGCTTCATGTCGTCCACGCTCATGGTCTTGGTCCAGAGGTCGATGCGCATGGTGTTCTTCTCCCGTTCGTCCCAGAGGGCCAGCAGCACGGCGTTCGCCTCGCTGCGCACACCGCCGTCCTCGGCCTCCCAGGCGATGTGCTCGGGCACATGGTTCTCGTCGAGCTGTACGTCGAGGCGGATCTGCGAGGTCTTCATGCCGGTGTCAATCACGGGGTTTGTAATCCTTCAGGATGGTGCGGGCGTCGATGCCGCGGAACAGGTCGCTGAGCCCGGTACGCGGATGGGCCTTGAGGTAGGCCTGCACCATGCGCAACCCGACCCACTCGCCGATGTGGCCGGGGCTCTCGCGGGGCAGGCCGTTGGTGAACGGACCGTCGTTGAGGTAGGCCGCGATCCGCTCGGGGTCCTTGCTGAACAACTGGCCGTCCGCCACCAGCGCCCGCCAGATGTTGAACTCGTGGGCCTCGCACCAGGCCAGTTGCTCCGGGGTGAAGGCCAGCTTGAGGGCGGGCGCCGTGCCCGGAAGCAGGGCGTCGAGCAGGGCCATCACCTTGCCGGTCTCCACCAGCTGGGTGAGCAGGTCCTCGCCGGCGGCATCGCGCAGGTAGTGCACCATCAGCCAGCCCTTCACCGCAGCGGGCACCAGCATCGCAGGCTCCATGCGCCGTTTCACATAGTTGGGGAAGGCCTCCGGGGCCAGCAGGCCCACCACGGGGTGGTCGGGGCCGATGAACCATTCGATGCCCACGCCAAGCATGCTGTCGGTGGGGAAGATGCCGTAGTTGAAGCCCGCGTTGAAGACCACCACCCGGGGCGTGAGGCTGTCGGGGAAGAGCGCCTTCAACCGGCCGAACGCATCCACCAGCTCCGCATGCTGGGCCTCCATGCCGCCGAAGAGACTGTCGGCCGCGGCCTGTGCGGCGGCCCAGTCGGGGTCGCGGGTGAAGCGCAGCAGGGCCACGCTCAGGCGGGGGTCGTCGATCGGTGCCGCCCGCAGCACGCGCTCCACGTAGAGGCGGTAGAACCCGCCGAGGTCGGCGTAGGCACGAAGGCTCACGGCGGCGAGCGAGTCCGGAGGGGCCTTGAACAGCAGCCGGTCCAAGCGGTAGAGGTCCACCTGCACGGGCACCGGGTCCACCTTGGCGGGGCCATCGGGCGTGCCGCAGGCGGCGACCAGCAACAAGGCCGCGCCGGAGAGGGTGCGGGCGACCCGATTACCTTTGACCCCAACGAACATCGCGCAAACCTATGAAGAAGGCGTTCCTCCCCCTGGCGGTCGCAGCCCTGCTCACCACCGCCACCACGGCCCAGGACTCCCGGGGTGTCAAACTCGGCATCAAGGCCGCACCCAGCCTGAGCTGGATCAGATCCTCCACCAAGGAGATCAAGGGCGATGGGATGAACCTGGGCTTCTCCTTCGGCCTGATGACCGACTTCCGGTTGGGCAGCGACAACTACGCGCTCAGCACCGGCCTGTTCCTCAACCTCACGGGGGCCAAGCAGAAAAGCACCAGCTACCATACCAAGCTCGCCGGGCTCGACCGGACCATCCCGGCCTTCGAATTCAAGCGGAGCTACCAGTATGTGGAGCTGCCCATCCTGATCAAGTTGAAGACCAACGAGATCGGCTACATGACCTACTACGGCCAGCTGGGCTTCGGGTCGGCGTTCTGCGTCACGGCCAAGAGCGATGTCTACAAGTATGACGCTGCGGCGACCGGGCTGGGGCAGGACGCGAAGTTCACCCACGAGGAGAAGGCCAACATCCTCAAGGAAACGGTGCCCTTCCGGGCCTCGCTGGTGGTGGGCATCGGGGCGGAGTACAAGTTCGCCGGCAACACCACCATGGTCTTCGGCCTCAATTACAACAACGGCTTCACCGACACCTTCGACAAGCAGAAGCTCTTCAAGCGCGAGGCGAACGAGGAGATCACCGACGAGGTGGAGGTGCACGGCAAGCTCCACTATGCCGAGCTGCTGCTCGGAGTGTACTTCTGAGGGCAGGCCACCGCATCCCGGGAGGCCCTGCGCACTTTCGCAGGGCCTTTCCCTTTCAGCACACCATGGATCCCATCGCCGTCGCCGATCACATCACCGGCTGGTTGAAGGACCGCTGCGTGCAGAGCGGCCAGCGCGGCTTCGTGGTGGGGGTGAGCGGCGGCATCGACAGCGCGCTCACCAGCACGCTGTGCGCACGCACCGGCCTGCCCACACTCTGTGCGGAGATGGCCATCCACCAGGCCCCGGGCCATGTGCAGCGGGCCCTGGAGCATGTGGCCTGGCTGCAGGCCGCGCACCCCGAGGTGGGCCTGCAGCGCGTGGACCTCACCCCCACGTTCGACCTCCTGGCGAAGGCGCTGCCCCCGGGCGCAACGGCGGCGGTGACCGACCTGGCGCTGGCCAACACGCGGGCCCGGCTGCGGATGACCACGCTGTACTACCTCGCGGGCATCCACGGCCGCCTGGTGGCCGGCACGGGCAACAAGGTGGAGGACTTCGGGGTGGGCTTCTTCACCAAGTATGGCGATGGCGGGGTGGACCTCTCGCCCATCGCCGACCTCACCAAGACCGAGGTGTACGCCGTGTCCCGCGCGCTGGGCGTGCCCGAGAGCATCCTGCGGGTCAAGCCCACCGACGGCCTGTTCGGCGACGACCGCAGCGACGAGGACCAGATCGGGGCGAGCTACCCCGAACTGGAGTGGGCCATGGCCCTGCGCGAGCGCGGCGTTGACCCGGCGGGCCAGGCCCTCACGGCCCGCCAGCGCGAAGTGCTGGCCATCTTCGACCGCCGCCACGCGGCCAACCGCCACAAGATGGAGCCGGTGCCCGTGTGCCGGGTCCCGTCGGCGCTCAAGGCCTGAAACACCGTGCACGCCGCACGCCCGGTCGCCCTGTTCCTCGCGCTCGCAGCCTTCGCGGCCCCGCCGTCGCACGCACAGCACGAACCCGCACCGCCGCCCGCGAACGGCGGCTTCGACAGCACCCGGGTGCTCGACCTCACCCACCAGCTGACCCTGCGGCTGTTCATGAGCACCAAGTTCAACGCGGCGGAATTGCGCGACGCGGCGCGGGAGAGCCGGGTGACCTACCGGCCCAACACCAACGTGAACCTCGGCGTGGGGGTCAGCTACAGGGCGCTCACGCTGAACCTCGGCTTCGGGTTCGGCTTCCTGAACGGGGACGATGCCGAGCTGGGGGACACGCGCTACCTGGACGCGCAGGGGAACATGTTCGGGCGGCGTTTCGCGATCAACCTGTTCGCGCAGTCCTACAAAGGCTACTACATCGACGTGCTGAACTATCCCGGGTCCATGGCCGGCGACACGCTGTACGACCGCATCATCCGGGAGAACCGGCTGCGGCCCGACCTGGTGCAGGAGAACCTCGGGCTCAGCATGCTGCACATCGTGGGCAACCGGCGCTTCAGCTACCGGGCCGCGTTCAACCAGGACGCCTGGCAGCTGCGCAGCGCGGGGGCCATGCTGGTGGGCGGTTACGGGGTGTTCCAAGCCCTGCGTTCGGACCGGCCGGAGATCCCGCAGGAGGTGGACAGCCTGTTCGCCCCCGCCCTGCGCTTCCGCCGGCTGGAACAGGCCGAGCTGGGCGGGCTGCTGGGTTACGCGCACACCTTCGTCATCAAGCGCCACGTGTTCATCGCCCTGTCCATCGCCGGCGGCGTGGGGTTGGTGCGCAGCGAGGGCTGGTATCCGGAGCACGACACCGACCGCCGCGACGTGCTCTGGGGTGCGGGGCTGCGTTCCCAGCAGCGCATCGCCCTGGGCTACAACAGCGCCCGCACATGTGTGGGCCTCTCGGCCTCCAACGAGACCTCCAGCACCAGCCCCGTGCGCGATGCCACCTACGGTTGGAACGTGGGCAACGTGCGCCTCTTCGTGGCCTACCGCATCCCGGCCCGCATCGGCTTCGTGGACAAGGCGATGGGGCGGCTGGGCCTGCTATGAGACGGGCGTGGCCATGCCGCGCGCACCGGTACCTTTGCCCCATGGACCATCGTACGACCCTCCGCTCCCTGACCATCGCCTGCCTGTTCCCGACGCTCGGCACGGCCCTCCACGCGCAGGACAAGTCGGCCAGCGGCCACCTGCTCAACTGGACGAACACCATCGTCGTGGAGACCGACAGCCTGGTGAACGGCAGGTACAAGCTGCCCGCGCACACCTTCACGGTGTGGGAGGCCGACCCCGGCACCGCCTTGAACGCGCTGAAGGCCGCCTATGCGGAACAGGGCGCGAAATTCAGCGGCTCCTCACCACTGCGGGGCATGGCCACCGTGGCGGGCATGGGCGAGGCCCCGGTGCTGCTGCTGGCCACCACTGCCAAGGACAAGAAGGCCGGCGGAGCGCGGATGCAGGTGGCCTTCGCCGCCAACGACAGCACGGCCCTGCCGAGTGGTGGCGAGGCGGCCCATGCGCTGGCCGTGCAGGTGAACCGGGCGATCGTGCAACAGCAGATCGACGCGCAGCAGAAGATCGTGGACAAGCACCACGGCAGGTTGGAGGGCGCCCAGAAGGACCAGGCCAAGGCCCAGGAGAAGGCCGGCAAGGCCGCCGAGGACCTGGAGAAGGCCAAGAAGGAGAAGAGCAGGCTGACCGACAAGCACACCCAGCTGCAGAAGGAGGAACTGAAGTTGAAGGAGCGCTACAACGCCACCCAGGAGGCCAAGGACCTGGAGAAGCTCACCAAGATGCACAACAAGCTGGTGAAGGTGCAGGAGGACCTGGCCAAGCAGATCCGCAAGGAGGCCGACGCGCAGGAAAGCCACAACAAGCGGCAGGGTGCGATCCCCGAAGCGCAGGAGGCACAGCAGGGCCACCAGGTCTCCAAGGAGCAGGCGGTGAGCGAGCTCGAGGCCTTGAAGCGCAAGCTGGAGGCGGTACGCTGAGCGGACCGGCCCTTCAGGCCCTCGGGCGCACGGCGGGAGGCCCGGTCAGACGATCTCCCAGGTGTGGTCGCCGCGGAGCAACGCGTCCAGGTCGCCCTGGCCCTTGCGCTCCCGTGCCGCCTGGACCTGGGCCTGGAGCTTGGCCTCGTGCGTGGGGCGGTCCTTCACGAACAGCACGCCGAACGGTCGCGGGAAGCCGCCCTGCGTGCGCGGGTCGTCGAACAGGCGGACGAGCAGCGAGGCCTTGAAGCTGTCCCGCTCATCGTGCACCCAGCAATCGTTCACCGAGCGTTCCGCACCGATGTCGATCACGGTAGGCCGCATGTCCTGCAGACTGATGCCCTTGGTGCCGTTGGCGAAAAGGAGCGGTTTGCCGTGCTCCACGAACAGGGTGTTGTCCGCCTTGCTGCCCTTCTCGGTGAAGGCCTCGAAGGCGCCGTCGTTGAACACGTTGCAGTTCTGGTACACCTCCACCAGGCTGGTGCCCCGGTGGGCATCGGCCCGGGCGAGCACCTCGCGCATGTGCTTGGGGTCGCGGTCCATGCACCGGGCGATGAAGGTGCCGTCGGCGCCCTTCACCAGGGCGAGCGGGTTGAACGGATGGTCCGTGCTGCCCAGCGGGGTGCTGCGCGTGACGGCACCCTCGGGGCTGGTCGGTGAGTATTGCCCCTTGGTGAGCCCGTAGATCTCGTTGTTGAACAGCAGCACGTTCACGTCCACGTTGCGGCGCAGCAGGTGGATGATGTGGTTGCCACCGATGCTCAGGGCATCGCCGTCGCCGGTGATCATCCAGACGCTGAGGTCGGGACGTACGCTGCGCAACCCGCCCACGATGGCCGGCGCACGTCCGTGGATGCCGTGCAGACCGAAGGTGTCGAGGTAGTACGGGAAGCGGGAGCTGCAGCCGATGCCGCTGATGAAGACGACCTCCTCCTTCCTGCGGCCGCTCTGTTCGAGCAGGGTCTGCACCTGCTTCAGGATGCTGTAATCGCCGCAACCGGGGCACCACCGCACCTCCTGGTCGCTGGAGAAGTCGGCCTTCGCCGGGGCTGCGGGGCTGGCGTTCGTGGTGTTCATGCTTGGGTCGCCGCAGCGGCGGTGGTGTTGTGCGTCAGCAGGTCGAGCGCGGCGTTCCGGATCTCCTCGCTGGTGAAGGGCAGGCCCTGCACCTTGCTGAGGCCCCGTGCATCCACCAGGTACTCGGCGCGCAGCAACTGGCGCAGCTGGCCGCTGTTCATCTCGGGCACCAGCACCTGGCGGAATTTCCTCAGCAGGGGGCCCAGGCCTTTGTTGAAGGGGAAGAGATGGCGCAGGTGCACGTGGGCCACGCTGTGCCCTTCGGCCTGCATCTGCAGGGCGGCGGTGCGGATGGCGCCGTAGGTGCTGCCCCAGCCCACGATCAGCAGGTCGCCCTCGGGCGGGCCGCTGTCCAGGCGGATGGGCCTGAAGCGGTCCGCGATGCGCGCCACCTTCTCGGCCCGCAGACGTACCATCTTCTCGTGGTTCGCGGGATCGTAACTGATGTTGCCGGTACCGTCCTGCTTCTCGATGCCGCCGATGCGGTGCTGCAACCCGGCCTGGCCGGGCAGGGCCCAGGGCCGCACACCGCGGGCATCGCGGCGGTAGGGCAGGAAGCGGTCGCCGTCGTTGGGCGCCTGGATGAAGTTCGGGGTGATGGTGGGCAGGTCGGCGGAGCTGGGGAAGCGCCAGGGTTCGGCACCGTTGGCGATGTACCCGTCGGTGAGCAGGATCACCGGCGTCATGTGCTCCACGGCAAGCTGCACGGCCTCGAAGGCCATCTCGAAACAATCCACCGGGGTGCTGGCGGCGATCACGGGGATGGGGGCCTCGCCATTGCGGCCATGCACGGCCTGCCACAGGTCGGCCTGCTCGGTCTTGGTGGGCAGGCCCGTGCTGGGCCCCCCGCGCTGCACGTTCACGATCACCAGCGGCAGTTCGAGCATGAAGGCCAGGCCCATGGCCTCGATCTTCAGGGCGATGCCGGGGCCGCTGCTGGCGGTGACGCCCAGGGCACCTCCGTAGCTGGCACCGATCGCCGAAGCGATGGCGGCGATCTCGTCCTCGGCCTGGAAGGTGATGGCCCCCAGGTTCTTGTGACGGCTCAGCTCGTGCAGGATGTCGCTCGCGGGCGTGATGGGATAGCTGCCGTAGAACAGTTGGAGCCCGGCCTTGCGCGCACCGGCCAGCAGGCCCAAGGCAGTACCCTGGTTGCCGGTGATGCTGCGGTAGGTGCCCTTGGGCATGGGCGCGGGCTTCACCTCGAAGCGCGTGGTGAAGGTCTCGCTGGTCTCCCCGTAGTGGTACCCGGCCAGGAGCACCCGCCGGTTGGCCTCCATCAGCTCGGGCTTCCGCCCGAACTTGTGCTCCAGGAACCGCTCGCTGTTGTCCAGTTCGCGGCTGAACATCCAGTTGATGAAGCCCAGCACGAACATGTTCTTGCAGCGGTCCTTCTCCTTCATGCCGAGGGTGGTGCCCTCGAGCGCTGCGCGTGTCAGCTTGGTCACGTCCACGCTGTGCAGCTTGTAGGCCTCGAGGGAGCCGTCGGTGAGCGGGTCGGCCTCATCGATGTACCCGGCCAGGCGCAGGTTCTTGCGGTCGAAGCCGTCGGCGTTGGCGATGATGATGCCGCCCTGCTTGAGCTTGTGCAGGTTGGCCTTGAGGGCGGCGGCGTTCATCACCACCAGCACGTCGCAGCGGTCGCCCGGGGTGAAGACCTCCACGCTGCCGAAGTGGAGCTGGAACCCGCTTACACCGGCCAGCGTGCCCTGCGGGGCGCGGATCTCCGAAGGGTAGTTGGGGAAGGTGCTGACGTCGTTGCCGAAGAGCGCGTTGTTGTCGGTGAACTGTGCGCCGGTGAGCTGGATGCCGTCGCCGCTGTCGCCGGCGAAGAGGATCACCACGTTCTGGCGCGGCTCAACGGTCTTGGGCTTGGCGGGGGTCTCCATGAAAGGTGTCGCGAAGGTACGGGTGGGGGGTCGGTGGTCCCTGATCGGGGTCAGGGCCGGGGCCGGGCGCGGAGGCCCCCCGCATCACACCGCCTGGCCCATGTTCACGGCCTCCACGCCCTTGATCGACGGGGCCACCCGCTTGATGGCCTCCTCGACGCCGGCCTTCATGGTCATGGGGCTCATGGCACAGCCGCAGCAGGCGCCGTGCAGGCGCACGCGCACCACCCCCTCCGGGGTGATCTCCTCCAGGGTGATGTCGCCCCCGTCGGCCTCCAGGAAGGGGCGCAGGTCGCTCAGGGCGTCCAGGACGCGCTTTTCCAACAGCGGGTCGGTGCGGCGCGTCATGGGTCAGGCGGTGACGGGTTGGTGTAGGTGTTCCAGCACGGCCGCGCAAAGTTCGTGGAAGGCGGCCGCACTGGGCGTGCCCTGCTGGAGCACGGCGGGGCGCCCCACATCGCCGGCCTCGCGGATGCTTTGCACCAGGGGGACCTCCCCGAGGAAGGGTACGCCGAGCTCGGCGGCCAGGGCCCGGGCGCCGCCCTTGCCGAAGATGAAATACTTGTTCTCCGGCAGCTCGGCCGGGGTGAACCAGGCCATGTTCTCCACGATGCCCAGCACCGGCACGTTCACGCTGGGGAGCTGGAAGAAGCCCACCCCTTTGCGGGCATCGGCCAGGGCCACGGGCTGCGGCGTGCTCACGATCACGGCGCCGGTGAGGGGCACGGCCTGTACCAGGCTGAGGTGGATGTCGCTGGTGCCCGGCGGCAGGTCCACGAGCAACAGGTCGAGCTCGCCCCAGTCGGCATCCTTGAACAGCTGCTCCAGGGCCTTGCTGGCCATGGGGCCGCGCCAGGCGATGGCCTGTGCCGGGTCGGCGAAGAAGCCGATGCTCAGCAGTTTCACGCCGTGGGCCTCCACCGGCACGATCATGGGCTTGCCGTCCCGGTCGGTGGTGCGGGGCCGCTCCTTCAGCACGTCGAACATCAGGGGCATGCTGGGCCCGTGGATGTCGGCGTCCACCAGGCCCACGCGCAAACCACGCGCGGCCAGCCCCACGGCCAGGTTGGCGGTGATGGTGCTCTTGCCCACGCCGCCCTTGCCGCTGGCCACGGCCACGATCCATTTCACACCGGGCAGCACCTTGCGCAGGCCGGCCCGCTCCCCGCTCAGCGGGTTCACGGTCACCCGCACACGCACATCCGGGCCCAACGCCTGGCCGAGCTGGAAGGTCACCGCCTCCTCCATCCGCTTGCGGCCGTGCAACGCGGGGTTGCTCACCTCCACGGTGACGTGCACGGTGTTGTCGTCCACGACCACCTCGCGCACCAGGTCGAGGGTCACGATGTCCTTCTTGAGATCGGGTTCGACGACGCGGGCGAGCGCGGACCGGATGGCTTCCTCGGTGATGGGCATGACGGGATGCGGACAGGGCGGTCCGCGGCGCGAAAATAAGGTCTCCCCAAGGGGCCGCGGGCGGGATCAACGGCCCACCGGGGTGTGCGCGTCGGTCCTGTCCATCAACCAGAGCTGGGCGATGGACGGATCCTCGAAGAAGGCGATGCTGTACGGTACACCGGCCGACGTTGCGTTCACCATGCGGTCCACGGCGATCCGGTTCAGGACATCGGCGCTGCTCACGATGGCCACGCGTTCCAAGCCCACCTGGATCAGCTGCGGCACGAACTCCTGCATCGTCCAGGTCTGGTCCGCGAACAGGATCGGCCCCATGCATCGCCCGTCGCTGAGCCAGTGCTTCAGGCCATGGTGGCGCACGGTGGCCAGCAGTCGCATCATGATCTCGCGATACTTCAAGCCGGGCACGGGCTCCTTCCAGGTGAGGCGCACCAGGCTCAGTTCGGGCAGCACCTCGATCCGTGCGTCCGCATCATCGTGATCCACCAGCACCACCATGCCATCCCTGCTTTGGCAGCATGAAGATACGCGGTGCGCACCGGACCACCGCACACCTCAGGGGCCGAGGTGCTCCGAGGGGTCCCAGAACAGGGTGCCGAATTCCACCACCTGGTCGTCGCGCACCTGCACCCCCTCCTGCTCCAGCAGTTCCTGCATGCGGGTGGGCGACCCGAAGTGATGTTTGCCGGTGAGCAGGCCCTCGCGGTTCACCACCCGGTGGGCGGGCACCTTCGGCCGTGCCGTGTGCGCGTTGTTCATGCAATACCCCACCGTGCGCGCCGAGCGGGCGGCACCGAGGTAGCGTGCGATGGCGCCATAGCTCGTCACCCGCCCCCGGGGCACCTCGCGCACCACGTCCATCACGTCGGCGAAGAAGTCGCGCTGCTGCACGGCTCCGTCGCGGACCTGCTTGCGTGCGGAACGACCATTCCCCATGTCCGCACGATCATTGCACCACGGTACGGAGAACGTTCCGTCCTTGTGGGGTGATGAGCTCCACGAGGTACGATCCCGGTGCGGGCCGGGGCAGGTCGATCCGTGCGCGGGGGCCTTGCACACGCCCCTGCCACAGCACGCGGCCGAGGTGGTCGCGGACCACCGCCTGTGCCACGCCTTCCAACGCGATGTTCAGCGGGCCCTGGGTCGGGTTGGGCCACACCTGCCACGAACGGTCCCTGCCGGGGTCGGGGAACGCCGTGCTCCGGTCCACGGTCCAGGTGAACAGCTGGATGCCGCCATCGTCGGCGTAGTAGGGCTGCGGCGGCCAGAACACGAGCGAGTTGTCGATGTAGCTCAGCACCATCAGGCTGTCGTGCACATCCACCCCCCACGCGACGGAACTGTCGTTGGGATGGATGAAGCCGCCCACGAGCAGCGGGGTGACCGGCTCGGTGATGTCATAGACCAGCACCTCGCTGTCGCCGCCATTGACGAAGAGCAGGCTGTCGCCGGCGGCGGGGATGAGCTCGTTGGCGTGGCCATCGCTGCCGAACCACGACCCGCCGTTGCAGTTCCACGGGTTCACCCACGCGAGCTGCTGCATGGCGGTGGCGTTGCGGATGTCCACCGCCTCGAAGCCGCAGAAGTCCGTGGTCACGTAACACACATCGCCGACCACGCGCACGTTGTTGTAGGCGCAGGGTGTGGCGGCAGGCTGCAACGGGTTGAGGTACCGGTCCACCTCCACCAGGTCCGTCGGGTCGTCGATGGCGATGGCGCGCAGGGCACCGGCATCGTAGGCCAGCAGCAGCGTATCGCCCTTGAAGTCCATGCCCCGCGCATTGGGCGGGTAGTTCACCAGGCCGGGCCAGGTCGTGTCCGGCTGGAAGGAGGAGACGAAGCGGATGTCGGCGGGGTCGTTCACGTCCAGCACCACCAGGCCCTCGCGCATGGCGCCCAGGTAGGCGAAGCCGTTGCGCACCCGCACGATGGCGCTGCCCGAGGTGAAGGCCGCACTGTCCCACTGGTCGAGCACGGCGGCGTTCGCGGGGTCGGCGATGTCCAGCACGGCCAGCCCGGCCGCCTGTGTCACGCCCTGGAAACCGCCGAGGCTCACGTACAACAGGTCGCCGTCCTGATGGATGTTGGTGGGTTTGAGCCCACCGAAGGCGGGCGGCCACAGCACATCGACCTCCACGGGGGCCGCCGGGTCGGAGATGTCGTAGGTGCGCAGGCCGTGCTCCACACCTGCCGCATACAGGAACGGCCGGTCCGAACGGTCGATCAGCGCCGCGAAGGTGGAGTACACGAAGGGGTGATGCACGAAGGCCTGCTCGGTGAGCAGCACGGTATCGATGGCCTGGCCATGCGCGGCGGGACCGGGCATTGCGACCACGAGCACGACCGAAGCCAGCGGTCCGATCCGCATGACCACGAAGCTACAACAGCTCCGGCCCGTCCGGTCGATGGATGGCGAACCGCACGTAGTGGATCATGCGCCCTTCGGCCAGCCACATTGATTCGTAGAAAGTGCGGATGCCGAGCTCGGCCTGTTCGATGGGCGGTACGCGGTGGACCAGGTCGCCGTACACGTCGGCGCTGTGCTGCAGGAGGGGCAGCTGATGGGCCGCGACCTGCTCCAGCGTGTATTCATAAAGCAGGGGGCTGTCGGTCTTGAGATGCACCACACCACCCGGTCGCAGCACCTGCCGGTAGCGCTCCAGGAACAAGGGGCTCGTGAGCCGTTTGCGGGGCTTGCCCACCTGGGGGTCGCTGAAGGTGAGCCAGATGGCATCCACCTCGCCGGGGGCGAACGCATGGAGGAGATGGTCCACATGCGCACGGAGGAAGCCGGTATGGGCGATGCCCCGTTCCAGCACATTGCGGGCCCCGCGCCAGATGCGTGCGCCCTTGATGTCCACGCCCAGGTGGTTGCGTTCCGGATGCAAGGCCGCCAGGCCCACGGTGTATTCGCCCTTGCCGCAGCCCAGTTCCAGCACGATCGGCGCCTCGCGGCGGAAGAAGTCGGCGTTCCAGCGTCCCTTCATGGCGAACCGGCCCTGCACCAGCTCCTCGAAGGACGGCTGCAGCACATGCGCGAACGTGGCGTTCTCGGCGAAACGGAACTGCTTGTTCTTGCCCATGGCGGCGCGAAAGTAGGCGGTGCCTCCAGGGGCGCTGCGTGGAACGCATGGTCTTCGCCGGCGGGTGCGCACCTTCGCGGGCATGGGCGGCTTGAGCGGAGCGCGGGTGCTGGTGGCCCCCCTGGACTGGGGCCTGGGCCATGCCGCCCGCTGCGTTCCGGTGATCCGGCGGCTGTGCGCCCGCGGTGCCGTGCCCGTGCTCGCCGCCGACCACGGGCCGCTGGCCCTGTTGCGCGGGGAATTCCCCGGGCTCGAGCAGGTGCGACTGCCGGGGATCACCGTACGGTACGCCGTCGGCCGGAGCCAGCTGTGGAGCCTGGCCATGCAGTTCCCGGCGATGCTGCGCAGCGTGGCCACCGAGCGCACCACCTTGGAACGGATCGCTCCGGGCCTGCGGCTGGATGCCGTCGTCAGCGACCAGCGCTTCGGGGTGCGCAGCGACCGGCTGCCCTCGGTGCTCCTCACGCACCAGCTCTTCCCGCCGGCCCCGCTGGCCCGCCTGCCGTTGCAACGGCTCAACCTGCGGCACGTGGCCCGGTTCGACCGCTGCTGGGTGCTGGACGAACCGGTAGCTCCCGGCCTTGCGGGGGAGCTCTCACACGGTCCGCGCGTGCCGGCGAACGTGCGGTACATCGGTCCGGTGAGCCGCCTGACGGAACCGGCGGGGACTGCGGCCAGGGCCCATCGCATCGTGGCCGTCATCAGCGGGCCCGAACCGCAACGCACCCTGCTGGAGGACATCCTGTTGGATCAGCTGGCCACACTCCCCGGCGAACACCTGCTGGTGCAGGGCCTGCCCCACCGGCCCGACCGTCGTCGCGTGGGCCACGTGGACGTGGTGGGCCACCTGCCGGGCCGCGCCCTGCGGGAGGCCTTGCTGGGCGCCTCGCTCATCGTTTCACGCAGCGGCTACACCACCCTGATGGACCTCGCGGCCCTGGGCCTGGGCGCCTTGATCATCCCCACACCGGGCCAGCCGGAACAGGAGTACCTGGGCCGCCTGCATGCACGCACCGGCCGTTTCGTGGTCCAGGACCAGCACAGCGTGGACCTTGCCCGCGTGCTCGCCGCGCCGCCCGCACGGTACCCGGCATCGTACGACCCGGCGCTGCTGGATGCGGCGCTCGACGAGCTCGACGGGATGCTGCGATGAGCCACGACCCGCTACTTTCGTCGGGATGAACGCACGCACCCCGCTCCTGGCCCTGCTGATGATCGCGGGTCCCGGCCTCCGCGGCCAGGACGCCCTGGAGCAACGTCTGCACGACCTGCAGGCGCGCGACAAGCAACTGCGGGAGGCCCGCGAAGCCCTGGCGTGGCCGATGGATTCGTTGAAGCTGGCGATCATCCGGCGCGACCTGCGTGCCCAAGGCCTGCCTGCGCTCGCCGATGGCGAGGAGGTCGTGGAGCACCCCGGCCACATGCTGGTGTACAGCGAGCGCCACGAACAGGCCCGGTGGACCGCCCACATCGCCACACCCGACGTGGTGACGGGCAACCTGGCCCGCATCGACACCTTCCTGATGGACCCCAAGGTGCGCAGCGGCACCAGCACCGTGGAGGACTACTGGAACAGCGGCTTCGACCGCGGCCATCTGGTGCCCAGTGCCGACATGCGGTGGAACAAGCAGGCGTTGACGGCCACGTACCTGTACAGCAACGTGAGCCCGCAGCGCCCCGAGTTCAACCGGGGGAGCTGGGGCGATCTGGAGGACTGGGTGCGGCGCACTGTTCGCTACGGTGGCGAGCGTGTCTTCGTGATCACCGGCCCGGTGCTGCGCGAAGACCTGCCGGTGATGAACAACCCCGGCCATCGCAACCGGGTGAGCATCCCCGAACTGTACTTCAAGGTGCTGGCCGACCTGGACGGGCCGGAGCGCAAGATGATCGGCTTCGTGATGCGCAACGGGGTGAACGAGTACCCCGTGATCAGCTATGCGGTCCCCGTGGACAGCGTGGAGCGGCTCACCGGGCTGGACCTCTTCCCGGCACTGGACGACACCCTGGAGGCAAGGCTGCAGGCGCAACGCGATCCGCAGGCCTGGTACCATCCCGGCGACCCGTACAAGGGCGAGGTGGAACCCCTGCCCGCACCGCTGCCCAAGGGCATGTTCAACACGGTGCAGGCACGCCACCACATCGGGCACCACATCACCGTGTGCGGCACCGTGGTCAGCACGCGCCGCACCGCCAAGGCCAATGCGGTGTACCTGAACTTCGACCGGCTGCACCCCGCGCAGGATTTCTATTGCACGGTGTGGGACAGCAACGGGCCCAACTTCCACTACGACCCGGAGCAGGCCCTGCTGCGCCAGCGGGTGTGCGTCACCGGCAAGGTGACCCTGTACGACGACATCCCGCGCATCAGCGTGAACAACGAGAACGCGATCGTGCGCTGGGAGGACGCTGTGCGCTGAGGGCCGGTGGGCGGCGCCCGGCCCGTCGCGGTATGGCCCAGGGACCGCCGGCCTACCTTCGCCGGGACCCGCCCATGCACACACTTCGCTCCGCCCCTCTTCCGCAGCCGCTGTTCCATACGCCCGCACCCTGGGCCCTGGCCGGGCTCCTGTTCCTGGCCGCCTGCGGGCCGTCGGACACGCCCAGCACCGGCACAGCACCGCGTCCTGCGGGCCCGCTGTTCCTTTCCCTGGCCCCGGACAGCACCGGCATCACCTTCGCCAACACGCTGGAGGAATCGCCGTCCATGAACTACTTCACCTACATCTACGCCTACAACGGTGGTGGTGTGGGGGCGGGCGACATCAACGGGGACGGCCTGATCGACCTGTTCTTCTCCGGCAACCAGCAGCGCGACCGGCTCTACCTCAACCTGGGGGGCATGCGCTTCGAGGACATCACCGAGAAGGCGCTCGGACCCGACCCCGGCGGATGGCGCACCGGCGTGGCCATGGCCGATGTGAACGGGGACGGTCACCTTGACATCTACGTGTGCCGCAGCGGCCTCACCACCGACACCGCCCTGACGCGCAACCTGCTGTACCTGAACAACGGCGACCTCACCTTCCGCGAGGCGGCACATGCCCTGGGCGTGGCGGACACGAGCCACAGCACCCAGGCCACCTTCCTGGACGTGGAGGGCGACGGCGACCTGGACCTGTACGTGATCAACCACCCCATGGACCGGATCTCCGGCGTGAGCGTCTCGCAGGTGCGGGCGGCCATCGCCGCGGGCACCGCCCCCAGCAACAGGCTCTTCGTGCAGGACAACGGGCGCTTCCGGGAGGCCACCCGCGCACACGGGCTCATGGACTTCAGCTACAGCCTGGGCGTGAACGCCGTGCACCTCGACGGGGACGACCGCATCGACCTGTACGTGGCCAACGACTTCGACGTGTCCGACGCGATGTACACCAACCACGACGGGCAATTCACCGAGGTGATCAAGGAGCGCACGCGGCACGTGAGCAACTTCGGGATGGGCTGCGACGTGGCCGACCTCAACAACGACGCCCTGCCGGACATCGTGGTGCTGGACATGGTGGCCGACGACCATGTGCGCAGCAAGACCAACATGGGCAGCATGTCGGCCCAGGCCTTCTGGTCCATCGTGGCCGTCGGCCAGCACTACCAGTACATGGTGAACACCCTGCAGCTCAACAACGGCAACGGCACCTTCAGCGAGATCGCCCAGCTGGCCGGCATCGCCCGCACGGACTGGAGCTGGGCCCCCCTGCTGGCCGACCTGGACAACGATGGCTGGAAGGACCTGCTGGTGACCAACGGCTACAAGCACGACATCCGCAACAACGACTACCAGCAGCAGGTGTACCGTGGCCTGAGGAACGGTGCGGACTTCTACCGCGCGCTGGACCTGGTGCCCAGCACCCGCATCCGCAACTACCTCTTCCACAACCAGGGTGCGGACAGCACGGGGCGCGCCCGGCTCACCTTCGCCGACAGCTCCCAGGCCTGGGGCTTCACCGAACCGCTCAACAGCAACGGCGCGGTGTATGCCGACCTGGACAACGACGGCGACCTGGACCTGGCGATCAACAACATCGATGCGCCCGCCTCGGTGTACGCCAACCGGGCGCGCGACCTGCATCCGGAACGGCATTACCTGCGGCTGGCGCTCAAGCACGCCGGGCACGATGCGCTCGGTGCACGCGTCACCCTGCGCCATCACGGAACGGTGCAATACCAGGAGCTCAGCCCCGTGCGCGGCTACCAGAGCTCGGTGGAGCCCGTGCTGCACTTCGGCCTCGGCCCGGCTTCCGGCATCGACAGCCTGGAGGTGCGCTGGCCCGATGGTCGCATCACCCTTTTGCGCAACGTGCAGGTGGACCGGATGCTCACCCTGGACAGCAAGGATGCCGCGGCGCCAACGATGGGCACAACGACAGCCCGCCCCCTGCTGGCCGAGGACCCCGCGCGCATTCCGGACGCCGCCACGCACCGCGACCCCGCCTACGACGACTTCCGCCTGGAGGTGCTGCTGCCGCACAAGATGAGCGAGCTGGGCCCCATGCTCGCCGTGGCCGATGTGAACGACGATGGGCGGGACGACCTGTGGATGGGTGGTGGCCGGGGCCAGGCACCCATGCTGATGATACAGACCGAGGCCGGCACGCTGAAGGTGGCCGAAGGGGCGCACCCCCTCACCGGCAAAGGCCAGGAACTGCTGGGTGCCCGCTTCATCGACGGCGATGGCGACGGCGACCAGGACCTGCTGGTGCTCGCGGGCTCCAACGAGGACGACCTGCGCAGCGACGCCTTCCGCCACCACTACCTGCGCAACGACGGCACCGGCCGCTTCACCCGGGTGGACGATGCCCTGCCGCCGATGATGACCAGCGGCCAGCGCGCGGACGCGGCCGACATCGATGGCGACGGGGACCTGGACCTGTTCGTGGGCGGACGGCAGACCCCGGCCCACTACCCCTTCGCGCCCCGCTCCTACCTGCTGCTCAACGACGGCACCGGCCACTTCACCGATGCCACCGAGGAGCGGGCCAGGGACCTCATGGGCCCGGGCCTGGTGAGCGACATGCGTTTCGCCGACCTCGACGGGGACCGCGACCCCGACCTGGTGCTCGTGGGCGAGTGGATGCCGGTGATGGTGCTGCTGAACGACGGCGGCCGCTTCACCGATGCCACGCGGGCCGCCGGGCTCGAAGGCACCTCCGGATGGTGGAACAGCCTGTGCGCGGCCGACCTGGACGGTGACGGCGACGTGGACCTCGCGGCCGGCAACCTCGGCTGGAACAGCAAGTTCAAGGCGGACGCGGCGCATCCGCTCCACGTGTACTGGGCCGACATGGACGACAACGGCCGTTCGGACATCGTGCTCGCCAAGGAGAAGGCCGGCCACCAGGTGCCCGTGCGCGGCCGCGAATGCAGCAGCCAGCAGTGCCCGGTGATCCTCCAACGTTTCCCCACCTACGATGCGTTCGCCAATGCCGACCTGCAGGCCATCTACACCCCGGGGAAGCTGGACAAGGCCCTGCACCGCTCGGCCTCCTGGATGCGGAGCGCGGTGTTCCTCAACGACGGTGCGGGGCGCTTCACCGCCCGGGCCCTGCCCGTGGAGGCCCAGCTGGGTCCGGTGAACGGCATCGCGGCGTTGGACGTGAACGCCGACGGCCACATGGACCTGGTGACCGCGGGCAACAACTGGGGTGCCGAGGTGGAGACCGTGCGCTACGATGCCGGGCGCGGCTGCGTGCTGCTGGGCGACGGCCGGGGTGGCTTCACCCCGCTGACGCCCGCGGCTTCGGGCTTCTTCGCCTGGGGCAATGCCCGGGACCTGGCCGTGCTGCGCATGGGCCCGCGTCGCACCCCGGTGGTCGTGGTGGCCGAGCACGGCGGTCGTCCGCAGGCCTTCGTCGTGGGCGGCCTCAGCGCGACTTCCGCAAGGTGAACGCGAAGGTGCTGCCGCGACCTTCGGTGCTCCGCACGGTGATGGTCTGTCCGTGCGCCTCCACGATGTGCTTCACGATCGCGAGCCCGAGCCCGCTGCCCCCCTCGTTGCGCGCTCGGCTGGTGCCCACCCGGTAGAAGCGCTCGAACAGGCGCGGAAGATGCTCCTCCCCGATGCCGATGCCGTCGTCGCTCACTTCCACCAGCACATGCTCCCCCATGTCCTCCACGCTCACCGTGCAGTGCCCGTCGCGGCGTCCGTAGCTCACCGCGTTCACGAAGAGGTTCACGAACACCTGCACCAGGCGGTCGCGGTCGCCGTGGACGACCAGTCCTTCCGGCACCCGGTCCACCAGCGCGATGCCTTTGTCGCGGGCCGCCAGCTCCACCTCGCGCGCAGCCTCTTCCACCAGGCCGCGCAGGGCATGGGGCTGTTCGCGCAGGTCCATCACACCGCTCTCCAGCCGGGTGATCAGGTCCAGGTCCTCCACGATCTTGATCAGGCGGTCCACGCCATGACCGGCGCGGGTGAGGAAATCGCGGTTGACCTTGGGGTCCTCCAGGCCGCCGTCCAGCAAGGTGAGGATGTAGCCCTGGATGTTGAAGATGGGCGTCTTGAGCTCGTGCGCCAGGTTGCCGATGAACTCGCGGCGGAACCGTTCCCGCTCCCGCAGCTCGGTGATCTCACTACGGCGCGCACGCGCCCACTCGGCCACCTCCCCCTCCACACGGCCCAGCGCATCGTCGGTCCGGGCGGGCACGACCACCGGGTCCGCCGCACCACGCAGCCCCTGCACCACCTTCAGGATGCCGCGGATCCGGTCCTGCACCAGGCGCAGCAGCACGAAGCGCAGCACCAGGAAGGCGGCCGCCCCCGAGGTCGCACCGACGAGCGCCGCCTTCCCCGCATGGGAAAGGCCGCGAACATCCATCGCCAGCATGCAGACCAGGAAGGCCGCCGCACCGATCGCCAGGGCTGCCGGTGCAACAAGCCGCTGCGGGTCGAGCGCGGGCCGGGACATGGCCGCGAAGATACCGGGGCCTCGCGCGGGGCCGGGTGTGCCGCCGCTCAGGGGGGCAGCACGACGGGGCCCGTGTTCACCGTGTTGCTCTCGTGCAGGGCCCGGTCCACCAGCCGCACCGTGTAGCGCACCGTGTCGTACGGCGTGTTCGGCACCGTGGGCCACGGGGTGAGGGCCACGGCCAGCTCGCCTTCCAGCGTCTTGTCCTGCCCGGTGGGCGCGATCACGGGGATGCGGTAGTACAGCGGCAGCAGCAGCGTCGGTCGCACCCATGCGCCGTTCTGCCGCTCCTCGTATTCGACGAACAGGTTGTAGAACCACGGGGCCACATCGAACGGCGGAAGTGTGTCGCCCTGCCCGAGCCCGATGTCCCCGTCACCATCGGTGAAGGTGATCACCAGCGAGGCCGAATCGCCGTGCGTGGTGAACGACTTGAACGCGATGTGCGGCTCCACGGGGAACTCCTCGGAACGCTGGCAGCCCGCAGCGAGCAGGAGCACCGCAAGCGCTCCGGCTACCTTTGTCGGCAAGGTCGCGAACCTGTGCATCGCTCCAAAACTACGGCACCCGGCGCCGGCGGCCATGGTCGATGAAGCCTGGTCCACGTGGATGGACCGGCCCTTCGCCGTGGATGGCCCCGAGGCCTTCAACGCGCTGGCGCTCGATCTATTTCGTCTGCACGCCGCGCGCAACCCGGTGTACCGTGCCTTCCTGGAGGGTCTCCGCGTGGTGCCCGACCGGGTGGCCACGGTGGAGGCCATCCCGTTCCTGCCCATCCAGACCTTCCGCGACCACCGGGTGTTGCTGGAGGGGCTCGCGCCGGCGTTGACCTTCGCCAGCAGCGGCACCACGGCCACCGTCACCGCACGCCACCATGTGCCCTGGCCCGCGCTCTACGAACGATCGTTCCTGACCGCCTTCCGGCGCTTCCTGGGCGATCCGCGGGCGTGGCGCATCATCGGGCTGCTGCCGGCGTACATGGACCGGCCGGACAGCTCGCTGGTCCACATGGCCCATCGCCTGGTGGCGTTGTCCGGCGATCCGTGGGGCGGCCTCTTCAGGGACCGGTACGACCAGGTGGCCGAGCTGCTGCGGCGATCGGAGGCGGAAGGTCGGAAGACCCTGCTCCTGGGTGTGCCCTTCGCCCTGCTGGACCTGGCCGAGCAGCACCCCATGCCGCTGCGGCACGTGCACATCGTGGAGACCGGCGGCATGAAGGGGCGACGGCCCGAACTGGTGCGCGAGGACCTGCACGCGCGGTTGCGGAGCGCTTTCGGCGTGGCGCGCGTGGGCGGCGAGTACGGCATGACCGAGCTGATGAGCCAGGCCTGGAGCGATGGTGCGGGCCGCTACCACTGTCCGCCCTGGATGGCCGTGCGCATCCGCGAGGTGAATGATCCGCGCAGCACCCAGGCCCACGGCCGCACCGGGGGCATCGACATCATCGATCTGTGCAACGTCGCCAGCTGTCCGTTCATCGGCACCCAGGACCTGGGGCGCACCCATGCGGACGGCGGCTTCGAGGTGCTGGGCCGCTTCGACCACAGCGATGTGCGCGGCTGCAACCTGCTGTTCGCCTGAAGGTCAAAGCTCCTCGGCCACCACCTCGCGCACGCCGGGCACCATCTGCCGCAGCAGGTTCTCCACGCCGCCCTTGAGGGTCACCATGCTGCTCGGGCATCCGCTGCACGAGCCGCGCAGCGTCACGGTGACCACCCCGTCGCGGAAGGAGCGGAAGGCGATATGGCCCCCATCACCCTCCACGGCCGGGCGCACATATTCATCCAGCACGGCGATGATGCGCTCCTCCTCCGCACCCGCGGGCTCCGCATGACCCATGCTCCGGTCGTTGGCCACGGCCAGCTCCAGCGCGGGCACATCCGCATACAGCACACGGCCGTCGGTGCGCAGATGCTCCTGGATGAACTCGCGCAGCTCCAGGTGCACCATGTCCCAGCTCACGATGTCGTTCTTGGTGACGGTGACGAAGTTGCCGCCGATGAGCACCCCGGTGGTCATGGGCAGGTTGAAGACCTTCTCGGCCAACGGCGACACCCCCTGGGCCTGCTCGGGCGAGAGGAACTCCAGCACCTGGCCTTCGGGCAGCAGGGGCACGCTGCTCACAAAGCGCATGGTGGCCGGGTTGGGGGTCATCTCGGCGTACACCGATGCGGGCGGACGGTTCGCGGGCTGTGCCATGGGGCAAAGGTAGCGGGCCCGCCAGGCGGTTGGGATCACAAGAAGACCCGCGGACAGGGCGTGCCGCACGGGGCCCGGCCGCTACCTTTGCACACGATGAAGGCCCTGCGCCGGGAGCGATGGATGCATGCCGCGCTGGCAGTGCTGCTGGTGCTGGCCACGTCGGTGCCCGTGCTTTCGCGCATGACCTGCCTGGAAGGCGGTCACAGCCGGCTCATGGTGGGCGACAGCGAGGATTGCTGCCCTACAGGAGAGGATACCGAGGGCGCCACGGTGAAGGCCCAATGCTGCGTGACCACGACGGCACAGGCCGCCCGCGATGCCTACGTACCCACCGCGGCGCTGGCCATGGCCACGGCCGATGACGGTGCCCTGCCGACCCCGCCCCTGGTGGTGATGGCCGCGGAAAGGACCGTGGTCGCCATGCCGGGCACGAGGCCACCGCCCCTGCCCGTGCTGGAACGGCTGGCACGGCTCCAGGTGCTTCGGATCTGATCGTCGGACAACAGGAGGTGTGCGGCCACAGGCCGCCTTGGTCCCCATTGTCCCATCGATCGATCCCTCATGAAACAACAACTCGATAAAACCTTCCTCATCCTTGCGCTCCTGTGGTCCTGGACGGCCGCCGCGCAGGATGTCCCCGTCACCGGCACGGTGCGCTCCGCGGCCGATGGCGCCCTGCTGCCCTACGCCACGGTGGGCTGGGCCGGCACGGTGACGGCCACCACCACCGACACGGCCGGGCACTTCGCCCTGCCGGCACCGGCCAGCTGGCCCGCCACGCTGATCACACGCATGGTGGGTTTCATCACCGACAGCATCACGCTGGCCGCCCAACCGGAAGCCGGTACCGCGGTCGCCCTGCGGCCCGTGGGGCAGCTCAAGGAGGTGAACGTGGTGGCGCGCACGCAGGGCACCATGCTCAGCACCCGCTCCATCCTGAGCCAGGAGCAACTCGGGGTCAAGGAGCTCAAACGGGCCGCGTGCTGCGACCTGAGCGAGAGCTTCGAGACCAACGCCACCGTGGACGTCAGCTTCAGCGATGCCGTAAGCGGCACCAAGGTGCTGCGCATGATGGGCCTGGACGGCAAGTACGCGCAACTGAGCGTGGAGAACCTGCCCTTCGTGCGGGGGCTGAGCTCGAGCTCGGGCCTCACGCTGATACCGGGCACCTGGATCAACGAGATCAACCTCAGCAAGGGCGCGGGCACGGCGGTGAACGGTCCCAACGCCATCACGGGCCAGATCGACCTGTGCCTGGTGAACCCGCTGAACGAGCCGCCCCTGTTCGTCAACCTGTACGGCAACAGCCAGGGCCGCGCGGAGCTCAACGTCCATGCCCGGCAGCGCCTGGGCGAGCATGCCGCGAACCTCGTGCTGGTGCACGGCAACTGGTTCGGCAACGAGATGGATGGGAACCGGGACGGATTCCTGGACATGCCGCTGAGCCGCCGCATCAACGTGATGGACCGCTTCATGTTCTCGCGCGACGGGCGCACCACGCAGGTGGCCGTGCGCCATGTGGAGGACATCCGCGAGGGCGGCAGCACCTTCCGGCATGTGGAGGGCGGCGGTGGGCCCAACGTGCCGTACGCGGTGGACATCCGCAACACGATGACGGACCTGCTGGCCAAGCATGGCTTCGTGTTCCGCAACGACGGTACGCGGAGCGTGGGCTTCGTCACCGCATTGCGCCGCCACGACCTCGCCGCGCGCTTCGGTCTGCGGCGCCACGAGGGTGCACAGCGCAGCGGGTACGTGAGCGGCATCTACCAGCAGCTCGCCCGCGGGGGCAAGGACCAGCTGAAGGCGGGCATCAGCCTGCAGGTGGACGACTACGAGGAGGTGTTCATGGACAGCAGTTTCGCACGCAACGAGGTGATGCCCGGGCTGTTCACCGAGTACACGCTGGCCACCGGCGATGTGTCGGTGGTGGCCGGTCTGCGCGCCGACCACAACAGCTGGTACGGCACGGTGGTGAGCCCGCGGCTGCACGCCAAGTGGGACCTGGGGCCGCTCACCGTGCTGCGGGCCAGTGCGGGCCACGGCTTCCGAAGCACCAACCCGCTGGTGGAGAACGCCGGTGCGCTGGCCAGCTCGCGGCGCGTGGTGGTGGAGGACGAACCGGGCCTGGAGCGCGCCTGGACCGTGGGGGGCGGGGCCCTGCACAAGTTCAGGTGGCTGGACCGCAAATGGGCCGTGGGGCTTGATGCCTTCCACACCCGGTTCACCCACCAGCTGGTGACCGACCTGGACCGCTCGCCGGACCGGCTGGTGCTCTACATGCTCGACGGGCCGAGCTATGCCACGAGCGTGCTGGCCGATGTGCAGGTGGAGCTGGTGCGCACCCTGGACCTCAAGCTCAGCTACCGGTGGTACGAGGTGGCCACCACCTACGACGGCGTGTTACGCGAACGGCCCTTCACCCCGGCGCACCGCGGCCTGGTGGACCTGGCCTGGAACAGCCCGAACGAACGCTGGCGCGCGGATGCGAGCCTCAATCTCTTCGGCACCGCACGCATCCCCACCACCGACGCCAACCCCGAGGCGTACCGGTTCCCGCACCGCTCACCGGCCTATGCCACGCTGCACGCCCAGGTCACCTTCGTGTGGCGTGCCTGGGAATTCTACCTCGGGGGCGAGAACCTCACCAGTGCCGGGCAACAACGGCAGATCATCGCACCGGAAGATCCCCTTGGCCCGTATTTTGACGCCTCGCTCATCTGGGGCCCCACCGTGGGCGCCATGGCCTATGGCGGGCTCCGCTTCACCCTTCGTCCGAAACCGACCACACCATGAGAACCATCATCATCACCCTGATCGCCCTTTGGGCGGCGCCGGCCTTCGCGCAGAAAGGCCAGGACACCGTGCTGACCATCGCCTCCAGCACGGTGTGCGACATGTGCGAGCGCACCATCGAGGAGAACCTGATCTATGAGAAAGGCGTGCGCAAGGTGGAAGTGGACCTGGCCACCTCCACGGTGCACGTCACCTACAACGCGGCCAAGAACACACCCGACCGGCTGCGCGCGGCCTTGGTGAAGCTGGGCTACAGCGCCGACGGCGTGCCGGGCGACGCCAAGGCCTTCGCCAAGCTGCCGGAGTGCTGCCAGAAGGAAGGCTGCGGTCAGATGCCCCCGGCCGACGCCAAGCCCTGACCATGGCGCTGATCAAGGAGGTGCGCGGCTTCACGCCCCGGCTCGGGCAAGGCTGTTTCCTGGCCGAGAACGCCGTGGTGGTGGGCGATGTGGTGATGGGCGACCGGTGCAGCGTGTGGTTCCACGCGGTGGTGCGCGGGGACGTGAACGCCGTGCGGATCGGCCACCGGGTGAACATCCAGGACGGCGCGGTGCTGCACTGCACCTACGAGCGGGCGGCGCTGACCATCGGGGACGACGTGAGCATCGGCCATCGGGCCATCGTGCACGGCTGCACGGTGCACGACAAGGTGCTTATCGGCATGGGCGCCATCGTGATGGACCACGCGGTGATCGGCAGCGGCAGTGTGATCGCTGCGGGCGCCGTGGTGACGCAGGGCACGGTGGTGGAGCCGGGCAGCCTGATGGCCGGCGTTCCGGCACGCCGCATCGGCCCGGTGAGCCCCGAGCTGTCCGAAGGGGAGATCGAGCGGATCGCCCGCAACTACCTGATGTACGCCGGCTGGTTCACCGGGGGCTGAGGCGGCCCGCCTCCCAATGCAGGGCGTGCGTGGGCCAGGGGCCCATGCCGAACCGCTGCAGCATGGTGCGCAGCACGACCGCATCGCCGGTGGTGTGAACGGTGATGCCGCCATCGCCACCTTGTGCGGCAATGCCGCGCTCCTCCAGCACCTGGGCCAGGCGGCGTGCGATCGCCGGTGCGGGATCGATCACCCGGACCTCCGGCCCCACGATGCGTTCGATCAGGGGGCGCACCAGCGGATAGTGCGTGCAGCCCAGCACCAGGGCATCGATGCCGCGGGCCACCATGGGCTCCAGCCAGCCGCGGAGCATGGCCTCGGTACGCGGGGTGTCCAGTTCACCGGCCTCGATCTGGCGCACCAGGCCCGGGCAGGCCTGCTGGAGCACCTCCACGCCCTGCGCGAAGCGCTCCACGATGCTGGCGAACACCGCACCCTGCATGGTGGCCACCGTGGCGATCACGCCCACCACCCCGGTGCGTGTGTGTTCCACGGCGGGCTTCACGGCCGGCTCCATGCCCACGATGGGCACCTGGGGCAGGCGCACGCGCAGGGGTTTCAATGCGGCGGCACTGGCGGTGTTGCACGCGATCACCAGCGCCTTGGCCCCCTGGCCCAGCAGCCAGTCCGAGATGCCCTCGCTGAAGGCCAGGATCTCCGCATCGGCGCGGTCGCCGTACGGCACATGGGCCTGGTCGCCCACATAGATCAGTTGCTCGGCGGGAAGCGCCCGCAGGATGCTCTGGGCCACCGTGAGGCCGCCGAGACCGCTGTCGAAGACACCGATGGGACCGGCACGGGGTCCGGAGAGCACGGTGGGTGGCACATCCCGCACGGCTCGCTCCCGGACTACTGGATGCCGAGCTTGGCCTTCACCTTGGGCAGGATGTCCTCGCCGCGTTCGTGGTACAGGACCAGGCCGGTGCTGATGTCGAAGATGTAGGTGAATCCGTTCTCGGAGGCCACGTCCCGGATGGCCTTGTTGGTCTTCTCCACCATGGGGCGCAACAGTTCCTCCTCCTGCTTGGCGAGGTCCTCCTGGGCCTTCTCCTGGGCCTCGCTGATGCGCTTCTCGAGGTCGGCGATCTCGCGCACGGCCATCTCCTTCTCGGTGTTGGTCATGGTGGCCTCCTTGGCCTGTGCGTCGGTGACCTTCTGCTGGTACTCGGCACCCATGGCCTTCAGGCGGTCATCCAAGGTCTTGGCGAAGGCCTGCATCTTGGCCTCGGCGTCCTTGCGCTCGGGCAGGGTGAGCATCAGGGCCTGGCGGTCGATGTGGCCGAGCTTGGCCTGGGTGAAGGCCGGTGCGGCGGAGGTCATCAGGACCAGGGTGAGCAGCAGGTTCTTCATGGTTCGGTTGGTCATCGTGGGGGTTTGATCGTGTTTCCGCCTCCGGAACGGTCGTTCCGGCCGCCGTCGTCGTGGGGCTTGACGCCATCGTCCTCCGGACGCTGCTCGGGCTTTTCCTCCTCATCACCGCGGCCGCCACCACCTTCGCCCTCCTTGTCGGGGCGTATGCCGAGCTTGCGCAGCACGCTGTCGCTCTTGTCGTACTTCTCGCTGGCGAAGAGCACGTTGTTGCCCTTGCCGCCGATGTCGAAGATGGCCACGTAGGTGGTCCCGGCGACCTCCTTGATGGCCTGGTAGATGCGGTCCTGGATGGGCTGGATGAGCTCCTCGCGCTTCTTGAAGAGGTCGCCATCGGGGCCGAAGCGCTTCTTCTGAAGGTCGCGGGCCTCGCGTTCCTTCTTCTCGATGTCCTCGCGGCGGCTGGCCTTCATGTCGTCGGTCAGCAGGATCGCCTCGGCGTTGAAGGCGTCGCGCAGTTTGCGGATGGTCTCCCAGCGGTCGTCGATCTCCTTCTGCCACTGGGAGCTCAGGCGGTCGAGCTCGCTTTGGGCGCCTTGGTACTCGGGCATTTTGCCCAGGATGTACTTGGTGTCCACGAAGGCGATGCGCTGGGCGTGGGTGGCGATCGCCGGCAGCAGCATGCCCAGGGCGAGCAGGCGGAGCGTGAGGAGGCGCTTCATGGAAGGCTTCGAAATTAGGCGATCGGGCTCAGAGCTCCCCAAGATCGATGCCGATCGTGAAGTGGAACTGTCCGGGGGCCATGGCGGGTTGGTCGGGCACATCGTCGAAGCGCCAGCCGTAATCCAGGCCCATGGGCCCGAACATGGGCAGGAAGAGGCGCAGGCCCACACCGGCCGAGCGGTAGAGGCGGAAGGGGTCGTAGCGGTCGAAGGTGCCCCAGGTGTTGCCGGCCTCGGCGAAGGTGAGCATGTAGATGGTGGCCGAGGGATTGAGCGAGATGGGGAAGCGCAGCTCGGCGGTGTACTTGTTGATGAGGAAGTTGCCCGTGTTGGGCGCCAGGGACAGGTCGTCGTAGCCGCGCAGGCCCACGATCTCGCGGCCGTCGAGCTGGAAGCCCGTGAGGGCGCTGCCGCCCAGGTAGAAGCGCTCGAAGGGGCTGTTGCCGAGGTTCTTGGAGTAGCGGCCCAGGAAGCCGAAGCCAGCCCGGGTCATCAGCACCAGGTCGTGCCCGCTCTTGCTGCGAGTGATGCGGGTGAACCACTGGGTGGTGAACTTCCACTTGTGGAACTCGGCCCAGTTGTAGCGGCGGTCGGCCGGTTCGGAGGCGAAATCACGGCCTGGCTGGAACCAGGAATAGGGCGGGGTGGCCTTCAGGCTGAGGGTGATGTCCGAGCCACTGCGGGCGAAGAAGGGCTGGTCCACCGAGTTGCGCGAGAGCTGCACCTGGTACGCCAGCACGTTGCTCTGCCCGTTGTTGAACGCGAAGAGCTGGTTCCAATTGCGCAGGTCGTACAGCTGGTAGCTGATGTTCTGGCGCAGCAGGAAGTAGTCGTCCGGCCAGGTGAGGCGCTTGCCCAATCCCACCGACCCGCCGGAGATCAGCAGCGACTGGCGCTGGGGGTTGATGACACGCCCCTCCTCGGTCTCCACGTACTTGCGTTCGCCGTTGGTCTGGGCCGAGTGGAAGGCGGAGACGCTCAGGGCGTTGGGCTTGCGGCCGCCGAGCCAGGGCTCCACGAAGCTCAGGCTGTAGCTCTGGAAGTAGCGGCCGTTGGTCTGGGCGCGCAGGTTGAGCGTCTGGCCGTCGCCGGCGGGCAGCGGTTGCCAGGCCTCGGGCTTGGTGATGTTGCGCAGGCTGAAGTTGGTGAAGGACAGGCCCAGGGAGAGCACCAGGCGGCCGGCACCCCAGCCGCCGCTCAGCTCCAGGCGGTCGCTGGGCTTCTCCTCCACGGTGTACTCCAGGTCCACCGTGCCGGTGCGGGCGTCCTGCAGCGGGTTCACGCCGAGCTTCTCGGGGTCGAAATAGCCCAGGTTGGCCAGTTCGCGCTGGGTGCGGAGCACGTCGCTGCGGTTGAACAGCTGGCCCGGCTTGGTGCGGATCTCGCGCCGGATCACGTGCTCGTTGGTCTTGGTGTTGCCCTTCACCAGCACGCTGCGCACCCGGTACTGCTTGCCCTCCCGCAGCCGGATGTCCAGGTCGATGCTGTCGCCCTCGGCCACCTCGATCACCTCGGGGTAGAACGACAGGTAGCCGTCGTCCATGTACAACGAGCTGATGTCGCGGCCGGTCTGGTTCATGTACATCCTGCTGTCCAGCACCTTCTTGTTGTACACGTCGCCGCGCTTGATGTTGAGGATGTCCAGCAGCTCCCGGTCGCTGTGCTTGGTGTTGCCGCTGAAACGCACCTCCCGGAAGTGGAAACGCCGGTCCTCCTCCACCTCGATCTCCACCATCAGGCGGCGGTCGTTCACGAACCAGGTGGTGTCGCGCACGATGGCGGCATTGCGGTAGCCCTTCTCGTTGTAGGTGTCGATGAGGTTCTCCTTGTCCACCCGGTATTCCTTCGCCAGGAACTTGCTCGAGGCGAAGGGGTTGTACCATACGCGTCGGCGCGTCTTCTTCATGGCCCGCCGCAGCTTGGCATCGGTCAGGGCCTCGTTGCCCTTGAAGACCACGTCCTTGATCCGCACGCGCCGGCCCTTCTTCACGTGGATGATGAGCAGCACGCTGTTCTCCATCAGCGAGTCGGTCCGCTGCTCGATCTCGGCATCGGCCTTCAGGAAGCCCTTCTCCACGTAGTAGGAGCGGATGGTGCCCCGCGTGTTGGTCAGCAGACCCTCGTTCACCTGCTGCCCGCGGGCCAGCTCCATGCGCTCGCGCAGCTTGTCGGCATCGCTCTTGGTGACGCCCTCGAACTTGAAGCGCGACAGGCGGGGCATCTCGGTGACGACGATGTTGAGGAAGGCGGTGCGGCCGCGGACCTCGGCCAGCTCGATGCGCACATCGCTGAAGAGCTTCTGCTCCCAGATGTTGCGGATGGCATCGGCGATGCGCGGCCCGGGGAGGGTGACGGTCTGGCCCACCTTCAGCCCGCTGAAGAGCATGACGGCGTTGACGTCCACGGTGGTGGTGCCCGAGACGGTGAGGCCGCCGATCTCGAGCTCGCGCGGCACGGCCGGGTCCATGATGCGCCGCTCCTCCGTCTGTGCGGCGACCGGGAGCCCCAGCAGCAGCGGGACCAGGGGCAGGAGGGCGCAGAGCTTCACCGGGGGTTCACCTGTTCGCTGATGAGACCGAAACGCCGCTCCCTGGATTGAAAATCGATCACGGCCTCGAAGAGGTCCTCCTTGCGGAAATCGGGCCAGAGCACCGGGCTGAAGTGGAGCTCGGCATAGGCGATCTGCCACAGCAGGAAGTTGCTGATGCGCTGTTCGCCGCTGGTGCGGATGAGCAGCTCGGGATCGGGCATGCCGGCGGTGGTGAGCCGGGCCGCCAGGGCCGCCTCGTCGATGTCCTCCGGGCGCAGCCGGCCCCCGGCCACCTCCGCGGCCAGCAGGCGCGCCATGCGCACCAGCTCCCAGCGGGCGCTGTAGCTCAGGGCCAGGGTGAGGGTGATGCGGTCGTTGTGGGCGGTGCGGGCCATGGCCTGGCGCAGCGTGGCGTGGCAGTCGCCCGGCAGGCTCTCCAGGTCGCCGATGGCGTTGAGGCGCACCCCGTTCTCGTTGAGGCTGTCCACCTCGCTCATCAGGGTGCGCACCAGCAGGTCCATCAGGGCGTCCACCTCCGCCTGGGGTCGGTTCCAGTTCTCGGTGCTGAACGCGTAGAGGGTGAGGTGGCGTATGCCGATCTCGGTGGCGCCCACCAGGGTGTCGCGCACGGCCTTCACACCGCTGGTGTGGCCCACCACACGGTGCTCGCCCTGGCGGGTGGCCCAGCGGCCGTTGCCGTCCATGATGATGGCCACGTGGGCGGGCACCCGGGCGGGATCGATGCGGGCCTTGAGGTCCATGGCGGCGTCACCCCTTGCAGGAAGGGGGCGCAAAGATCGCACAATGGCCGGATCAGCGCCGTTTCTGGAAATACAGCATGTCGCACTCCGTGAACTTGGTCAGGACGTACGACAGGGTGATGCCCGTGTACTGGTACCAGTCGCGGGTCTGGGCGTCGCCCCGGGCCTGGCCGGTGCGGTCCACCACATCGCGGTCCGCGCTGCGGTCCGCCAGCTCGGCGGCCAGGGGGTTGATGAGCTCCGGATCGGCGTAGGTGCCCCCCACGTCGTCGATGTGGTCGGTGAAGGTGCGGCGCATGCCCCATTCGAGCTGCAGGTCCACATGGCCGCCGAAGTTGAACTTGAGGCCCACCCCGAAGGGGATGCCGACCTGGTCCACGCTGTAGGGTTTGCCGGCCCCGGGCACGTCCGGGGAACCCTGGCCTTCGGTGCCGAGCGGCTGCAGGTCGTACCAGGTGTCGTTCAGCTGGGCGCGGGGGTTGGCCCTGAAATAGCACACCCCGGCGAACACGAAGGGCGTCCAGGTGCGGCCGTCCTTGCCCAGGCCCCGGTAGTTGAAGAAGTTCACCTCGCCCAGCAGGGCCAGCTCGAACAGGCGGGTGCGGAAGCTCAGGTTGCGCGCCAGCTGCAGGCTGTCCGGCGAGTCGCTGTCGTAGGCCTCCAGCGTGCCGTACAGCGCCTGCGCCCGCAGGGCGTAGCGCGTGTCGAAGTTGTACCGGTAGGCGATCCCGCCGGCCGGGCGGGTCCGCGCCGGGTAGTGCTTGTACGGGTTGAGGTCGCCGATGTAGTACATGACCCCGCCGGTGAGACCGATCTCGCTGACCCCCTGGCCTTGCAGGCCGGCGGCGCACGCCAGGGCGGAAAGGAGGAGCACCGGTCTCATCGGCAGGGTGAACGCGGGAGCGCGGCGCGGTGTTGTACGGGCTCCGGGGGCGCGAAGTTAGCCCGGCGTACCGCCGGCCGACCGTGCGTCGAGCCCCCAGTTGAGCTTGTGCCGCAGGGTGCTGAAGAAATCGTGGTCGGGCAGATGGGCGATGCGCGCGCACCGATCGGCCTTGCGCAGGCCGATGGCCCGGCGCCCGCTCAGGGGGATGCTCCGGTTGTCCAGGTTCACCAGGTAGTTGTGCTCGCGGGCCTCCACCTCCACCTGCAGGACGCGGTCGTCGGGCAGCACCATGGGGCGCACCGTGAGGTTGTGGGGACCGATGGGCGTGATCACCAGGTTGCTGCAAGCGGGGTCCACGATGGGGCCGCCACAGCTCAGGGAATAGGCCGTGGAGCCTGTGGGCGTGGCGATGATCAGGCCGTCGGCCCAATAGGTGTTGAGGAATCGGCCGGAGGCGTGCACATGCAGGGCGATCATGGCCGAGGTGTCGCGCTTGTGGATGCTCACATCGTTGAGCGCCAGGTCCTGGTCGCCAAGCTCGGTGCTGCAACCGGTGACCTGCAGCAGCATGCGCTCCTCCACCACGAAGCGCCGCTGGGCCAGGATCCCCAGCGCGCCGTGCACCTCGTCGGGCCCCAGGGCGGCCAGGAAGCCCAGGCGGCCCAGGTTGACGCCCAGGACGGGGATGCCGCTGCGGGCCACCATGCCCACGGCGCGCAGGAAGGTGCCGTCACCGCCCAGGCTCATCAGCAGGTCGGTGCCCGGAGGCGGCGGGCCCGCGCCGTAGGTGGGACAGGGCGATCCGGCGCCCGTGGCGGCCAGCAGGGTGGCCAGCGCACCATCGACCATGGGCACCAGGCCATGGCCGGGCATGGCGCGCAGCAGCCCGTCGATCAGGGGCAGGGCGCTCGGCTCGGGCTTTCGGGCCTGGACCGCGATCCGCATGGGGGCTGGTGGGCTTGAAATGTATGAAGGGTTCCGCGTCCCGCTGTGCAGCGTCCCGCCGCAGGCAGGCGCTCAGAGGTCCATGAACCGCATCAGCTCGTCGTACCGCCCGCGCAGGTCCTCGTGGAACTTGGAACCCTGGTAGGTGCTCTTCACGAAGTAGTCGTAGCGCTCGAACGACTGCAAGATGTCGCTGATGTCCTCGCGGTTCACCTTCAGTGTCACCTCCATGCGCGGCGCCTCGGGCAGGGTGCGGTTGTATACGCTGAGCAGCTTGGCCCCGTTGCTTTCCACGATGCCGGCGATGCGCTGCAGGCTGTAGTCGTTCTGGTTCATCTCCAGCACCACCACGCTGCCCGGTTCGCCCAGGTTGATGGCCTCGGCGAGCCGCCGGAGCGCCTCGTGCTCGTTGATGGCGCCCAGGTAATTGCCGGTGGGGTCCAGCACGGGGAGCACCGTGAGGCCGCGTTCGGTCATGAGCTTCATCACGTCGTAGATGTGCTGGCCCTCGCGCACGTAAGGCAGCTCGACCTGCCCCATGAGCTCCCGCACCGGGGCCTGGGCATCGTTGCGGTCCACCAGGTCGGTGTCGCGCACCAGGCCCACCAACCGGCCGTGCTCGGTGACGGGGAGGTGCCGCACCTTGAACTCCTCCATCCAGTCCAGGGCACGGCCCACCGTGTCGTCCGGCCGCAGCGGGGGAAGGTCGGGTGCGATGAGCTCGCTGGCGTGCATGATGCCCCGGGCAGCGGTGTAATTTCGGCGCCGCCCGCCGCGCCCAAGGTAGTGCTTCGCATGACCCGTCTCAGCGTCAACATCAACAAGGTGGCCACGCTGCGCAATGCGCGGGGCGGCAACAACCCGGACGTGGTGGCGACGGCGCTGCTGCTGGAACGCTGCGGCGCACAGGGCATCACCGTGCATCCGCGGCCGGACGAGCGCCACATCCGGCGCAGCGATGTTCGCGCCCTGCGGCCGGTGCTGTCCACCGAGTTCAACATCGAGGGCTATCCTTCGGAAGAGTTCCTGGCGCTGGTGTGCGAGGTGCGCCCGGCACAGGTGACCCTGGTGCCCGACCCGCCCGGGGTGCTGACCAGCAATGCAGGCTGGGACGCGCGGGCGCACAAGACCACCCTGAAGGCGGTGGTGGCACGGCTGCACGCCGAGGGCCTGCGGACCTCGCTGTTCCTGGGCACCGATCCCGAACAGGTGGGGCACGCGGCGGACACCGGCGCCGACCGGATCGAGCTCTACACCGAACCCTATGCCGCCGGGTACCACGACGATCCCGACGCCGCGGTGGCACCCTTCGTGACGGCCGCGCGGGAGGCGGCACGGCACGGCCTGGGGCTCAATGCGGGGCACGACCTGGACCGGCACAACCTGCGCCATTTCCACCGCCATGTGCCCGGGCTCCTGGAGGTAAGCATCGGCCACGCGCTGGTGTGCGATGCGCTGCACTTCGGTTGGGAGAACACCGTGCAGCTCTACCTGCGCGAACTGCGCCCATGACCACCGTGGCCCTGCATCACCGTCGCATGGGCCGGGGCCGCCCCCTGGTGGTGCTGCACGGCCTGTTCGGCAGCGCCGACAACTGGAACAGCATCGGCAAGGCCTGGTCGGACAGCTTCGATGTGGTGCTGGTGGACCAGCGCGACCACGGGCGTTCGCCGCACACCGACCGCATCACCTACCCCGGGATGGCCGACGACGTGGCGGCGCTGATCACCGACCTGGGGCTGCGCGAGGCGGTGGTGGTGGGCCACAGCATGGGCGGCAAAACGGGCATGGTGCTGGCCCAGCGCCACCCCGGCCTGCTGCACCGCCTGGTGGTGATCGACATGGGGCCGCGCGAGTATCCCGTGCACCGCCACGCGCACATCCTGGAGGCGCTCACCACCTGCGATCTGGAGCGGCTCCGCACGCGCAAGGAGGTCGAGGAACATCTGGCGGGGCACATCCCGGAACCCGGCGTGGTGCAGTTCCTGCTCAAAAGCCTGTACTGGGTCACGCCCGACCAACTGGGCTGGCGCTTCAACGTGCCCCTGCTGGCGCGCGACATCGCGGACATCCTGGCGGCGGCCGGCCCCGAACTGGTGCACACGCCCACCCTCTTCATCCGCGGCGGGCAGAGCGACTACATCACCCGGGAGGACCTGCCGCAACTGCGCGAACAGTTCCCGCGGTCGCGCGTGGAGACCATCGACTACGCGGGCCACTGGGTGCATGTGCAGGCACCCGACGAGGTGATCGCGCTGGTGCGGGACTTCGGCGCGTGAGCCGGCCGGGCATCCATGCGCCCCGTGCGCCGGGCTACCTTGCGCCGCCATGTCCACCTTCCTCCCCTTCCGCATCCCGGCCCTGCTGCTGCTTACCGCCTGCACGGCCGCTGTCCGTGCCCAGGCCGACCAACGCTTCCAAGCGGCCTGCATCGGATTCTACAACATCGAGAACCTGTTCGACACGATCGATTCGCCGGACACGGACGATGCGGAGTTCCTTCCGGGAGGGGCCAAGCAATGGGGTTCGCAGCGCTACCGCACCAAGGTGGCGAAGATGGCCGAGGTGATCGGCGCCCTGGGCCGGGAGGTGCATCCCGAAGGGGTGCATGTGCTCGGCCTGGCCGAGGTGGAGAACCGGCGCGTGCTGGAGGACCTGGTGAAGGCCGAGGCCATCGCGCAGCGCGGCTACCGCATCGTGCATGAGGAGGGACCCGACCGGCGCGGCGTGGACGTGGCGCTGCTGTACGACCCGCGCTACTTCACCCTGCTGGGCCACCGCAGCGTGCCGCTGGTGGACCCCGTGGACACGGCCTTCCGCACGCGCGCCCAGCTGGTGGTGAGCGGTGTGCTCGACGGCGACACCGTGCACGTGATCGTGGCGCACTGGCCGAGCCGGCGCGGCGGCGAGAAGCGTTCGCAACCCAAGCGCATGTTGGCGGCCCGCCTGGGCCGCTCCCTGATCGACTCCTTGCAGCGCATCGACCCGGGTGCAAGGGTCCTGTACATGGGCGACCTCAACGACGACCCCGTGGACAAGAGCGTGCGCGGTGGGCTGCTGGCCGTGGGCCGCCCGGAGCAGGCCACCGGACGCGCCCTGTACAACCCGATGGAAGCGCTGTACAACAAGGGCATCGGCACCCTGGCCTGGCGCGATTCGTGGAATCTGTTTGACCAGATCATCCTCACCCCCGCGCTGACCACGCGCACGGACGACCGCTACCGTTACTACGGGGCACGGGTGTACAACGAACCGAAGCTCCGGCAGACCGAAGGGGCCTTCGCCGGCTATCCGCTGCGCAGCTTCGTGGGCGACACCTGGGTGAACGGCTGGAGCGACCACTTCCCGGTTTACGTCATCCTGGTGCGGCCCGTGCCCTGACCGCGTCGTGGGGCGGGATGAAAAGCGAAAGCCCCGGCGATGTGCCGGGGCTTTCGCTGGGGGGACCTACCGCGATCAACGGGCCACCGTGAAGCGCACGTGGGCGCGCACCCCTTCGTGGGTCAGGGCCAGGGTGTAGAGGCCCGCACGGAGGCCGGCCACCGCCAGGGTGTTGCGCGATGCGGTGAACGAGCCCTCGCTGACGGTGCGGCCCGTGGCATCGAGCACCTGGTAGCGCACGCCGGGCATCCGCACTTCCACGGTGAGGTGGTCGTTGGCGGGCACGGGCCACAGCTGCGTGGCGGCCAGCAGCTGCTCGGCCAGGCCGGAGGCGATCTCCACGTCGGCGGCGAAGCGCGGCTCGATCTTCCACTCGCTGAAGCTGTACGACACCAGGCCGGTGACGTTGTAGTTCACGCCGAGGGTCGGCGTGTAGGCGAACACCAGGTCGTTGACCAGCACGGCACCCGATCCGTCGTCGATGGTCCACTGCCCGAAGCTGTTGGCGATGTCGTCGTTGGTGCAATCGGCGTTGATCACCTGGACCAGCACGCCCTCCCACTGCTCCTGCCCCACGGTGCCGGTGGTCCCCGCCTGCACCACCACGGGGTTGCCGGGCGACACGATGCTCACGTTGGCGGCGTCGTTCAGCTGGGTCTGCTCAAAGTACTCCTCCACCAGGGCGGTGAGGGTCAGGCTGTCGCCCAGGGCCACCGGCGAACTGTCGAACACGAAGATGCCGGTCCAGGGGCCGGAGCCGCTCTGCAGCCAGTAGCCGTTGTTGGCCACGCCGCACACCACGCCGCCGGTGTTCACCGTCTGGCCCACCAGGGTGGAGGCACCGCCCGGAGCGGTGGTGTACTGGATCTGGTGGATGCTGGCATCGGTGGGCGGGTTCACCGCGCCGGCCCAGATGCGCACACTGTCCACCTCCAGGTGGCCGCCGGCGGCCACCGTGTTGCGCACGCTGAGGATGAACTCGGCGTCCACGGTGTCGTTCTCGGCCACGATCTGCTGGGTGTACGGCGTCCAGGTGGTGCCGTTCACGGTGATGTAGGGGTTGTAGGGCGCATAGCCGAAGCCGTCGGCGCGCCCGTCGAACAGGCTCGTGCGCACCTCACCGTTGCCGCGGGCATAGAAGCTGATGTTGTAAGCCGTGCCGCTGGTCACCGCCTGGCTGGTGGTGGTGAAGCGCTTGTGCGAGCTGGTGCCGTTCACCAGGCGCACGGCATAGGCGCCGAACTGGATGTTCTGGTCGGCCTGCTGGATGCTGTCGGCGGGCAGATTGGTCTTGCTGCCCACCCAGCCGTCGGGGGTGTTGCCGGTCCAGCTCTCGAAGCTGGTGGCCACAAGGGTCTGCGCCCGGCCGGTGAGGCCCAGCAGGAGCGCGGCGAGAAGGGTAACGTGTTTCATGCGATGTGGGGTTAGGGTGAACGGAAGGAGCGGGTCAGTTGTCGGTGATCACGATGTCGTCCAGGTTCCAGCGCCGGCCATCGGTGTCCGAGCCGGTGTACTTGAAGGCCAGGTGGAAGTTGCCGCTGATGTACGGCGTGAGGTCGAGGGCGCCCGAGGGGGTCCAGGCCACGCCGGTGGCCAGCGCCGGGGCCAGCGCCGTCCAGGTGGCCGTGGAAGGCGCGCCGCCCGTGTAGTCGGTGGAGACCAGCACCTCGAGCGGTGCCCCGGAGGCGAAGGCCACGGAGGTCTGGAAGTTGAGCAGCGGGGCCGTGGCCGTGCTCAGGTTCACCGAGGGGCTGATGAGCCAGGTCTCGCAGGCCGAATAGCTACCGCCGCTGTTGTTGGTGATGGCGCCATAGCCGGCCGTGGCCGACCAGTTCACGGCCCCCGTCACCTGCTGCTGCGACCATCCGCCGGAGGTGACGCTGCCGTCCTCGAAGTCCTTCAGCAGCAGCTGGAAGCCGAAGGCCCCACAGCGCGGGCCGCTGAGCTGCACCAGCGACAGGTCGTGCACGAAGAGCTGCATGTCGCTGCCGAACTGGCCCACCACGGCGGTGAACGACCCGTTGCCGGTGGGCAGCATCTGGGCGGCGAAGTTGGCGTAGCCGCTGGTGCGCACGATGATGCTGTTGCCATCGCAGTCCTCCAGGTTGCGGTTCACGCTGCTCTGGTTCACCGCGTCGCTCCAGGGGGTGTTGCCATCGGCCTCGTCGGCGACGAATTGCACGCTGTCCAACCGGATGAGCTGGCCCTGCAGCGCAGGCGTGATCTGGGCCACCGTCACCACCTTGGGCGCCACGGGGACCAGGGTCTCCTGCTTCACCACGTTGTTGTCCACGTCCACCGAATCGAGCTGCAGCAGCCCGGCGTAGCTGCTGAGGGTGACGCCCTTGAGGTAGATGCGGATCCGGTCGCCGGCGTACAGGCCGCCGCTGTTCTTCAGGCGCAGCACGATCCCGGCGGTATCGTCCTGCATGTAAATGTTCTTGTAAAGGTTGCCGTTGGTCTCGTCGGCCGTCACCACGCCGTACACCGACGAATCGCCGGTGAAGCGGTGGGGCAGGTAGGCGAAGGTGGTGGCATGCAGGTCGCGCAGCCGTTTGATGCTCAGCACCGACCCGGTGGGCAGGGTGCGCTCGGGCGGGGTGTCGAGCTCCTTGTCGCAGCCGCCAAGCAGGGGCAGCAGGGCCAGGGCGATGCCGACGGACAGGGTGTTGGTCAGTTGCTTCATGGTCAGAAACCGATGCTCAGCATGGCGAAATAGGTGCGGCCGAAGAGGTAGCTCAGGCGCGGGGGGAACTTGTCCACGTCCATCCGCTCGTAGCGCAGCTGCTCGAAGCCGCCCACCACGAAACTGCGGTTGTTCAGCACGTTGTTCACCGACACGTTGAGCGCGATGCGGTACTTGCGTTTCACCATCCACGACTTGCCGCCGAAGAGGTCAAGGGTGAAGGCGTTGTCGAGCTTGGTCTGTTGCAGCAGCTGCTCCCATTGCGGGTCCTCCACCACCAGCCCGTCCAGGGCCTCGGCCGTGCGGCGGTCCGGGTTGGGGTCCAGGTAGATGTCGGCGAAATAGTTGGCCGTGACGTTGATGAACCAGTACTTGGGGCTGTTGTAGCGCAGGCCCAGCGAGGCGGCCGTCTGCGGCATGCCGCCCACGCGGTAGTTGGTCCAGTACACGGTGCGGTCGGTGGCGAAGACCTCCTCGCTGTTGTCGCGGGTGATGGTGGCCTGCGGGCGGCTGGAGTACACGAAACGTCCGGTGCCCAATGCGGCGTTGACGCCGATGGTGGAGGTGATGTTGGCCTCCAGGCCGAGCTCGGCACCGGTGTGGCGCTGGTCCACGCCGCGCATGGTGTAGTTCACCAGGGTCAGGTACTCGTCGTGGAAGAACGAACGGGCCCACACCTGGTCGGCGATGTCGGCCCAGTAGATGGTCGCGCGGCCCTTGAGGCGGGGGAAGCGCACCACATAGCTCAGGTCGGCACTGCTCACCTTCTCGGTGGTGAGCCCGGGCACCACGGCATCGCGGGTGCGAGGCGACAGGTAGGCCCAGCGGGCCAGCGGCGGGCGGGTGAGGTAGGCGCCGTTGAGGGTGATGAAATGACGGCCGCTGAGCTTGTACACCGCGCCTGCCTTCAGGCCATAGTGCAGGAAGCCCTGCACGGCCGACTTCCCGAAGGAGTTGTCCGGGAAGCGGCCGTTGCGCATGAAACCCTCGCGGAAGAAGGACTGATGGCCGAGCATGCCCGCGACGTAGAGCTCCACCTGCTGCCAGCGGTGCTCGAACTGCACGAAGCCCGAGGCCTGGCGCACATGCATGTCGTAGTCGTGCCCGTAGCGTTCGCCCACGGTGATCACGGCGTTGGGGCGGTTGAGGTCGTTCTGGGCCACGTTGGGGTCGGCGGACACCTGGTCGGCGAACTGGTCCACGTCCACCCAGAAGTCGCCGCCCAGCAGGTCGTCCACCACCCGGTAGTTGTGCGTCACGTGGTCGTGGTAACCCGCACCGGCGGTGAGCTGGGTGCGGTCGTTCAGCGCCTTGGACCATACGCTGTTGAGGCCCATGCGACGCGGGTCGTTGCGCTGTTCCTCCACGATGTACTTGCTGCGATTGCCCGTCAGGTCAAGGCCCGGGGTGCCGTCGGCGTCCTGCACGGTGAACAGGTTCTTGCCGTTGGCGAAGTAGAGCTGGTCCCAATCGATCTGACCGGCGGTACCGTTCTGCCAGGCGGCGGTGAGGCGCGCGGCCTCCTCGGGGTCCGTGTCGGCGTAGTAGCTGGGCAGATAGCGGTAATAATCCGGGCGCGGGTCCTTGGCGTCGAACCAGTTGAGCCTGGTCTGCGCATCGCGCCCGGCCGTGTAGTAAAGGCTGGTGGTCCAGGTGGTGCGGTCGTCCGGGGTGAAATAGTGGGTGAGCACGGCCATCGGCTTGTGGTCGAAGCTCACCTGGGCGTTGCGTTTCTCGCCGGCCTGGTAGCCCCAGTTGGAGTTGTAGTAGGGATCGCCGGTGAGGTCGTAGGCCTCCTGCACGGCCAGCCCCTGGCGTCCCTGGCGGATGGGAGCGCCGAAGCCGGTGAAGCCGATGCTGTGGCGGTCGTTGAGCTTGCGCTCCACGCTCAGGAAATAGGCGGCGGCGTTGAAGAAGGTACCCTTGGCATAACCCTCGTTGGCATAACGCCAGCTGGCCGAGGCGCTCACGGCCCAGCCGTTCTTCATCATGCCGGTGCTGTGGGTGAGCATCACACGATGGTCGTAGGCACGGTTGCTCAACGCGTAGGAGATGCGGGTGCCGCTGCGCTGGGCGCTGGCGCGGGCGTTGATCGCCGAATAGCCGGCGATGCCGGCGAAGGCCAGGCGTGAGGCGGACAGACCGGTGCGCACCTCCATCTGGCGCGTCACATCGTTGAGGCCGCCCCACTGGCTCCAAGTGGCCCAACCGGCCTCGGGATCGTTCACAGGGATGCCGTTGATGAGCACCGAGCTGTTCTCGCCATCAAGCCCGCGGATGCGGAAACGCGCTGTTCCCCAGCTCAGGCCCGCCGTGGCCGCGAACACATCACGGGACGATTGCAGGATGCCCGAGATGTCCTGCGAACCCAACTCCGATTCCAGGTCGCTGGAGGTCACCGTGTAGACGGGTAGTCGTTCCTGGAGCACACCGGCGGAGTCCACTTGCCCACCGGCATCCAGGGAATCGACCACCTGGGCCTTCAGGGTGCAGGGGGACACCAGGAGCAGCAGGGCTGCGGCGAGCGCGCCGGGCACCGTTCGCAGGATACCTGACGTCCTCAATGGTCGAATGGCCGTTTCCACGCGGTCGGATAAGGGCGGCAAAACTACGCCTTTGGCTGCTGAACCACAGGTTACCCGGATGTTAAGGTCCCGTCCGTCGGAACCGCCTCGAACGCAGGGGGTCCGCCCCAGTCAAGTGGCTGGGGCCCAGCGACTCGATACCGTATCTTTGCCGATCGGCCCTGCGCCGACCCTTGCCGTGCCATGAGGCGCCCCTGCATCCCCCGGTCGAAAACGCTGCGCACTGCGTGGACGTTGATGACCGCCATGCTCGGCGGCTGGGCGATGGGCAACCACTATTCCGGCGGCAGCATCACCTACGAATGCCTGGGCGGGAACCAGTACCTGGTGAACCTGGACCTTTTCGTGGACTGTTCCGGGGTGGACCCCATCCCCCAGAACCTCACCTTCCAGAGCGATTGCGGCACCACCTTCACCCTCAATGCCCTGCCCGTGCCGCCCGGCACGGAGGTATCCCAGCTCTGCCCCACCTCCCTGCCCAACAGCACCTGCAACGGGGGCACCCTTCCGGGGATCGAACATTACCAGTTCCAGGCGGTGGTGAACCTGGCCGCTTGCGACGACTGGACGATCAGCTGGTCGATCTGCTGCCGCAACACGACGGTGAACCTCATCGGCACCCCGGGCATCTACCTGGAGGCGATCCTGGACAATGCCACGGCACCGTGCAACAACTCGCCGGTGTTCACCGACATGTCCATCCCGTACGTGTGCGCAGGCCAGACGGTCAACTACAACTACGGTGTCACCGAGCCCGACGGCGACAGCATCGCCTATTCGCTGGTGAACGCGCGCTTCGCCGCGCCCGCCCCCACCCCGGTGCCCTATCAGGGGGGATACTCGGGGGCCTCTCCCATCAACGGCATCACCCTGGACCCCGTCACGGGCCAGCTCACCTTCAACGCGGCGATGCAGGGCAACTACGTGGTGGCGGTGCTGGTGCAGGAGTTCGATGCCAACGGGGTGCTGATCGGCTCGGTGATGCGCGACCAGATGTTCGTGGTGATGAACTGCACGGGCAACGCCCCCACCACCGGCGGGCTGGTGAACAACACCGCGGGCCTGTTGTTGAGCGGCAACACCATCGAGGTGTGCGACGGCGAATCGTTCTGCGTGGACGTGGTGTTCACCGACGTGGATGCGGGCACCGTGCTCACCCTCACCTCCAACGCCCTGGCCCTGCTGCCCGGCGCCACCTTCACGGTCAACGGCACCAACCCGGCCACGGCCACCCTGTGCTGGACGGGTGACATCGGCAACACACCGGTGAACGTGTACGTGGAGGCGCGCGACGGCAACTGCCCCATCGAGAACGTGGCGTCCACCTCGATCAACATCATCTCCACACAAGGCGGTGGCCCACCCCCCGATGCCGGCACGAACGGGGTGCTGAACCTGTGCACCACCAGCGGCAACGCGAACCTGTTCGCCAGCCTCGGCGGCACACCCGATGCCGGTGGCGTCTGGCAGGGCCCGGGCGGGGTTCCGCACAACGGCACCTTCGTGCCGGGGACGGATGCGCCGGGGCTCTACACGTACACGGTCGGCAACTCCTGCCTGAACGCCACAGCGACGGTGAACGTGGTCGTGAACGCCGGGCCTGACGCCGGCACCAACGGCAACCTCACCGTTTGCAGCAACGGCGCCAGCACCAGCCTCTTCGCGCAGCTCGGCGGCACGCCCGACGCCGGCGGCGCCTGGACCGG
>JABWBQ010000125.1 GCA_013360395.1 Flavobacteriales bacterium
AGCGGCGGTCGGCGGGGCGGGTGCCGCAGGTGCCACCGGAGGTTCCGCCGCCGGGACAGGCACTTCGCGGACTGCGGGTGGTTCCGGCGCGGGCACCGGCACCACCGGGGCGGCACGCGCCACGCTATCGGCTTTCCGTTGCCGGTCCGCCGCATCACGTTTGGCGATCAGCACCCGCAGGTCGTCCAGCTTCACGGGGGGATACACGTTGAGCGGACGCATGGCGCGGGCTTTTTCGAAATCGGCCACGGCCGCCTCGTAGCGCCGCGCCTGGAAATGCGCCTCGGCACGGGCCATGGTGGCCTGGAAGGCCGTGTCCTTCCGCGCGGCCTCGCTCTCCTCCTTCGCCAGGCGCGAGCGTTCCTTGGCCGACAGCCGGCTGAACTCCGCGGTAAGCCCCTTGTCCTGGGCCACCGCAGCCCAGGGAAGCAGGAGCACGACCATGCCGAGGACGTGCAGGGGAGGGAATGCCGGGATCGTTCGCACGGGCCGAAACCTACGGGCGCCGTCCCGACCGGTGAACGACAAGCAGCCCCGGTCGTGAACAAGGTCCCGTGGACGATGTTTGTACGCAGCGCCAGGCCCCGGTGTTCGCACCGCCCGCATTCCCGGCCCCACTACCTTTCGGCCCCATCCCCAAGCCATGACCCGGACCCTCCTCCCCATCCTCCTCACCGCGGCCCTGTTCACCGCCTGCCAGGAGGACCCCGTGCAGAGCGAGCAGTACAAGGCCCTTTCCAACGAAAAGGCCACGGTGGACGCCGCCCTTGCCCAGCGCGACAGTTCGCTGAACGTGCTGTTCGGCTCCTTCAACCGCATCAGCGAGAACCTGCGCAGCATCCGTGAGAAACAGGGGGCCATCGGTGCGGTGCGCACGGAGGGTGAGCCCGGGCAGGACATGGAGCAGCGGATCATGACCGACCTGCAGCAGATCGACGAGCTGCTGAGCGAGAACAAGGCGTTGATCGCCAAGTTGCGCAAGGAGGCCAAGGCCAATGCCGGGGCCATCGCCGCCCTGGAACGCACCGTGGCCGAGCTGGAGCGCACCGTGGCCGAGAAGGATGCCGAGATCGGAGGCCTCAAGGAGCAGCTCGCCAGCGCCAACAGTTCCCTGGCCACCCTGATGGAGATGTACCGTGACAAGGAGCAGCAGGCCAACCTGCAGCGCAACGAGCTGAACACGGCGCACTACGTGATCGGTTCGGCCAAGGAGCTCAAGGAGAAGGGCATCGTGACCAAGGAGGGCGGCCTGGCCGGTCTTGGCGCCACGCGCAAGCTCAACGCCGACGCTTTGGGCGACGGGCATTTCAAGGAGATCGACATCACCCAGGTGCTGGAGCTGCCCATCGCGGGCAAGAAGGCGCGCCTGCTCACCAGCCATCCGCAGGACAGCTATCGCTTCGAAGGTGCGGTGGACAAGCTGGTCATCACCGATCCGCAGCGCTTCTGGAGCGCCTCCAAGTATCTGGTGGTGCAGGTGGACTGACCGCCGGGCGGATCACTCGGCCTTCCCCTTGGCGGGCTTGGGCTCATCGGCCCCGCTGGTACCGGGGGCTTCGGCCGTGTTGGACGTGGCGGCCCGGGTCTTGGTCGGCGGTGCTTCCGGTGCGGCCGCCACGGCCGGTCCCATGCGGCATCCGGACAGGGTGCCGCTGGACATCAGGGCCTCCAACCGGGCGGCCTGATCGGCCTCCAGCGTCACGGCGAACTGTTCGAGGTAGGAACCGATCACGGCGTCGATCTCCCGGTGAAGTTCCGCGCACTGCGCACGCAGTGCGGCCACCTCGGTCTCACCCTGCAGCAACAGTTCGGTGGCCTTGTCGCGGCCCTTGTCGTCCAGCCCGATGGCGGCCGCGATGCGCTGCGCAGTGATGGCGGCGCGCTGGTCCGGGCCCAGGGAGGGCTCCTGCGCGAAGAGCATGGCGGGCACCGCGATGAGCGGAACGGCCGCGAGGATCCGGTCGATGGGCATGGGGAGCGACGTTTCCCACGAAAGTACGGCGCCGCATTGATCCTGCGGCGCCTCACAACACCGGTCCGGCACAGGCCACCGGCCCCCGGGCGTTGCGGCAGGGGTCAGCTGCCGCGCACGCCACGCACCATGCGCTCGATGGCGTCCCACATGCCGGGCTCCACCTGGTCCAACTGGCTGAACTGCCCGGCGCCCTTGAGCCATTCGCCGCCGTCGATGGTGACGACCTCGCCGTTGACATAGCCGGACCAAGGCGACACGAGGTAGGCGGCCAGGTCGGCCAGTTCGCGGTGCTCGCCCACGCGGCCCAAGGGCACGCGCTTGGCCAGGTCGAAGCGCTCCATCATCTCCCCCGGCAGCAGCCTGCTCCAAGCCCCTTTGGTGGGGAAGGGCCCGGGTGCGATGGCGTTGCTGCGGATGCCGTGGCGGGCCCACTCCACGGCGAGCGAACGGGTGAGGGCCAGCACACCGGCCTTGGCGCACGCGCTGGGCACCACGTACCCGCTACCGGTCCAGGCGTAGGTGGTGGTGATGTTGAGCACGGCCTTGTCACGGTCGCCGGCGGCGATCCAGTGCTTGCCGAAGGCGAGGGTGCAGTTCACCGTGCCCATCAGCACGATGTCGATGATGACCTCGAAGGCCTTGCTGCTAAGTCGTTCGGTGGGACTGATGAAGTTGCCGGCGGCGTTGTTCACCAGGGCATCGGCACGGCCGAAGCGTTCCAGGGTCCGCGCCAGCAGCTGTTCCACCTCGAGGTACTTGCGCACGTCGCAGGCCACGCCGATCACCTGGCCTCCGGTCTCACGCGTCAGGTCGGCGACAGCGGCGTCCAGCACGTCCTGTTTGCGGCTGGCGATCACCACCTGGGCGCCCAGGGCGAGGAAGGTGCGGGCCATGCTGAGGCCCAGCCCGGTGCCTCCGCCGGTGACCACCACGACCCGGCCCTGGAGGGCGTCGGGCCGCATCATGCTCTCGGTCGTGCTCATATCAGGGTGCGTTGCGGCCTCCCGGCGCGTTCGGCGTGGGGGCCTTGGAAGGTGCGTTGGGCGTGGCCGGCGGAGCGCCCACCGGCACGGCCCCGCCGGGTACCGACCGTTGCGGGCAGGCGTCCAGCAACCGCCGCAGCTCCGTGCCGTAGAGGGGGGTGCCGCCCTTGTCCTCGGCCATGCGGAAGGCACTGCAGGCCCGCACGCTGTCGCCCTCGGACAGCGCGATGAGGCCCCGGTGGTGGTCCACATACGGGTTGTCCGGTGCGCGGCGACCGGCGAGCTCCACATCGCGGCGTGCCTTGTCCAAGCGGCCCAGCTTCAGCCAGCTGTAGCCGCGGTTGTTGATGGCGTAGGTGTAGTTGGGGTTCAGCTTGATGGCCCGGGCATAGTCCGCCAGGGCGCGCTCGTGGTCGCCGTGGAGGGCCCAGCGGTGGAAGCCGCGGCTGTTCCAGTTCACGGGGTCGTCGGGGTCGAGGGCGATGGCGCGGTCGAGGTCCGCGCGCGCCT
>JABWBQ010000069.1 GCA_013360395.1 Flavobacteriales bacterium
GTCTCCCCCGGGCCCTCGACGATCTCGCGCAGGCGGGCGTCGCGGTCTTCGGGCTCGACGCCGTCGCCGACCGCGAGCTCGCCGAGGTCGACCTCCGCGTCGCGACTTGCCTCGTCGTCGGTTCCGAAGGCAAAGGTCTCCGTCGCGCCACCAAGAAGGCCTGCACCGAGTCCGTGCGCCTCCCGATGCCCGGGCCGCTGGCCTCGCTCAACGCCTCGGTGGCCGCGGGGATCGCGCTCTACGAAGTGGTGCGCCAGCGCAGGGCACAGTAAAGACGGCTTCATGAAGGTGTGCGTCCTCACCGGTGGCGGAGACGCCCCCGGTCTCAACGCGGTGCTCCGCGGGTTCGCCAAGCGGGCGGCCCAGCTCGACATCGAGCCGTGGGGCAGCCCGAACGGCTTCGAAGGGCTCGTGTTCCCCGACGTCGAGCTGCAGCGCCTCGACGGCCCCGCGGTCCGGGGGATCCTGCCCCGCGGCGGGTCGATCCTCGGCTGCTCCAACAAGTCGAATCCGTTCGCGATGCCGGTGCCCGGCGAGAAGGGGAAGACACGCGACGAGAGCGCCCGGGTCGTCGAGCGCATCCGCGCGCTCGGCCTCGACGCGCTGGTCCTGGTCGGCGGCGACGGGACCATGCACTACGCGCGTCGCTTCATCTCGCTCGGCGTGCCGTGCGTCGGGGTCCCCAAGACCATCGACAACGACCTGGCCGGCACCGACCGCACCATCGGCTTCGACACGGCCTGCAACACGGCCATGGAGGCCATCGACCGCCTGCGGGACACGGCCTCGTCGCACGAACGCCTCTTCTTCGTGGAGGTGATGGGGCGTGATGCGGGTTTCATCGCCCTGCGCACGGCCATCGCCGGCGGGGCCGAATACGCCATGGTGCCCGAGGCGCACCAGGACATCGACGACGTGGTGCGCGTGCTCACCCAGGGTGCGCAGGGCAAGGGCAGCAGCATCGTGGTGGTGGCCGAGGGCGACGAACAAGGCGGGGCCTTCGCCATCGCCCAACGTGTGAAGGAGCGCGCCCCGCAGTTCGACATCCGTGTGAGCGTGCTGGGGCACCTGCAACGCGGCGGCAGCCCCACGGTGGCGGACCGCGTGCTGGCGGGCAGGCTGGGCGTGGGCGCCGTGGAGCACCTGTGCGCCGGTCATCGCCACGGGGTGCTGGGCACGGTGAACGGGAAGCTCACCCTCGTCCCGTTCGCGGAGGCCATCGCCGGCGGCAAACCCGCCGAGACCGAGCTGCTGCGCATCCTGCCCATCCTCTCGGTGTAGAACGGCTACCTTCGGTCCATGCGCCCCCGCACCCTGTTCGCGGCCCTGCTGCTCGCCGGCCACGCCGATGCCGCCACGGTGACCGTCACCCACATCGGCACCCCGGCGGCCGCACAGGTCGCCATCGACCACGCGGCCGGCATCTGGGGCGGCATCCTGACGAGCCCGGTGGACATCAAGGTGCGCGTGACCTGGTTCCCGCTGGGCGCCAGCACGCTGGGCGTCACCTTCCCCAACGGCCGCCGCGACTTCGCCGGGGCCCCGCTGCCGCTGACGTGGTACGCCACCGCGCTGGCCAACAGCATCGCCGGCATGGAGCTCAACCCCGGGGAGAGCGACATGGACGTGTACCTCAACAGCGGCGCGGACTGGTACCTGGGCCTGGACGGCCTGCCGCCCGCGGGCCAGCACGACCTGGTGAGCGTGGCCCTGCACGAGATGGGCCATGGGCTCGGTTTCGTGGGCCTGTCCAAGAAAGTGGGTGGCGACGGTTCGCTGGGCCTGTTGCAGATGGCCGACTTCGCCCCGCTCACCACCAGCTTCCCCTGGCCGCAGCTGGACACGCTGCCCGGCGTGTTCGACGTGTTCCTGAGCGACGAGCAGGACGGGCCGCTGACGATGATGGCCAACCCGGGCACGCAGCTCGGCGCGGCGATGACGGGCGGCCAGCTCCGCTTCAACGGGCCGTTGGTGCTGGCGGCCAATGGAGGCCAGGGGGCCCGCGTGTACGCCCCGTCCACCTTCGCCCTGGGCAGCAGCTGTGTGCACTTCAACGAAGCCACCTACCCGCCCGGCAACCCCAACGAGCTGATGACGCCTTTCAGCGCGCCCGGCGATGCCAACCACTGGCCGGGTCCGCTGGGCTTGGCCGTGATGCAGGACATCGGCTGGATGCTCGCGCCCGACGTCGGCTTGCATGCCCCCGATGAAGCCGCACGGCTCGCGGCCTGGCCCAACCCGGTGGACGATGTGCTGCACCTGGGGGCCGCTCCCGCGGAAGCCGTCCTCACCGTGCGCGACCTGGACGGGCGGGAGGTGCTGCGCACCCGCGCGACCAACGCCGTGGATGCCTCCGGCTGGTGCGCCGGCGCCTATGTGCTGGAACGGCGGGCCGGTGCCGTGGTGCAGCGCACGGTGGTGATCAAGCGGCAGGCCGGTCGGTGAGCATGTGTCTGCGCAGGGCAGCGGCCGCCTGGCGCCGCACGCGGTCGCGCAGCAGGCCGGTCCAGCCCAACGCCAGCCCCGTGGGTCCCAGCGCCTGCCGGCTCCAGCGCCAGAAGTCGAACTTGTCCCGCTGCACGAGGATGAGGCCATCCTTCAGCATGAAGGTGGAGGTGATGACGTTGTGCACCGGGCGTTGCGTGCGGCTGAACGTGTACCACGCCTCCCACCGCACCAGCCCGCTGCGCTCATCCTCGCTGATGATGGTGAACGCCACCCGTAGATCGGTGCCGCTGGTGAGCAGCATGCGCCACATGGCCCGCACAGGTGCGGCGTCCAGGTCGGGGAACACCGGGTCGCTGAAGCGGGCCTGCGGGTGGTAGAGGGCGCCCATCGTCGCCGCATCACGCCGTGCGAACGCCGTGTAGAACGCCTCCAGCACTGCCATGCCGTGAAGGTAGGGACGCTTCGGGCCGCGGCCACACGGGCCACGCGCACGGCGTTGGGCAGGCAGGCCGCGTCCACCGGCCCAACCGCCGATCGTGGAAAAATGATCCCGACAAAGCCCTGCGACGGCGGGTATTTTCGTGGCCCTGCCGCCATGTCCTTCTCCCACCTCCACGTCCACACCCAGTTCTCGCTCCTCGACGGGGCCGCCAGCATCCCTTCGCTCTACAAAAAAGCCGTGAAGGACGGCCAGCCCGCGCTGGCCATCACCGACCACGGCAACATGTTCGGCGCGTTCAAGTTCGTGGCCGAGGCGGGCAAGCACAAGAACGACGACGGCTCGCTGAAGGTGAAGCCCATCGTGGGCTGCGAGTTCTACGTGGTGGCCGACCGGCACAAGAAGCAGTTCACCCGCGAGGAGAAGGACAAGCGGTTCCACCAGCTGATGCTGGCCAAGAACGCCGAAGGCTACCGCAACCTGAGCAAGCTGTGCAGCCTCGGCTACATCGACGGCTTCTACAGCAAGTACCCGCGGATCGACAAGGAGCTGATCGTACAGTACCACGAGGGCCTGATCGCCACCACCTGCTGCCTGGGCGCCAGCGTACCACAGGCCATCCTGCGCGGCGACCTGGACAAGGCCGAGGCCGAGTTCCGGTGGTGGCTGGACCTCTTCGGCGAGGACTACTTCGTGGAGCTGCAACGCCACGGCATCCCCGAGCAGGAGCAGGTGAACGCCGTGCTGGTGCAGTGGGCGCGGAAGTACAACGTGCCCATCATCGCCAGCAACGACAGCCACTACACCGACCAGGAGGACAGCAACGCGCACGACATCCTGCTGTGCATCAACACCGGTGAGAAGCAGGCCACGCCCATCGCCACCGACGAGGACGCCAGCACCAAGGGCAAGCGCTTCGGGTTCCCCAACGACCAGTTCTTCTTCAAGACGCAGGCGCAGATGGCCGAGACCTTCCGCGATCTGCCCGAGGCGCTGGACAACACCGGCCTGATCGTGGACCGGGTGGAGACCTTGAAGCTTAAACAGGACATCCTGTTGCCGGCCTACCAACTGCCCGAAGGCTTCACCGATCAGGATGACTACCTGAAGCATCTGACGTACGAGGGCGCGATCAGGAGATGGCTCGGTGGGGAAAAGGTGAACGGTGAATGGCGAACAGCGACCGGAGGAGCGACCCATTCACCAACTGCCGTTCACCACTCACCCGATACGGGCCTCACCGGTGGCATCGACGCCCTGGACCCGAGGATCAAGGAGCGGTTGGACTTCGAGCTCTTCACGATCAGGACGATGGGCTTCGCGGGCTACTTCCTCATCGTGCAGGACTTCATCAACGCGGGCCGCAACATGGGCGTGTTGATCGGTCCCGGCCGGGGATCGGCGGCGGGCAGTGCGGTGGCCTACTGCATCGGCATCACCAACATCGATCCCATCAAGTACGACCTGCTGTTCGAGCGCTTCCTGAACCCGGACCGCAAGAGCATGCCCGATATCGACACCGACTTCGACGACGAGGGGCGGCAGCGGGTGATCGACTACGTGGTGGACAAGTACGGCCGCAACCAGGTGGCGCAGATCGTCACCTACGGCAGCATGGCCGCCAAGAGCAGCATTCGCGATGTGGCCCGGGTGATGGACCTGCCGCTGCCCGAGGCCGACCGGCTGGCCAAGCTGGTGCCCGAGCGCCCCGGCATCGAACTGGCCCGTGTGCTGCACGCCCCCCTGGAGGGTGATGGCAGCCTGAAGACGAAGGAGAACCTGAACAGCGACGAACTGGCCGGCGTGAAGCAGTTGCGGGAGATCCTGGACAGCGGGGAACTCACCGCCGATGTGCTGCGCGAGGCCGAGAAGGTGGAGGGCAGTGTGCGCGGCACCGGGGTTCATGCCGCGGGCATCATCATCGCCCCCAGCGACCTCACGCAGATCATCCCCGTGTGCACCAGCAAGGAAAGCCCCCTGCTGCTCACACAATACGACGGCAAGGTGATCGAGGACGCCGGCGTGATCAAGATGGACTTCCTGGGCCTGAAGACCCTCACCATCATCCGCGATGCGCTGCGCATGATCAAGGCCAACCACGGGCTGGACATCGCCATCGACGACATCCCGCTGGACGACCCCAAGACCTTCGCCTTGTACCAGCGCGCCGAGACCAACGGCACCTTCCAGTTCGAAAGCGCGGGCATGCAGAAGCACCTGCGCGAACTGAAGGCCGACCAGTTCGGCGACCTCATCGCCATGAACGCCCTGTACCGCCCGGGGCCGATCGATTACATCCCCACCTTCATCAAACGCAAACACGGTCAGGAAGCCATCGTGTACGACCTGCCCGAGATGGAGGAGCTCCTGAAGGAGACCTACGGCGTCACCGTGTACCAGGAGCAGGTGATGCTGCTCTCGCAGAAGCTCGCGGGCTTCACCAAGGGCGATGCCGACGTGCTGCGCAAGGCCATGGGCAAGAAGGACCGTGCCACGTTGGACAAGATGAAGGGCAAGTTCCTGGCCGGCACCGCCGAGCGCGGCTATGACGCCAAGGTGTGCGAAAAGGTTTGGACCGATTGGGAGGCCTTCGCGCAGTACGCCTTCAACAAGAGCCACAGCACCTGCTACGCCTTCGTGGCCTACCAGACCGCCTGGCTGAAGGCGAACCATGCTCCGGAATACATGGCCAGCGTGCTCACCCACTCGGGCGGGCAGATCGACAAGATCACCTTCTTCATGGAGGAGTGCCGGCGCATGGGCATCCCGGTGCTGGGCCCCGATGTGAACGAGAGCCAGCTGCAGTTCAGCGTGAACCGGCAGGGGCAGGTGCGCTTCGGCCTGGGCGCGGTGAAGGGTGTGGGCGAGGCGGCGGTGGCGGCCCTCGTGGGCGAGCGCGAGGCCAACGGCCCGTTCCGGAACATCCACGACCTGGTGCGCCGCACGGACCTGCGCGCCGCCAACCGCAAGGCCATGGAGAGCCTGGCCTACGCCGGCGCCTTCGATTCGCTCAAGGTCCAGCGCGCCCACTTCTTCCACACCACCGGCGAGGGCAAGCCCACCTGGCTTGAAACGCTGATGCGTTACGGCCAGCAGCACCAGGACGGCACGGACAGCGCCCAGGTGAGCATGTTCGACCTGGCCGAGGGCGCCGCCGCGATCCCCGAGCCGCCCCTGCCGCAGGTGGACGGCTGGAGCGCCCTCGAGAAGCTGCACTACGAGAAGGATGTGATCGGCTTCTACCTCAGCGGCCACCCCCTGGACGACCACCGGCTGGAGGTGAAGCACCTGTGCAACACCACGCTGCCCGACCTCAAGGAGCTCGACAAGCTGGTGGGACGCGAGGTCGCCTTCGCCGGCATCGTCACCAAGGCCGAGCACCGCATCGCCAAGAGCGGCAAACCCTTCGGCAGCTTCAGCCTGGAGGACCACCACGGAACGCACGAGTTCATGCTCTTCAGCGAGGACTACCTCAAGTACAAGCTGTACCTGCAGGTGGGCACCCTGCTCTTCGTGAAGGGCCGGGCCAACGCCCGCACCTGGGGCCGCGATGAGGGCCAGCTCGAGTTCAAGATCGCCGGCATGGACCTGCTGAGCGACGTGCGCGACAAGTACTTCACCAAGCTGAACCTGAAGCTGGAGGCCGAACGTGTGAACGCCCCCCTGGCCACCGAGCTGGGCGCCCTGCTGAAGGCCAGCCCCGGCAAGTGCAAGGTGAACTTCCAGATCGTCAGCCAGAAAGAGAACCTGGCCGTGGAGGTCCCCAGCAAGGGCCTTTCGGTGGCCGTGAGCGAGGACCTCCTCCGGGCCATCGAGCGGCTGGGCGATGTGGACTACGCCCTGAACTGACCAGATCCGCCCCGAGGATCGGGATCCCTCGGGGGTGGTCCGCCCTCCCGATCAAGCACGGCACCCGCCCGCATCGATCCGAACGGTGGAAGCAGGCCGGGCAGCTTCCTACAGGTCCGCCCGGCGGACAGGCTGACAGTCGATCACCGGGGCCCGAACCGCCCTGCCGACGGCCACCACCGCTCATCACCGCCAAGGTCCCGCCGCCCCGCTCGCTTGGGATCCTGCCTTTCCGTCCGTTTTGTTTCCATGGCAAGGAACTTGGGGGACCGGGGTACCTTTGCACGGCCGCCGGTGGAAAGGCGTGGGCCCGACAACGCACCAGCCCGGAACAAAGTCCCCAACTTGCGGCGTAGGAAAGGGAGGAACAACACACAAACCCGGACGCGTGTCGTCCACAGCGAAAGAACATGGCACTCGAATTCACCGACAGCAACTTCGAAGAACTGGTACTGAAGAGCGACAAGCCCGTGATGGTCGACTTCTGGGCGGAATGGTGCGGTCCCTGCCGCATGGTGGGCCCGGTGGTGGAGGAACTCGCCAAGGACTACGAAGGCAAGGCCGTGATCGGCAAGGTCAACGTGGACAACAACCCGCAGGTGGCCATGAAATACGGCATCCGCAGCATCCCCACCATCCTGTTCATCAAGAACGGCGAAGTGGTGGACCGCAGCGTGGGCGCCGTGCCCAAGGCGACCCTGGCGGGCAAGTTGCAGGGGCAGCTGGCCTGACCGGCGCTTCGATCGTGTACCGGACAAGCCTCCCGACGTATCGGGGGGCTTGTCGTTCTTTGTGAGCGGATGCCCATCGCACAGCAGCACATCCAAGCCCTCAGCGCCCTGGAGTTCAAAGCCCGGCAGGTGGTGGAGGGCTTTCTGGCGGGCCTGCACAAGAGCCCGTTCCACGGGTTCAGTGTGGAGTTCGCCGAGCATCGGGCGTACAACAGCGGCGAGAGCACGCGGCACCTGGATTGGAAGCTCTACGCCCGCACGGACAAGCTGTTCGTGAAGCGGTACGAGGAGGAGACCAACCTGCGCTGCCAGTTGGTGCTGGACGCCTCCTCCTCCATGTACTTCCCGGTCCGGGGTGAGGCGCAGGCGTTCAACAAGGTGGAATTCGCCGTGCATGCGGCCGCGGCCTTCATCCAGCTGCTGCGCAAGCAGCGCGACGCGGTGGGGCTCACCGTGTTCCGTGACGCGGTGGACCTGGCCGAGGAGGCCCGCAGCAACGCGGTGCACCTGCGCCACCTCACCCAGCACCTGGAACGGCTGTTGACGGCCGATGCGCCGGCCCGCGGCCATCGCACCGGCCTGGTGGAGGCCCTGCACGACATCGCACGGCGGGCCCACCGCCGCAGCCTGGTGGTGGTGCTGAGCGACATGCTGGAGGATGCGGGGCGCGAGGAGGAGGTGTTCGATGCCTTGCAGCACCTGCGTTTCAACAAACACGACCTCATCGTGTTCCACGTGGTGGACCGCCGGCGTGAGCTGGAGCTGGACCTGCAGGACCGGCCCTACACCTTCGTGGACGTGGAGACCGGGGCACAGGTGAAGGCGCATGCCGCCGAGGTGCGGGAAGGCTACCGCCAGGCCGTGGCCGAACGCTGGCACCGGTTGAAGCTGCGCTGCGGGCAGTACCGGATCGACCTGGTGGAGGCCGACATCAACGCAGGCTTCGGCCCGGTACTGCTGGAGTTCCTCACGAAACGCTCGCGTCTCTATTGAGCTTTGGCGATGGCCCTTGCAAACTTGCCCCGGGGCTGTACATTTGCACCCGCTTCGCCGAAAGGCGCGGTCAGCCGGTCCGGTAGTTCAGCTGGTTAGAATGCCGGCCTGTCACGTCGGAGGTCGCGGGTTCGAGTCCCGTCCGGACCGCTGGAAAGAGCCATCTTCGGATGGCTTTTTCATTTGGGAGACCATGCGAGCCCTGCTGCTGCTCCCCGCCCTCTGGGCGGCCTGTTGCGTCACCGCCCAGGATGCTTCGCTGGTGCCGGGCCTGCGGGCGGACCTGCGGGCGGCCCGGGACGACACGGCCCGCGCCGATGCGCTGGCGCGCATCTGCTTCAACCTGATCCGTTCCGATCCCGACAGCGCCCGGCTGGTGGGCGAACAGGCCCTGGTCCTCGCCCGGCGCATCCAGCATCCGAAGGCGCTGGGCGATGCGCACAACAACCTGGGCTGGCTCGCGGCCGAGCAGGGCCGCCTGGACCGCGCCGATTCGCTGTTGCACATCGCCCTGGGCATCTTCCAGCGGATGGGCGTGCCGGCCTATGTCAACGTGACGCTGAGCAACCTGGGGTGGGTGGCCGACAAGCGGGGCGACAGCGTGGGTGCGCTGAAGCTCTTCCACCAGGCCCTGGAACAGAGCGAGGCCGCCCGCGACACGGCCAGCACCGCCAAGCTCCTCTACTCCATCGGGGTGGCCTGCCGCAAGGTCGGCGAGCACGCGCGTTCGCGCGAATACCTGGAGCGGTCGCTGGCCTTGGAGCGCGCCCTGGGCCGCCGCAACGCCGAGGCCAACTGCCTGACGGCCCTGGCCAACACCCTGCGCGATACCGGCGACACGCTGGCGGCAGTGGAGCGCTTCGGGCAGGCCGCCGTGATCTTCCGGTCGATCCACGACCAGCTGGGCATGGGCATCGTGGAGGAGAACCTGGGCGACCTGGCCAGTGCCCGCGACGCCGCGCTTGCCCTGCACCACTACGCGGCCGCATTGGAACGCTACGAGGCCGTCGACAGCCCCACCGACATGGCGTACGTGCTGCGACGCATCGGCGACATCGAGCTGCGCGAAGGACGCATCGCGGCCGCACGAACGCACCTGCGCCGGGGCGATTCCCTGGCCGCGGGCATCGGGGACCGCCAGCTGGTCCTGGAGTTCCTGCTGGCGCGCGCCCGCCTGGCGAGCATGCAGGGTGATGCCCTGGGCACCTTCGCCCTGTGTGAGCGGCATGCCGCGCTCAAGGACAGCCTGCAGGGGGCCGATACGCAGCGCGAGCTCGCGCGGCTTCGCACCGAGTTCGAGAGCGCCCGCAAAGAGAAGGACAACGCCATCCTGCGCGCCGAGAACAGCGAGCAGGCCGCACGGCTGCGCAGCGGCGAGGTGCGCATGAAAGCCATCATCGCCGTGGCGGTGCTGGTGCTGCTGGCCGCCTTGCTCCTGCTGCGCAACTTCCTGCAGAAGCGCCGCCACGCCCGCGCGCTGGAGGAACTGAACGCGCAGCTGGCCGGCAGCAACGCCGAGATCCGCGAGATCAACGACCTGCTGGCGATGAAGCTCCTGCGCAGCCAGATGAACCCCCACTTCATCTACAACTGCCTCAACAGCGCCGCCCGCATGACCCAGGTCGGACAACAGGTGGAGGCCCTGGCCTACCTGCAGGGCTTCGCCCGGCTGCTGCGCATGGTGCTGGACCACAGCGTGAACGACCGCGTCGGGATCGCCGAGGAGCTCGACTTCCTGCGGCAATACCTGAAGCTGGAGGCCGCGCGGATGCCCGACCTGCACTACACGGTGGAGGCCGACCGCACCTTGCTGGACGGCGATGCCGACGTGCCGGCGTTGCTCGTGCAGCCCTTCGTGGAGAACGCCATCTGGCACGGCCTGGCACACAAGGAGGGCGGGCGCTCGATCGCCGTGCGGTTCGTGCCCGATGGTGAGGCCATCCGCTGCACCATCACCGACAACGGCGTGGGCAGGGCGCAGGCCGCGAGGGACCATGCGGGCCGCGAACAGGGCCACCGGTCCCTGGGCATGCAGCTCACCGGCGAGCGGTTAAAGCTCCTCTTCCGACGCCTGGGCGATGCGGGCGCGATCCAGGTGGAGGACCTGCGGGATGCCGACGGGCTTGCGGCCGGCACCAGGGTGACGGTGCGGCTTGGCTGAACCCGGCGGCGGACCGCACGCGACCCTGCGGCGCCTCATGGCCGGTCCCGCCCCCCCTATCTTGCGACCAGGGAACCTGCGATGATCAGCGCCTTGCTCGTGGACGACGATGCCGGCAACCGCACCTACCTGCGGGGTCTGCTGACGGCCCATCCCGAAGTGGAGGTCGTGGGCGAGGCCGGCGACATCGACCAGGCGGCCCGGAACATCCGCGACCGCGGACCCGACCTCCTGTTCCTGGACGTGGAGATGCCGGGCGGCAGCGGTTTCGACCTGCTGCAACGGTTGGGCAGCTGGCCCTTCGAGGTGATCTTCTGCACCGGCTTCCAGCGCTACGCCATCCAGGCCATCCGCTTCAGCGCGCTGGACTACCTGCTGAAACCCGTGCAGCCCGATGAGCTCGCCGAGGCGCTGAGGCGCTACCGGAGCAAACACCCGGATGGCGACCGCGCCACCCTGCAGCGGCAGTTCCTGGAGAACATCCGTCAGCGCGACGAACAGCACCTCAAGCTCACGCTCACCACCGGCGACCGTACCTATTTCGTGGCCCCCGCCGAGCTGAGCCACTGCACCGCGGACGACAATTACACCCAGCTGCACACCGTGGACGGGCGTCGCTTCGTGAGCGCACGCACCCTGAAGGATTACGAGGACATGCTGGCACCGCTCGGGTTCCTCCGGGTTCACCGCAGCGCCCTGGTGAACAAGGCCCACGTGACGCACCTGGACGACGGGCACGTGGTGCTCGGCAGCGGTGCGCGGGTGGAGATGAGCCGCCGCAAACGCGAGGAGGTGATGCGGGCGCTGGGGTGCTGACGCGCGCCGTTCACTCGGTCGCAGGCCCGCTCCCTCGACTTCCCTTGTGAACGGACGGCCACGTGCCCTGCTTCGGGACGTCGCCGGGCATGGCGGACGCACGATGGACCGAAGCCGACTTGTCGCACGGATCTTCGACGTGGCGATCTGGGCCTGCCTGGTGGTGGCCCTGGCCCTGCTGCTGTTGCTGGTGACGGCCTACCGCGTCCAGGCCCAGGCCGGTGGTGCCGCCCACCTGCCGGTGTGGCCATCCTGACCGGGCGGTCCGGTGTACGACGCGCTAGCGGTTCTTCCCCTCGGTGAGCCCCGGATCGATGGTGAAGTCCACCGTGCCGATCTTGAACGGCTTGGGCGTCACCTCGCGGAAGGCGTCGTTCCACACCAGCTTCATGTTGGCGAACTGCATGTCCACGATCTTGCCCGGGATCTCGCCATAGACGGTGAAGGCATCGTCCTCGCCCTGCTGCAGGATCACCTCCTTGCTCTTGCTGCTGGCGTTGGCGAACTCCTGGCCCGACTCGATGCGCAGGGCCGTGCGGCTGGGATCCACCAGGGCCACCTTGCTTCCACGGTACACCACCTTGAACTTGAGGGCCGTCTTGGCCGTCTCCTTGTCCATGTTGACCAGGTTCACCTCGAAGTTGCCCGCCGTGAAGCTGTTCTTGCTGGGGGGCACGTCGAAGTCGGGCACCTTCAGCGCGCCTTCGCTGCGCGACAGCCGGTTGGCGCCGCCGAATTTCACGCTGAAGGCGTCGTGGTGCATGTTGCCGCCGGTGATCTCCAGGGTGCGGTTGATGCGGTCGTTGGGGCGGATCACGAAGTCGCGGTCCTTGGGACTGTACGTGGCGCCGCCCACCGTGAACACGATCTCCGATGCTTTGATGATCAGGATGTCCGACGTCTTGTTGGTGAGCTCCACACGTACCTTGCACATCGCCAGCTGGGCCACGGGGTCCTTGAATTCGATGCGGATCACCTCGTTCTCCACCGGAGCAGGCACGCGGTAGAAGTTGGTGTGCCGCGGATCGACCTTCTGGGCGTGGAGGGCGCAGGCGGTGAGCAGGGCGGTGGCGAGCAGGAGCGGGCGGGTCATGGTCATCGGGATCGTATCCGGCTAAAATAGGCCGGTGCGGGCCTTCCACCAACGGCGTGCCGGAAAAGGCCGTCCGCCGTTCCTCCCCGGCCGTCACCGTTCGTGTAAGGCCCCCGGCCTGCGGAGGGCGTTCCGGTACCTTCGGGCCGATGATCTCCCTGAAGGGCATCCACAAGGCGTACCGCACCGGCACCAACGTGCTGTCGGTGCTCAAGGGCATCGACCTGCAGATCGGCGCGGGAGAGCTGGTGAGCATCATGGGCAGTTCGGGCTCGGGCAAGAGCACCATGCTGAACATCATCGGCATCCTGGACACGTACGACGCCGGGGAGTACCGGCTGGACGGCCTGCCGATCAACGGGCAGAGCGAGACCGAGAACGCGCTGTTGCGCAGCAAGTACATCGGCTTCGTGTTCCAGAGCTTCAACCTGATCGCCTTCAAGAACGCCATGGAGAATGTGGCGCTGCCGCTGTACTACCAGGGGGTGCGCCGGCGGCGGCGCAACGAACTGGCACTGGGGATGCTGGAGCGGGTGGGCCTGCGCGAGTGGGCGCACCACATGCCCAACGAGCTGAGCGGCGGGCAGAAGCAGCGCGTGGCCATCGCGCGGGCCCTGATCAGCGACCCCAAGATCATCCTGGCCGACGAGCCCACGGGCGCCCTGGACAGCAGGACCAGCCAGGAAGTGATGGCCCTGCTCACCGAGGTGAACCGGGACCTGGGCAAGACCGTGGTGATCGTGACGCACGAGCGTGACGTGGCCGCCGCCACCCACCGCGTGATCTACCTGCGCGACGGGCTGATCGAGAACGCCCATCTGGACCCGCAGAGCCTGAGCACGAGCATGGACGGGGTGCGGGCGGTGCGCAAACCGGAAGGCGATGTTCGATAGGGAGAAGTGGGCCGAGGTGCTGGACAGCATCGGCAAGAACAAGCTGCGGGCGGTGCTCACGGGCTTCGCGGTGTTCTGGGGCATCTTCATGCTCATCATCCTGCTGGGCGCCGGGGCGGGCCTGCGCAACGGGTTCAGCTACAACTTCCGCAACACGGCCACCAACAGCATCCGCATCTTCGGCAACGAGACCAGCAAGCCGTGGAAGGGGCTGCCCCCCAACCGGACCATCGAGCTGGAGGATGCGGACATCGAAGCGTTGCGGAACGCCATCCCCGGCATCCAGCACATCAGCGGCCAGTACAGCGTGTGGCGCGGGCAGAGCAAGCTGCAATACGGCATGAACTCGGGCAGCTACAGCATTCGCGGCATCCAGCCGGCGCACCAGCATCTGCAGCATCAACGGATCATCTCCGGAAGGTTCATCAACGAGGTGGACGAAGTGCAGGACCGCAAGGTGATCGTCATCGCCGGGGACTGCCGCACCGAGCTGTTCAGGAAGGAGGACCCGCTGCACAAGTGGGTGAACGTGAACGGCATCCCCTTCGAGGTGGTGGGGCTGTACGAATACGAGACCGGCGGACCGGAGCGTGGTGAACGCAGTCCGGTGTACATCCCGCTGAGCGCCGCACAGAAGGTGTTCAATGCGAAAGGTATCGTGGACGACATCACCTTCAGTTTCGCCGATGCGAGCATCGCGGGGGCCAAGCGGGCCGAGCAGCGGGCCGTCCACACCCTGGCGCGGCGGCACGACTTCGACCCCACGGACGAGCGTGCGTTGTGGGTGAACAACAACGTGGAGAACGTGGGCACCATGAACAGCATCTTCGGGGGCATCACCTCATTCCTCTGGTTCGTGGGCATCGGCTCGTTGATCGCGGGCATCGTGGGGGTGAGCAACATCATGCTGATCGTGGTGAAGGAGCGCACGCGGGAGATCGGCATCCGCAAAGCCCTGGGCGCCACCCCGGCCAACGTGGTGGGTCAGGTGCTGCTCGAATCCGTCTTCATCACCGGCGTGGCGGGCTGGGCCGGGCTGGTGCTGGGCGTCCTCCTCATGGAGGGCATCGCCAGCGTTGTGCCGGGCAGCGAGTTCTTCCGCGACCCCACCATCCGGATCGACGTGGCCGTCACGGCCCTGACAGCCCTGATCATCGCCGGTGCGCTGGCCGGTTTCATCCCCGCGCGCCGCGCCGCCGCCATCCGTCCCATCGAAGCCCTCCGCGAGGAGTAGTGCCATGTTCGACAACGACCGCTGGGGCGAGATCTGGAACACGCTGAGCAGGAACAAGCTGCGCAGCTTCCTCACCATGTTCGGGGTGGGCTGGGGCATCTTCATGCTGGTGGTGATGCTGGGCATGGGCAACGGGTTGAAGAACGCCGTGCTGGGCGGCTTCGAGGGCTTCGCCACCAACAGCTGCTTCCTGTGGACCATGCCCACCACCAAGCCGTTCGCGGGCTTCCAGAAGGGCCGCCGGTTCACCTTCGACAACGGGGACATCGCCATCATCCGCAACAACGTGCCGGGCATCGCCGTGTGTTCGCCGCAGCTGCAGCTGGGCGGCTGGCGCAGCGGCAACAACGTGAGCTACGGCAGCAAGGTGGGCGCCTTCAGCGTGTACGGCTCCGAGCCCGAGGTGATCCAGGTGGAGGCCGTGCGCCTTCCGCAGGGGCGGTTCCTGAACCATGCCGACCTGCGCGAGGAGCGCAAGGTGGCGGTGATCGGGCAGGACGTGGTGGACCAGTTGTTCAAGCCCGAGGACCCCATCGGCCGGTACATCAAGATCAGCGGGGTGTACTTCCAGGTGGTGGGGGTGAGCAAGAAGAAGAGCAGCGCCGAGATGGGCGACAACCCCGATGCGAAGATCTACGTGCCCTTCACCACCTTCCAGAAGGCCTTCAACGCCTTGAACGAGGTCCATTGGTTCACGCTGGTGGCCGAGCCGGGGGTGGACGTGGGCGGGGTGGAGCGGCAGGTGCGGTTGCTGATGGCGCGCAAGCACCGGGTGGACCCCACCGACGAGAGCGCGTTCGGCAGCTGGAACATGCAGGAGTTCTACGGCATGATGAACGGCCTTTTCCTGGGCATCGGCGGCCTGAGCTGGTTCGTGGGCATCTGCACACTGCTGGCGGGCGCCATCGGCATCGGCAACATCATGCTGGTGAGCATCCAGGAGCGCACCAAGGAGATCGGCATCAGGCGCAGCCTGGGGGCCACCCCGCGCAACATCACCGGGCAGATCGTGCAGGAGGCCCTCACCCTCACCCTCATCGCGGGCTACTTCGGACTGCTGGCGGGCGTGGGCGTGCTGGAGGCCGTGCGTTCGGCGGCCGGCGAGTCCGATTTCTTCAAGAACCCCGGCGTGGACCTCTTCGTGGCCCTGGTGGCCTTCGCCGTGCTGATCGCCAGCGGCCTCCTGGCAGGGCTGCTGCCCGCCCGCCGCGCGCTCGCCATCAAGGCCGTGGACGCGTTACGCGCCGAATGACCCCTGCCCCACCCACCCGACAGAACACAGCGGACCCATGAAAAAGATCCTCAAGTACCTGCTCTTCTCCGGCCTGGCCGTCCTCTTCGTGTGGACCATGTACTTCCTCTACCGGAAGAGCGCCAGCCGCCCCGACGAGTTCAAGGTCGAGAAGCCCGCGCGCAACAACGTGGTGAAGAAGACCGTGGCCAACGGCAAGATGGTGCCGCGCAAGGAGATCCTGATCAAGCCCGTGGTGAGCGGCATCATCGCCGAGCTGTTCGTGGAGGCCGGCGACGAGGTGAAACGCGACCAGCCGCTGGCCAAGATCAAGATCGTGCCCGACATGCTGAGCCTGAGCAACGCGGAGAACCGGGTGCGCAACGCCGAGATCGCACAGCAGAACGCACGGCTCAACTTCGACCGCAACAAACCGCTGGCCGACAAGGGCGTGATCAGCGCCGCCGAGATGCAGACCTTCGACGTGGCCCTCAAGAACGCCGACCAGGAGGTGGCCGCGGCCCGCGAGGCCCTGCAGGTGGTGCGCGACGGCATCAGCCGCAGCAGCGCAGGCAACACCGTGGTGCGCAGCACCATCGACGGCATGGTGCTGGACGTGCCCGTGAAGGAGGGCAACAGCGTGATCGAGCGCAACAACTTCAATGAGGGCACCACCATCGCCGCCATCGCCGACATGAACGACCTGATCTTCCAGGGCAAGGTGGACGAGAGCGAGGTGGGCAAGGTGAAGCTCGGCATGCCAGTGGTGCTCACCGTGGGCGCCATCGAGAACGCCCGGTGGGACGCCGACCTGGAGTACATCGCACCCAAGGGGGTGGAGGAGAACGGCGCCATCCAGTTCGAGATCCGCGCGGCCGTGAAGCTCAAGGAGGGCCAGAGCCTGCGCAGCGGCTACAGCGCCAATGCCGACATCGTGCTGGAGCGGCGGGACAGCGTGCTCACCGTGCCCGAGAGCATCGTGGAGTTCAACGACAAGGGCGACAGCGCCTTCGTGTTCGTGCGCAAGCCGGGCGGCCAGGGCGAGGAAGCCTGGCAACGCACGTACATCCGCACCGGCCTCAGCGACGGCATCAACCTGGAGGTGCTCGATGGCGTGGATGCCAACACCGAGCTCAAGGGCGCCAAGGTGGAGCCCGAAGGACCGGCCGGAGGCATGGGCCCCGGATAAGGGTTGCCGCCCTCCCGACGCCTGCAACGCGACCGCCCTTGAGGCTACCTCAAAAATGCTTTCGGAAGCGAGCGAGAGGTGTTTCGCGTCCAGGCGAGGCCTGAGAACCGCGCATGGGCGGTAGCGCTGTAATACCATTTCGCATTAAGGCGTAGGCTAGAGGTGCGAAGGGATTTTTTCACTGGACGATACGACGGGGTCGTTGCAACGCCGAAGGCGTGGACCGCAGAGAAGTCAAGTGGAAAAAGACCGAGCAGATCGGCCTACTCCTTAGTGCGAAGTGGTATAAGGCTTTTCACAACGAAGCATGGGTGCGAAAGACCCTCGCACAGCCCGAAGGGTGCTTTTGATAACCTCTACGGAAGCTGGGGCAGCGCCTTGATGTGGGCCCGCACCTGCACCCCGTTCACCACGGTCTCCAGCGTTCCCTCGGTGAACTTCACCCCCTTGATGTCGCGCAGTTCGCCGTGCGGGCTGATCGCCTTCACGCCCAGATGGCCGCCATCCGGCGCGATGGCCTTGATGTGGATGATGTTGCCCTCCTGCGCCACCCCCTTCACGTCCAGGATGGTCTTGTCCGGCAGGATGGCCTTCACATCGAAGATGGTGCCGTCGGCGCCGATGGCCTTCACCGGCATCAGCTTATCGTCGCTCACCAGCACCTTCACCGCCAGCAGCTTCCGGTCCACCATGGCCTTCACATCCATGAACTGCGCGTTGCCATCCTGGTAGAAAGCCTTCACCGGATGGATGTTGCCGGCCTTGTCGAGCGCCTTGAGGTCGATGAAATGGCCGTCGCGCCCGATGGCCTTCACGTTCCAGACCAGGTCCTGGGCATCGCCGCCCACCTGGGGCAGGGCCTTGATATGGGCCGCCACCGCCACGCCGTTCACCTCCGCCTCCACCGCGGCGTCGTTGGTGCGGATGCCCTTCACATCGTACATGTGACCATCGGGATGGATCGCCTTCACCCCAAGGACCGCCCCGTCCGTGCCGATGGCCTTGATGTGGATGATGCGGCCGCTGTGCGCCACGCCCTTCACGTCGAGCCGTGTCCCTTCAGGCGTCAGGGCCTTGATGTCCCACAGCTTTCCGTCGGGCCCGATGGCCTTCACGGGTGCGAAGGCATCGTCGTTGGCGATCACCTTGACGGGCACCAGGGTGCCGCCATCGAGCGCCTTGACATCCAGCAGGTGCGCATCGCCGTGCTCGATGGCCTTCACATCGTGCTGCCGGCCCGCCGGGTCGAACGCCTTCACGTCCAGCGTGCGGCCCTGGGGCAGGATGGCCTTCACGTGCCAGATGGTGCCCGCCGTGGAGGGCGCCTGTTGGGCATGGACGGGAGGTATCGCAAGCACGAGGCCCGCGAGGAGGAAGGCATGGCGGTGCATGGGGAACGGGTTTGCCCCGAAGATACCCCGCGGACCGCGGCGACCGGACATGCGCCGGGATGGTGTGCTGCCGGTTCTGTGCACCTTCGCACCATGAAGCTCCGCCCCACCCTCCTGCTGCTGTTCACCGCGCTGTGCTCCGGCGGCGCGTTCGCCCAACCCGACCTCGTGGCGCTGGACGCCTACCTGGCCGATGCCGTCGCCAAGTTCGACCAACCCGGCCTGGCCGTGGGGGTGGTGAAGGACGGCCAGCTGGTGTGGAGCAAGGGCTACGGCAAGCTCGACCTGGCCAAGGCCGATCCGGTGACGCCGAACAGCATCTTCTACATGGCCAGCATCAGCAAGGCCTTCACCGCCTGCGCGGTGGGTCTGCTCGTGGACGAGGGCAAACTGGACTGGGACGACCCGGTGGTGAAGCACCTGCCCTGGTTCCGCACGCCCGATGCGTACGTCACGGAGCACATGCTGGTGAAGGACCTGCTGTGCCATCGCAGCGGCTGGATCACTTTCGACGGCGACCTGCTGTGGTACGGCACGCAGTACGACCAGCGCACCATCCTGGAGCATCACGCCCGCGAGCCCTTCACCCTGCCGTTCCGCGATGCCTTCGGGTACAGCAACCTGATGTTCATCGCCGCCGCGCAGCTGATCGAGGCGGTGAGCGGCATGACGTGGGATGCGTTCCTGACCGCACGGATCATCCAGCCGCTGGGCATGACGCGCACCACGGTGGAGACCGCCGACCTCGCGCGCTTCACGGACGTGGCGCTGCCGCATGTGCGCAAGGGACAGGACCCGGCCGCCCCGCAGCGCAGCATGGCGTACCAGGCGTTGCGCGGGGCCGATGGCGCCTGCGGGGTGAACAGCTGCGTGACCGACCTGGCCCGGTGGGACGCCATGTGGGCCGATGAGGGCAAGGTGGACGGCAAGCCCTTCCTGAGCGAGGCCAGCTTCCGCACCATCACCAGCAGCCACCGGCCCATGGGCACCGAGGGTGCCGGGCTCGGCTGGTTCCTGGAGGACTTCAACGGGCACGCAGTGATCACGCACAGCGGGGGCATGCCGGGCTTCATCCTGAACCACGCGGTGGTGCCCGACCAGGACCTGGCCGTGATCGCCCTGGGCAACGGCGAGACGTACAGCGTGTTCGCCGCCACGCAGAAGCTGCTGGACGCCTGGCTCGGCGACGGCAAGGCCGATCCCGTGGGCGACATGATGCCGCGGGTGGCCAAGCGCAAGGAACGCGACGCCCGGCGTGTGGCCGACCGCACCGCCGCGCGGGTGGCGAAGACCAAACCCTCCCTTCCGCTCCCGGGTTACGCCGGGGCCTACAACGACAAGGTGTACGGTGCGGCCACGATCGCCGAGGTGAACGGCGCCCTGCGGCTCACGTTCGCGCCGGCGGCCGACCTGCTGACCGGCACCCTCACCCACTGGCACTTCGACACCTTCCGCTGGGAGCACGCCGACCCCTTCCTGGAGCCGGGATACATCACCTTCCACTTCGATGCCGACCACAAGGTGACCGGCTTCAAAGTGGACCTGCACAGCCCCGACTTCCACTTCTGGAAGCTGGACTTCAAGCGCCAATGAGCACGGCCGGTCGGGGCGGTGGGCGGTCCACCACCCTGTTGTTCCTGCTGATGCTGCTGCTTTGCAGTTGGCATCTGGACCGCGGACCGAACGACAACACCATGAGCCGCGCGGCGATGGTGGCCGCCCTGGTGGAGCACCGCAGCCTGTGCATCGACCCGTACCACACGCACACGCAGGACAAGTCGCTGATCGACGGGCGCCACTACAGCGACAAGGCCCCCTTGCCCGCCCTGCTGGTGGCGCCCTGCTACGCGGTGCTGGTGGCCACCGGCGCGGTGGCCCCCGGGCCGGACGGGCTGCTGACCCCGCAGTTGCTGATGCTGGGCGGGTTCCTGTGCGGCAGCCTGCCGCTGGCGCTGATCATCACGCTGTGCTGGCGGCGGCTTCGCCGCACCGCGGGCACCTTCTCCCCCGCTCTGCTGACGGCCGTGGCCTTCCTGGGCTCCTTCCTGCTGGTGTACAGCGGCAGCTTCAATGCGCATCTCACCGGCGCGCTCTTCGCCCTGCTGGCCCTGATGGCCGTGGAGGACGAACGGCCCTTCCTCGCCGGGCTGTGGTGCGGGGCTGCGGTGCTGTGCGAATACCCCCTGGCCGTGCTGGGCGGCTGGTGGGCCTTGCGGCCGCTCTGGGGCGAAGGCACGTGGGACCGGCGGGTGCGCACCGTGGTGCGCTTCCTCGCGGGCGGCATCCCTGCGGTGGCCCTGCTGCTGGCGTACAACACGGTGCTCACCGGCTCGCCCTTCAGCATAGGCTACGAGCACGAGGCGCACTACACCTTCATGCACGATTCCTTCGGCCTGGCCCTGCCGTCGTGGTCCGCGCTGTGGGGCCTCACCTTCGGCGGCTACCGCGGCCTCTTCGTGTACATGCCCGTGCTGGTGGCCGGCCTGGTGGTCTGGCTGCCCGGCGTGCGGCGGTCCCAGGTGTGGCGCCACGACCCGGTGCTGCCTGCGGCGCTGCTGCTGCTGGTGGTGATCGCCAGCTACCGCATGTGGTGGGGCGGCTGGGCGTTCGGTCCCCGCCACCTCACGGCCGTGGCCGTGCTGCTGGCGTGGCGCTGGCTGCCGCTGGTGGCCGCACACCGCCGCATGCGCCTCCCCGTGGCCGCGCTCGGGCTCACGGGCCTTGGGATGGCCGTGGCGGCGAAGAACACCGTGGGCTACGCCTTCCCCACCGAGGTGCTGCGGCCCTTGCGCGACCGGCTGTGGCCCGCGGTCCGCGACGGGGCGTGGACGGACATGCAGGTGCCGGTGTCCTTCGGCCTCACACCCGCCGTGTCATCCGCGTTGTTCGTGGTGGCCCTTGGTGCTGTCCTGGCCTTTCTTTGGTGGTGGGAACGCCCGCGCCCGCACCGATCCTGATGCACCGCTTCCACTGCACCGGCCTGCACGCGCCCGAGGTCCAACTGCCTGCGGACGAGGCGGCCCATGCCCTGCGGGTGCTGCGACTGCGCGACGGCGACACCGTGGAACTCGTGGACGGCGCGGGGATGGAGGCGCGGGGCGTGCTGCGCATCCAGGGCCGCCACGCGGTGCATGCGACCATCGGCG
>JABWBQ010000010.1 GCA_013360395.1 Flavobacteriales bacterium
TCGCGCGGACACATCGCGCACGCGGCGTTGCACTTGCTGGTCCACTCGACGTTGGCGGCGATGCGGTAGGGAATCTTCATGCGGCCCCCCGCGCGTCGGCAGTGCAGGGGTGCAGAGTGGGGACGTGGCGGGCGCAGTTGGGCACGACCTGCTCCACGTCCACCACCACGGCGCGGTCCTGCCCGGGGAAGAGCCTGGCCGCTGCCTCGCCCTCGAGCAGCGTCGCCCGGCCATTGACGCGCAGGCGGGCGCCGTCGCCGAAGTCGATGAACAGGCAGCCGACCTGCGGGTTCCGCTGCAGGTTGCCCAGGCTCATGAACGCGCCGTTGCCGTCGAAATCCGGAAATGCAAAGCGGCGCGCATCGAGGATGCGCACCAGGCCGGGGCCGCCCCCCTTGAAGGAACAGTCGCAACGCCCCGTCGCATCGCTGGTGGCGAGAAAGAAGAACGGGGCCGCCGCGATCCGGGGCTGCACCCAGTCCGGGAGGTGATCCCACAGCAGCCGCTCCCGGCGTGCCGCATCCCATAGCGATGCGGTGCCCCAGCGCTGCTGCAGGGCGCGCTCGCCGGCATGGAAATCCTTGTTCGATGACATCTTCCCGTCCCCGCTCCCAGGTCACGCCGAGCGCTCGACGACGGCCGCAGGGCCGCCGCGCACCCGACGAGCGCCCCTACGAGGAGCGCAGGTTCACGGTAAGAAAGCTGTCTTAAGCGACGCTTAAGGGCGGGCCGATCCCCCGGACGTCGAGCACGGCCGCACCGGCCCCCCATCGCCCTGGGTCCGGCGCGGCAAGGCGGCGTCCCGCGGCAGCACCACCCGCACCTCCAGCCCGCCGAGCGCACAGCCGTCGAGCGCGATGGTGCCGCCATGCAGTTCGACGATGCGCGCGACGGCATCTCCCTGGGCGAAGCCGCCGCCTCGGTGGTGGTGACGCGCGACGCCAGCCTCTTCCGCCACGGGCCCATCGCCACCTACCTGGGCGGTGCCATGGGCAACGACGCCAACCACATCTCGGGCCCCTCGCGCACCGGGGAGGGCCTGGTGCGCGCCGTGGAGGCCGCCCTGCGCGAGGCCGCATTGGCCCCGCAGGCGGTGACGCACGTCAACGCCCATGGCACCGGCAGCGTGTACAACGACGGCATGGAGCACATCGCCTTCACGCGCCTGGGCCTGGGGCACGCCCCCGTGAACTCGTACAAGGGCTACTTCGGCCACACGCTCGGCGCGGCCGGCCTGCTGGAGTCGCTGGTGGCGGTGCATGCCTTGCGCCAGGGCCTGATGCTGCGCAGCCTCGGCGCCACCGGTTCGGCGACCCTTCCGGGCATCGATGTGCTCCACGAGCACCGCCCCACGACAGGGCGCATCCTGCTGAAGACCTCCTCGGGCTTCGGCGGTTGCAACGCCGCCATCCTGCTGCACGCATGAAGCCCATCGCCCACGCCCGTCTCGCGCCCGGGGCCTTCACCCTGGACGGCACGCCCCTGGCCACGCCCGGCGGCACGCCCGAAGAGGCCTTGCGCACCTGTTACCAGGCCCTGGCGATGGACTATCCCAAGTTCCACAAGATGGACCTGGCGGCCAAGCTCACCGTATTGGTGGCCGAGCCCGTGGTGCGTGTGGCCCGGGAGCGCGGTGCGGACCTGACCGAGGCCACCGGCGTGCTGGCCCTGGGTGCCAGCGGATGCCTGGGCACGGACGTGGAGCACTGGCGGGTGCGACAGGCCACCGGGCTGGCCAGCCCCGCCGTGTTCGTGTACACCCTGCCCAACATCGGCGTGGGCGAGCTCACCATCCGCCACGGCATGCACGGCCCCTCGCTGTGCCTGATGACCGAAGCCCCCGACGCGCCCGAAGCCCTGATGGCCGCCCGTCTTCTGCGCCGCGACCCCCGGGTGCGGTGGCTGGTCTGCCTGTGGTCCGATATCTTCGCCGACCGCTTCGAAGCCCAGGCCGTGGTCTTCGGCCCGGACGACCACCCGACGGCACTATTCCCCAGCACTCCCTGACCATGGACGCACAGGCCCTCAAGCAGCAGCTCAAAGCCCAGATCATCGAACAGCTCAACCTCGAGGAGGTGAAGGTGGAGGACATCGGCGACGACCAGGCGCTGTTCGGCGAAGGCCTCGGATTGGATTCCATCGACGCGCTGGAGCTGATCGTGCTGCTGGAGCGCCACTACGGCATCAAGATCACCGACCCCAAACAGGGGCAGGCCGTCTTCCGCTCGGTGAACACCATGGCGGAGTTCATCCAGAGCCACGGCAAGTGAAGCCCACGCCGGTCGCCATCACGGGGATCGGCGCGATCTCCGCACTGGGGACCGGCATTGCGGCCCAGCTTGAAGGCCTGCGCGAAGGCCGGTCGGGCATCGGCCGCCTCGCCCATCTCCCGCTACCCTTCCCTGAGCTCTGGTTCGGGGAGGTGAAAGCGTCCAACGCCGACCTGGCCACCCTGGCCGGCGTGGAGGCCGAACCCTCGCGCACCGTCCTGCTCGGGCTCATCGCGGCCCGCGAGGCACTGCAGGATGCCGGCCTCGGCGTCGGCGCGGACATCGACCTGCTGAGCGCGAGCACCGTGGGGGGCATGGACCGCAGCGAAGCCTTCGCCACGCGCTGGATGGCCGGTGGCCTGGACGGCATCGACCGGGCCATGGGCCATGCGGTGGGCCACCATGCGCACCTGCTGGCCCGGCATCTGGGGCTGCGCGGTCGGGTCACCACCCTCAGCACCGCCTGCTCCAGCAGTGCCAATGCGTTGATGCTCGGGGCCTGGCTCCTCCGCTCGGGCCGTGCCGAGGTGGTGCTCGCCGGAGGCGCCGATGCGCTGTGCCGCTTCACCACCGAGGGTTTCCGGGCGTTGAGCGCGATGGACCCCGCCCCCTGCCGTCCCTTCAGCGCCGACCGCGGCGGCATGAACCTCGGCGAGGGTGCGGCCTACCTCGTGCTGGAGCGCGCCGACCATGCCCTGGCGCGGGGCCGCACCCCGCTGGCCTTTCTCGCCGGTGCGGCCAACACGAACGATGCGCATCACCAGACGGCCACTTCGCCCGAGGGTGACGGGCCGTTCCGGGCCATGCAGGAAGCGTTGGCCGAGGCGGGCCGGACGCCTGACCAGGTGGACCTGATCAACGCGCACGGCACGGGCACCGACAACAACGACAGCACCGAGCAGCTGGCCATGGAAAGGCTCTTCGCCACGGTGCCGCCCTTCGCCAGCACCAAGAGCGCCACCGGGCACACGCTGGCGGCCGCAGGTGCGCTGGAGGCGGTGTTCAGCGTGCTCTGCATCCGGCACGGGCTGATCCCGGCCAACCTGCGCTCCGGTACGCCGATCGAAGGCATGCGCAGCGCGCCCGACCGCGTGCCACGCCGGGCCACCGTGCGCACCGTGCTCAGCACCTCCTTCGGCTTCGGCGGCAACGACAGCGCCCTGGTCCTCACCGCAACACCATGATCGTCCGCGCCGCCGCCCACTGCACGCTGCGTCCGGGATCCGGGCAGGAGGCCGTGGTGCCGGGCATGGACCTGCTTCCCAAGCCGATGGCGCGCCGCATGATCGCCCCGGTGCGCCGGGCCATGGCCTGTGCGCTGGCGGCGCTCGCCGAGGCCGGCGTGGACCGCCCGGACGGCATCTACTACGGCACCGGCCTGGGCTGCCTGGCGGACACGCAGGAATTCCTGTTGGAGATCGAACGCAACGCCGGGTCGCTGCTGGCCCCCACCAGCTTCATGCGCAGCACGCACAACACCGTCGCCGGGCTGCTCGCGCTGGCCCTCAAGGCGCAGGGGCCCAACCTCACCTTCAGCCAGGGCTTCGTGAGCTTCCACGCGGCCCTCCTCGCCGCGGTGATGCACCTGGAACGGCGGCCCGACGACCGCGTGCTCGTGGGTGCCAGCGACGAGCACCTGCCCCTGCTGGATCATCTGTTCGCGCAGCTCGGCGGCCCGGCGCGCTTCGGCCCCGCGGTGCGGCCCGCGGAAGGCGCCGCCTTCCTTGTGCTCGGCGGTGCCGAAGGACCGGTGCTGGGACGTGTGGTGGACGTGCGGACCGGCCCCGCCGACCGGGTGGTGGCCGACGCTGGCACCGCGGTGTGGAAAGGCCCGCTCGTCGAGGCGGCGGCACAGGGCACCCCTTACGCGGACCGCACCGGGCTGCACCACAGCGCACCGGCGGTGGCCATGGCCCTGGCGCTGGCCGATGCCGTACCCGCCGTGCAAGTGCTGGACCGCGAAGGGGACCAGCACGGGCTGATCCACCTCGCACGATGAGCCTGCACCACAAACTGCTGCGCGTACTGCTGCCCGTGCACGCCCTGCTGCTGACGTATGCCTGGTGGGGCTCCGGGCCGTGGTGGCCCTTCATCATGCTGCTCGCGATGCACCTGCTGCTGATCGGCTGGGGCTCGATGGACCACGCGCTGGGCCTCTTCCTGCACGCACATCGCACCGGGCGGCCCGGCACGCTGGCGCTCACCTACGACGACGGTCCGCACCCGGTGCACACGCCAGCCCTGCTGGACCTGCTGAAGGCCGAAGGGGTGCAGGCCGCCTTCTTCTGCATCGGCCGCCGGGTGGAACAGCGGCCCGACCTGGTGAAGCGCATGGTGGACGAGGGACACCTGGTGGGCTGCCACAGCATGGACCATCCTGTCGCCTGGGGGTTCCTGGGGAAGGAACGCGCCGTGGAACAGATCTTGCGCGGCGTGGATGCCATCGAACGCGCCAGCGGCATGCGCACCTCCTGGTTCCGACCGCCCTTCGGGGTCACTTCGCCCAACGTGGCCGCGGCCGTGCGCCGTACGGGCATGCGGGTGATCGGCTGGGACGTGCGCCCGTTCGACACCACCTTCCGCACCACGGAGAAAAGGCTCTCGTGGATCTTCGGTGAGCGGCCCAAGGGCACCGTGGTGGTGCTGCACGACACGGTGGGCCCGGTGGTGGACACCACCCGTGCCATCATCGACCGCTGCCGTGCCGCCGGCATCCCGCTGCTCCGTGTGGACCGGTCCCTTGGCCTCGCCTGACAAGCCCATGCGCGCCCTTCTCACCGCCCTCCTCGTGCTGCTGAGCCCGCTGCTGCGCGCACAGCTCACCCCCATCGGGAACGATCACGCCGAGGTGAAAGGGCTGCTGGCGGCCACGCGGGCACTGCGCACGGTGCAGGCGCGCTTCGTGCAGGAGAAGCACCTGCGTGCCCTGAAGGAGCCGGTGAGCGAGCCCGGTCGGTTCGTGTACGAGCGGCCCGACCGCTTCCGCTGGAGCGTGGACGGTGCGGCACCGCTCACCATCCTCACCGCTGGAAGCGCGGTGCGCGTGAAGGAGAACGGTGCGGAGAAACGCCTCGGTGCCGCCGAGCAGCGCATGTACGCCTCCATCAACGCGCTGGTGCTGGACCTGGTGAGCGGGCGCCTGCTGGAGAGCCCGGAGATGAAACCGCGCTACGAACTGGGCGCCGACGTGCTGGTGGCCCACCTCACCCCCACCGGGACCATGGCGCGCCGTGTGCAACGCATGACGCTGCACTTCGACCGGGCCAGCCACCAGCTGCGCACCATGGAGACCGTGGAGCTCGACGGGGACCGCACCGTGGTGCGATACAGCGAGGTGCTCGTGGACAAGCCCGTTCCGTCCGGGGCCTTCACCGATCTTTGACGCCATGGACGCCGTTTGTCGCAGCCTCTTCCACGTGGAGACCTTCGCCCCCTTGGTCGAAGGTCGCGGATGGCAGGCCCGCGCGGTGATGAACGAGCAGCACCCGATCCTCCAGGGCCACTTCCCGGGCCGGCCGGTGATGCCCGGTGTGGCGATGGTGCAGCTGGCCGGCGCCTTGCTGAGCCGCGGGCTGGGGCGGCCGGTGCATCTGCGCAGCAGCCGCGTCATCAAGTTCCTCTCGCCGTTGGAACCATCCACGGGCACGGTGCTCGACCTCACGCTTCGTGTCTCCGGCGAGGAAGGCGACAGCGTGACGTGTGACGTCAGCGGAAGCTGTGGCGACCGCGCGGTCTTCAGCATCAAGGGCGGCTTCGGGCCCCTGCCGGCATGAGCAGCACGCGCGCCTGCGTCCTGGTGCCCACGTACAACAACGCCGCCACCGTGGAAGGCGTGCTGCGTGCGGTGCAGGCCGTGGGCGAGCGCGACATCCTGGTGGTGAACGACGGCAGCACCGACGGCACGGCGGCGATCCTGGCGCGGATCGACGGCATCACGGTGCTCACCAACGACCGCAACCGCGGCAAGGGCTTCTCGCTGCGGCGCGGCTTCGAGGTGGCGCTGGCGCAGGGCTTCGCGTACGCCATCACCATCGACAGCGACGGGCAGCACGCCCCGAGCGAGATCGCCAAGCTGCGCGCCGCCATCGCCGCCAACCCCGGCGCGATGATCATGGGCGCGCGCGACATGAGCGGCGCCGACGTGCCCGGCAAGAGCAGCTTCGGCAACCGTTTCAGCAACTTCTGGTTCCGGGTGGAGACGGGCTGGAAACTGAGCGACACGCAGACCGGCTTCCGCGCCTATCCGCTGGCGGCCACCTGTTCCTTCCGCGCATGGACCACGCGGTTCGAGTACGAGGTGGAGACCATCGTGCGGCTGGCCTGGCGCGATGTGCCCTTCGTGCAGGTGCCCGTGAGCGTACGCTACGACTTCCCCGAGCGCGTGTCGCACTTCCGACCGGGCAAGGACTTCCTGCGCATCAGCCTGTTGAACACCGTGCTGGTGACCCTGGCCTTCCTGTGGCACTGGCCGAAGCAACTGCTCACGGGCGGGCGGCTGTGGCGACGGCTGAAGGAGGAGGCGGTGCGTCCCGAGGAGAGCTCCTGGCACAAGGCGCTCAGCATCGGCTTCGGGCTCTTCATGGGCATCGTGCCCATCTGGGGCTTCCAGCTGGCGGTGGGCATCCCGCTGGCCTTCCTGCTGAAGCTGAACCGCGTGCTCTTCGTGGCGGCGGCCAACATCAGCATCCCGCCCATGATCCCCCTGATCGTGTACGCCAGCTACCGCATGGGCGCGCCCTTCGTGGGCGACGACCGGGTGCGCATTGAACGCTTCGCCGACCTCACGCTGGAGGCCATCCACTGGAACATGATGCAATACCTGCTGGGCGCCGTACTGCTGGCGGTGGCGGCCGGAGCGGTGGGCACGTTGGCGAGCTGGGCCGTGTTGCGGGCGGCGCGGGGGCGGTAGCGGGAAGGCGCGGACAACCGCCGCCTTTACTTTGCACCGCGCCTAATACCACTTCGCACTAAGGAGTAGGCCGATCTGCTCGGTCTTTTTCCACTTGACTTCTCCGTCGTGATCGTTCCGTAGCATCGGCTACGCAACGACCCCGTCGTATCGTCCAGTGAAAAAATCCCTTCGCACCTCTAGCCTACGCCTTAATGCGAAATGGTATAACACCGCCCCGCGCAAGGCGCAGTGCTTTGCTTCGGCGAGGCGAGTTCAAAAAAAATGGCGGTTCATGAACGCGCGACCTGAACCGGACTTGAGGTACTTCTCGAACGCGTAGGCCTTGTGTTTGTCGATGAAGCCGAAGGTCGCCATGCACTTCACAGGCAACCTGTCCTTGGTGGAGTGGACCGTACCGGCCTCATGGCGGCGCAAGCGGGCCTCCATGTCCTTGGTGCAACCCACGTAGCTGCGACCGTCCGCGCACAAGAGGATGTACACCCAATGGGACAGGTCGGGGTGCATGGTGAAAGATGTATCCGCCTTCGCGAATTACAGCGCAATGCGCTGCAATTTGCTTCGGCGATGCGATGATAGTGCCCGCCTTCGCAGGGCCCATGCAAAGCATGGGCGCCTGCTTCGGCGAGGCGAAGGTGGAGCCGGAGGGATTCGAACCCTCGTCCAAACGTCCGTGACGTGCGCTTTCTCCAGGTTCAGCCGCTTCGTTGGTTTTCGACCGCCGCCTGGGGAAGGGCACCCCAGCGATGGCTTAGGTCCTGTGTCTCACCCGCGCACCGGACCACAGCGCGGGCCAGCCCTTCAGGATGATACCCCTGTACCGGGAAAGCGAAGGACGAACCTCCCCGAGGGGCACTCGTCCACGCTACTGTTGTTCACGTGGATGAAGCCGTTGGCCTGAGGCCATTAGGCTGCGAGCGCGTAGTCGACGTTGCCAGTTATGGCATTGAGGCACTGGGATGACGAGCCGCACCTCACGCTCGACCTGCTTACACACATCACTCGGCCGCTGTCAAAACCAGGTCGGCCCCAAAGTGGTTCAAGGAACGCCCCACAAAGGTAAGGAACCCGCAAGCCGCGGGCTGTGTGCGGGGACCGGCGCGACAGACCGATGTCAGCCCCCGTGGCCTGTGGAAGCATCTACATTTGCCGCCGTTCCAGGAAAGGCATGAAGGAAGGCATACGCAGGATCGGCATCATCCGCGAGCGGAAGGTGCCCGTGGACCGGAGGGTGGCATTGACGCCGAAAGCGGCCCGGCGGGCCATGGCCCTGCACCCCGGGCTGGACCTGGTGGTGGAGCCGAGCCCGGTGCGGGCGTTCAGCGATGCGGAATACGAGGCGGCGGGCGTGCCGCTCCAGGCCGACCTGGGCGACCGCGACCTGCTGATCGGTGTGAAGGAAGTGCCCGTGGAGCATCTGCTGGCGGGCAAGCGTTACCTCTTCTTCAGCCACACCATCAAGAAACAGCCGCACAACCGCAAGCTGATGCAGGCCGTGGTGCGCAAGGGCATCACGTTGATCGACCACGAGCTGCTCACCGATGACGCGGGCGAGCGTGTGCTGGCCTTCGGCCACTGGGCCGGCGTGGTGGGCGCCTACAACGCCCTGCGCGGTTGGAACATGCTGCGTGGCGGCCCCGGCATGAAACCGGCGCATGAATGCCACGACCTGGCCGAGCTGAAGCACGAGGTGCTGAAGCTGGAGGACCGCGCGGCGCTGCACATCGTGATGACCGGTGCGGGCCGTGTGGGCCAGGGAGCCTTGGAGCTGCTGGAGTCCGCCGACGTGCGGCGCAGCACGCCCGATGACCTGCGTTCCGGGAAAGTGACGGGGCCCACCGTGACCGTGTTAGGCACGGGTGACCTCTACAAGCGGGTGGACGGAGCGCCTTTCGACCGCCACGCCTTCCACCGCGACCCGGCCGGGCATCGCAGCGACCTCCTGCCCTACCTGCACCACGCCACGGTGTACCTCGCCTGTCACTTCTGGGACCCGCGCGGCCCGAAGATCCTCTCGCACGCCGACCTGCGCACACCCGGGCTCGCCCTTCGGCTGATCGCCGACGTGAGCTGCGATGTGGACGGGCCCATCGACAGCACCCTGCGGGCCAGCACCATCGACGAGCCGTACTACGGCTACGCCCCGTCCACCGGCGGCGAGGTGGCCTTCGGTGCAGCGGACAGCATCAGCGTGATGGCGGTGGACAACCTGCCCTGCGCGCTGCCGCGCGATGCCTCGGAAGCTTTCGCGCAGGACCTGCTGGACCGTGTGCTTCCCGCCCTGCTCGGTGAAGGTGATGATGCCATGGTGGACCGTGCCACCATCGTGGAGGAAGGCCGTCTGACCCCGCGTTTCAGCCACTTGGAGGACTACGCGGCCGAGGCCACCAACGCGCACTGAGCGCTCAACCTTCGCGGGGCACCACCAGCTCCAGGCAGAACACCGCCCGCCCGTCGCCGTTGGTGGCGATGGAGACCTGCATGGGCCGCTGGCTGCGCCGGGCCATGGTGAGCAGGCCGAGCCCGGCACCTCCCCGCGCCGTGCGCGCATCGTTGGACAACAACATGAGGTAGTGTTCCATGAGGGCCACCTCGTCCATGGCGTTGAGCACTTCGATGCGGTGCTGGAGCAGGGCCGCCGTGGCCAGTTCCACGTGGTTGAGCAGCACGATCCGGTAGGCACCGCCGGTGCGACCCACCAGCACCCGGCCCTCGGCCGCCTGGTCCTCGCCGCCATGATGCAGGATGTTCTCCACCCCTTCCACCAGCACGCTGATCAGCCGTTTGCGCACGGCCACCGGATCGCCGGCGGCGAGCGAGCCGGCCTCCACGCGGCCCACAGCGGCCTCCAGGTCGGCGCGGGTGAGCGTGCCGCTGTGGTCCCACAGCACCGCATCGGCGCCGTGGGCCAGCATCTGGCCGCGCATCTGATCCACGCTGGGTTGCTGCAACGACATGAGGCGCCAGGGATCGGCGTACTGCGCTTGCCTACGGGCGAACGGGACAAAAGGTTCGACCGGGGCGGGAGGCGGTTCGACCAGCGTTGGCGGTCTCCGAAAGGAACCCGCTCGGAATGAGCGGCATGGATGTCGTGCGATAGGGGCTAACGGCTACCTTTCCAAACCCCAACGACCCCGTCCCATGCGCCGCCTTCCCGCCCGCTGGACGCACCCCCTGGTGCTCCTGGCGACCCTGTGCCACGCCCTGTCGATGCACGCCCAGATCGACATCGACCTGGGCACCGGCCTGGCCTTCAACGGCCAGAACCAGTACCCCGCGCCGTACGGCAACCTGGCGGACGGCTCGCGCCACCAGATGCTCGTGCTCGCCAGCGAGCTCACCGCGGCGGGCATGGCCGAGGGCGATATCGTCTCGCTGGCCTTCCACGTGGCCGTGGCCTCGCCCACCGTGCTCGAGGGCTTCACGGTGCGCATGGGCCTCACCACGGCCACCGAAATGGACAACCAGTGGCTGGCGGGCAGCACCGTGGTCTGGGGTCCCCAGGACCACGCGGCACAAACGGGGTGGAACGTGCATCCGTTCGCGACACCGTTCGCCTGGGACGGCACGAGCAACCTGGTGGTGGAGACCTGCTTCTCCAACAACACGCAGACGGACAACAGCAGCATGTACCGCACGGCCACGGGCTTCACCAGCGTCACCTACCGTGCCACGCCCAATCCCAACGTATGCACCTTCAACGGGGGCAACCTGCTCACCAGCGTTCAGCGTCCCGACATGCGTTTCGGGTGGGTGCCGTTGGAAGCGCCTCCCGTGGCCGCCTTCACCGTGAGCCCCGGCTTCACCTGCACGGGCACCGTGCAGTTCACCGACGGTTCGGCCTTCGTGCCCACCGCCTGGGAATGGCATTTCGGCGATGACAGCACCAGCACCGCGCAGAACCCCACGCACACCTACCTGTCCGACGGTGTGTACGACGTGACGCTGATCGTCACCAACGCCTTCGGCACCGACACCCTGACCCTGACCGATGCGGTGACGGTGAGCGCGGGCGGTGCCATGCCTGCGGCGATCTGCCCTCCGGCGAACGCGCCCACCATCGCCGGATTCGGCATCACCAACGTGACGATGAACGACCTGGTGCTGACCTCGGGCGATGCGGTGAGCGATGGCGGCTATCTGGACCGCGGCTGCGCGATCGATACGGTGGCTGCGGGCGCCCCCTTCGTCCTGAGCGTCACCACGGGCACCATCGCCGGGCATCAACTGAAGGCCTGGGTGGACTGGGACGGCAACGGCGCCTTCGATGCGGGCGAGACCGTGCTGGCGGTGGCCAGTGGGACCGGGGGCAGCGCCAGCCTGCTCGTACCCGTCGGCGCGGCGCAGGGTGTGCCCTTGCGCGTGCGGGTGATGGCCGACTACGACCTGGCCCCGCTGCTGGACCCCTGTACGGCGCCCCAATTCGGGCAGGCCGAGGACCTGGGCCTGGTGGTGGTGCCCAACACCGCGGCGCCCGTGGCCGCCTTCAGCGCCACGCCTCTCTTCACCTGCGACGGGGCCGTGCAATTCACCGATGCCTCGCAGAACCTGCCCACGGGATGGACCTGGGACTTCGGGGACGGCAATGCGAGCAACCTGGCCTCCCCGCTGCACATCTACGGGGCCAGCGGCACGTACAGCGTGCAGCTGATCGCCATCAACGCCAACGGGCAGGACACCGTGCTGATGCAGGACCTGGTGACCGTGGACCTGGACGGCCAGTTGGACCCGCCGCAATGCGCGCCGCAGACCCAGGGCTATTGCTGCGGCTTCGGCCTGCTGGGCCTCAGCTTCGCCGGCCTCAACAGCAGCAGCGCCGATGGCGTGGAGGGCTACATGGACCGCACCTGCGGCAACGTGGCCACCGTGGAGGAAGGCACCGTGGTGCCCGTGCAGTTCGACACGGACGACCTGCTGGACCAGGACGTGTACCTGTGGATCGACCTGGACGATGATGGGGACTTCGCCAACGACGAGCTGGTCTTCTTCGCCCTGAACGCCACCGATCCGTCCGGCACGGTGGCCATTCCCCAGGGCACGGTGTACAACACGCCGCTGCGCATGCGGGTGGTGGCCGACGTGGTGGGCAACATCACCGGGCCGTGCGATGCACCGTTGTACGGCCAGGTGGAGGACTTCAGTGCGGTGGTGCTTCCGGTGAGCGTGCCGCCCACGGCGCAGTTCGCGGCCAGCCCGTCCAGCACCTGCGACGGCGTGGTGCAGTTCACCGACCAGAGCACGGGGCTGCCCTTCAGCTGGCAGTGGGACTTCGGTGACGGTGGCAGCAGCACCGACCAGCATCCGCAGCACACCTATGCGGCGCCGGGCAGCTACTCGGTGACCCTGACGGTGGAGAACATCAACGGCACGGACAGCGAGACCCAGGTGGACCTGATCACCTATGTGCAAGGTTTTCTCTGCGACACCACGCAGATGCCGGACAACGGGTTGCTCACCGTGACCGAATGCCAGGGGGTGCTGGTGGATGATGGTGGTGCGCAGGACGACTACAGCCCGGGCCTCAGCGCCCCGGTGACCATCGCACCACCGGGCGCGGAAGTGGTGACGCTCACCTTCACGGAGTTCGCCTTCGAGGAGAACTTCGACTTCCTGGCCATTTACGACGGTCCGGACCCCAACGCCCCGCTGCTGTACGAGCTCACGGGCAACGGCCTGGGGGCGCTGCCCAACGGCGGGGTGATCGGCTCCACGGGGCCCACGCTTTGCGTGCGGCAGGAGGCCAGCAACGGCCCCATCACCTGGGCGGGCTTCGTGGCCACCTGGGACTGCTCGTTCACCGGGGTCGCGGAACGCGAGGACCCGATCGGGTCGGTGCATCCCGTGCCCACCGGCGGGCCCTTCCAGCTGACCTTGAGGCGTCCTGCCGGAGCGGGTTGGACGGTGACCATCAACAACGCCTTGGGGGAACTTGTGCTGCGGGAAGCCCTTCCCGTAGGCGCGCGCAAGGCCACCTTTGATGCTGCCCCATGGGCGCCCGGGACCTATGGTCTGACGGTGCAGGGACCCGATGGCCGCTGGGCCCGGCGGATCATGGTGCACCATTGACCCCTTCCGCGCATGAAGCGTTCCCTCCTCCGCGTTCTGGCCGCACTGGCCTTGGCGCCGCTCGCAACGGTCCCGGCGATGGCCACCCACCTGGTGGGCGGCAACCTGGGCTACGTGTACCAGGGAGAGACCGCACCGGGCAGCGGGCTGTACCGCTACCAGGTGTACCTCGAGTTCTACCTCAACTGCGGCCCGGCCTCCAACTACCAGTCGTTGTACGCGCTGCTCGGCGAGGACTACGGCACCCCCTTGTACGTGGGCGCCTATCTGCAGGACCCGCAGAACCCGGGGGCGGACAAGGTGAAGTTGCAGGACATCCCGGTGTTCCTCACGGATTCGCTGGTGATCGAGCCGGAGCTGCCCTCCAACTGCGCCGTGGGCCAGGGGCTGTGCACGGTGAAGGGCACCTTCACGGGGCAGGTGGACGTGCCGCTCAACTTCGGGGGGCTGCACCTGTACTACCACATGTGCTGCCGCAACCTGGACATCGACAACCTGGACAACCCCAACGGCACCGGCATCGGCTATTACGCCTTCGTGCCGCCACCGCTGGTGAACAACTCCAGCCCGGTGTTCCTGGGCCAGCCCACGCCCTTCCTGTGCATCGGTGACACGGCCACCTTCCTCAACACGGCCAGCGACCCCGATGGCGACCAGCTGATCTTCTCCTTCGAGGTGCCCTACAACGCACAGAACTTCGGGGGGGGCATCATCCCGCCGCCGGCCACCCTGGACTGGCCGGTGAACGAGGTGACGTACAACCCCGGCTTCAGCCTGGCCCAGCCCTTCGGTGCCGGGGGCTTCGCCTTCATCAACGGGGCCACGGGCCTCACCCGCTACATGGCCCCGTTGCAGGGCAACTACGTGGTGGCCGTGGAGGTGAAGGAGTACCGCAACGGGCAGCTCATCGGGCGCATCCGCCGCGACCTTCAACTGCAATCGATCCCCTGCCCGCCCAACGCCACACCGGCCCCCACCACGCCCATCGCCGCCAGCTACACCGTGCAGGCCGGCGACCAGCTGTGCATCGACTTCGCCTTCAACGACGCCGATGGGGATTCGCTGTTGCTGCAGGCGGCGGGCACCATCTTCGACGGCAACCAGGTGAACCCGCCCGCCACCATCGGCAGCCCGGTGGAGGGTGATGGTTCGGTGGGCACCCAGTTCTGCTGGAGCACCGCGTGCGACCAGGGCCAGGACCAGCCCTACCTCTTCAGCGTGAGCGTCACGGACAACGGCTGCCCACCGCTGACGCTGGACGTGGTGGTGCAGGTGCAGGTGGTGCCCTTCGTGGTACCCGGGCCGATCAGCGGTCCGCCACAGGTCTGCACCGGCGCCACGAGCACCGCCTACGGGCTTCCTGCGGGCAGCGGCGCCAGCTACAGCTGGACGGTCACCGGGGGGACGCTGACGGGCGGCAACGGCACGAACGCCATCACGGTGGACTGGGGTGCGCCCGGCAGTGGACAGGTGAGCGTGGTGGTGACCGACAGTCTGGGCTGTGCGGCCCCGCCGCTGACGCTGGCCGTTACCATCGTACCGCTGCCCGATGCCGACGCGGGCGCCGATGCGTTGATCTGTGCAGGGGATACCGTCACCGTGGGGGGCAGCCCGACCGGGCCGGCGGGCAGCACCTTCGTCTGGGGCCCCGCCACGGGTCTCAGCAGCACGGGGGCGGCCAACCCGCAGGCCTTCCCCGGCAGCACCACGGTGTACGTGGTGGAGGTGAACCACAGCGGCTGCACCAACACGGACACGGTGCAGATCACCGTATCGCAGCCCCAGGTGGATGCCGGGGCGGACGCGGCGCTGTGCACGGGGGACACGGTGACCCTGAACGCCACGGGGGCGGGCAGCTTCCTGTGGGCCCCGGCCCTGGGGCTGGATGATGCCACCGCCGAGGACCCACTGGCCTACCCCTCCGGCACCACCACCTACACGGTCACCCTTACCGACAGCGTGGGCTGCACGGCCACCGACCAGGTGCTGGTGATGGTGCATGCGCTGCCCTTCGCCGACGCGGGTCCCGACCGCGAGATCTGCCCCTTGGGAAGCACGCCCATCAGCGGGTCGCCCACCGGGCCTCCGGGGGCCACCTTCCTGTGGAGCCCGGCCACCGGCCTGAACGATCCGAGCCTGGGCGCACCCGTCGCCTCGCCCGCGGTGAGCACCACCTACCTGGTGCTGGTGACCGATACGAACGGCTGCACGGCCACCGACACCATGGTGGTGACGGTGCTGCCTTCGCCTCCCGTGGACGCGGGCGCCGACCTCACGATCTGCGCGGGCGACACGGCCCAGGTGCTGGCCTCGGGCCCCACGGCGGTGGACCTGGAATGGCTGCCGCCCAACAGCGGCCTGAGCGATGGGAACATCCTGGACCCGCTGGCCTTCCCCGGTGCGACCACCACCTACGTGCTGTGGGTGCAGGACGCCAACGATTGCACGGCCACCGATACCATGACGGTGTTCGTGAACGCGCTGCCCAATGCCAGCGCAGGCCCGGACGTGGCCCTGTGCCTGGGCGGCAGTGCCCAGCTGAACGGCGGCGGTGGCACCAGCTACCAATGGTCGCCCGCTACCGGTCTGGATGACGCCACGGCCGAAGACCCGGTGGCCACCGTCACCATCAACACCACCTACCACGTGCTGGTGACCGACGGCAACGGCTGCAGTGCGACGGACAGCGTGTCCGTGACGGTGAACCTGCCGGTGAACGCGGGGACCGACGGATCCGCCCTAGTTTGCAGCGACGGTGCGGTGGTGGACCTGAGCACCCTGCTCGGTGGATCGCCCGATGGCGGCGGCACCTGGAGCCCATCGGCCACCTACACGCCCGGCGGCGGCGGCGGTGTCTTCAGCTACCTCGTGAACGCACAAGCCCCCTGCGTGAGCGACACCGCCTTCGTCACCATCACCGAAGTGGCCGCTCCGGACGCCGGTGCGGACGCCACCTTGGAACTGTGCACCACCAACGGGCCGTCGGATCTCCTCGCGGCGCTGGGCGGAAGTCCCGATGCTGGCGGGGTGTGGACCCTGAACGGGTTGCCCTTCAGCGGCGTGTTCGACCCGGCGCTCTGGCCGGGCGGCGGCGACTGCAGCTACATCGTGGCGGCACAGGCGCCTTGTTCGGCCGACACGGCGACCGTGACGGTGAACGTCACCACGGCCCCGGACCCCGGCGGGTCGAGCAGCGTCAGCCTGTGCAGCAGCGGCACGGCTTTCAACCTCCTCGATTCGCTCACGGGGTCGCCCGATGCCTCGGGCACATGGACCGATCCGAGCAACGCCGCCCATGGGGCCACGTACGACCCGGCGGTGGATGAGCCCGGCACCTACACATACACCATCCCCGGCCAGGGTGGCTGCCCGGACAGCAGCGCCACGGTCACCGTGACCGAACTGGCCCCTGCGGCCGATGCGGGAGGAGACATCGCCTTGTGCATCGGCGATACGGCCCAGCTCAATGCCAGCGGCGGCCCGGGCTACACCTGGTCGCCGGGCACCGGCCTCAGCGCCACCGACATCGCCGATCCCCTGGCCTACCCCACCAACACGACCACCTACACGTTGACCGTGACCGACGCACAGGGATGCTCGGCCAGCGATGCGGTGACGGTGACCGTGAACGCCCTGCCGGTGGTGGATGCCGGCGCGGACATCGCCCTCTGCCTGGGTGCCACCACCACCTTGGGCGGATCGCCGACGGCGCCACCGGGCAGCACCGTGCTGTGGAGCCCTGGTGCGGGGTTGAACGACCCCAACGTGGGCAACCCCACCGCGCAGCCCGGCACCACCACCACGTACATCGTGGGTGTACAGGGACCGAACGGCTGCAGCAACAGCGACACGGTGACGGTGACCGTGAACCCGTTGCCGACGGTGGGCGCGGGCAACGACACCACCATCTGCAGCGGCGGCAGCGTGCAACTGGACGGCAGCGGCACGGGCAGTTTCCTGTGGACCCCCGGCACGGGGCTCAGCGACCCCACCGTGGAAGACCCCATCGCCTCGCCGACCACCACCACCACCTACACAGTAACGGTGACGGACGCCAACCAGTGCAGTGCGAGCGACGACGTGACGGTGAACGTGGGCGCCCTGCCCACGGCCGATGCGGGGCCGGACCAATGGGTGTGTCCCGGCTTTGACGTGCAGCTGCAAGGTGCGGGGGGCACGGTCTACAGCTGGTCGCCCACCACGGGCCTGAACGACCCCGCGATCGCCAACCCGCTGGCGGCGCCTTCCAGCACGACCATCTACACGCTCACCGTCACCGATGCGGCCGGATGCAGCGGCATCGACCAGGTGACCGTGACGGTGAACGACGACCCGCCGGTGGATGCCGGGCCGGACCAGACCGCCTGTTCCGGCAACCCGGTGGTGATCGGTGGTGCGCCCAGCTCGATCCCCGGTTCCACCTTCCTGTGGCTGCCCGCCGCCGGACTGGACGACCCCACGGCCGCCAACCCCACCGCCACGCCCACGACCACCACGCTCTACACACTGGTGGTGTCCAACGACACCTGCACGGCACAGGACCAGGTGCTGGTGACGATCGCCGGCGATGCGCAGGCCGCCTTCTCGCTGCGTCTGGAGCCCCGCTGCGACGGCCTTCGCGCCTTCCTCACCGACCTGAGCCAGGGCGCGGTGAGCTGGCTGTGGACCTTCAGTGACGGCACCACCTCCGACCTGCAGCAACCCTCCCCGGTGCTTCCATACGGTGGTGACCTCACGGTGACCCTCACCATCACCGATGCCCAGGGGTGCACGAGCTCCATCACGCAGAACTATCCCGCCGGCACGCTGGACGACCACACGGACATCACCCTGCCCAACATCTTCACCCCGAACGGGGATGGCGACAACGACCTCTTCGGGCCGATCACGGACGCCGAGCTGGGCGGCTGCCTGCAGATGGCCGTGTTCAATCGGTGGGGCCAGAAGCTGTGGGAGAGCCTGGGCAACGCCACGCGCTGGGACGGGCGCACCTTCGCCGGTGAGCCCGCCGTGGTGGGCACGTACTTTTACGTGATCGACCTCAACGGGGTGCGCTACGAAGGCAGCATCCAGCTCATGCGTTGAACCATGCGCCACCTGACGATCCCCCTGTTGTTGTTCCTGCCGCTGCTGCACGGCTGCCGGAACCTGGACTGCGTGGAAGCCCCTGGTCCGGCCGTATCACGCGAGCTCACCCTGGAAGCGATCAAGGGCGTGATCACCGAGGGAAGCATCGATGTGGAGGTGGTGCAGGGACCCGTGCAGCAGGTGCGGGCCGAGGGTCCTGCCGCGGCAATGGACCTGCTGAACACCCGGGTGAAAGACGGCATCTGGCATGTGCGCACCGACCGGTGCTTCGATGGCGATGTCGATCTGGTGGTGCACATCACCCTTCCCGCATTGGAACGCGTGGGTGTGGCGGGCTCGGGGGATGTGCGTGCCACGGGCAACTTCGCCGGGGACCGGCTGGAGGTGACCGTGGCCGGGAGCGGGGACATCACCATGCCGCTGAGCGCGCGTGAGCTGGAGGTGTCGATCCTCGGCTCGGGCGATGTCAACCTCAGCGGCACCGCCGGCCAGGCCCGGGTGCGCATCACCGGCAGCGGCGCCGTGAACGGCCTGGAGCTGAGCGCCGGACGTGCGAAGGTGGAGATCATGGGCAGCGGAGATGCCGGCCTTACGGTGGTGGACGCCTTGGAGGCGGAGATCCTGGGCAGCGGCGGCGTGAACTACCGCGGGACACCCAAGGTCAGCACCAGCATCTCCGGGTCAGGCGCCGTGGTGCCGGTGCCATGAAGCGGAGAGTGCTTCTGTTGACCGCCATGCTGCTCGCAGGCGCGGCCACCGCACAGTCCAAGCGGGCCCAACGGGTGGGCCCCCTGGCTTACGACGACGGCGGCCCCTGCGACACCTCGGCATGGCAGCTCGTGTTCAGCGAGGAGTTCGACGGGGACCGGCTGGACCCCGCGCGATGGCGCACCTGGTTCCCGTACAGCAGCGACGGCAGCGACCGCTGTGAGGGCTGCCGATTGATGGGCACCAGCAATACCATCTTCCGCGACGACCTGGTGAGCGTCAGCGGTGGACAGTTGCACCTTCGGGTGCGTGCACGTGATGGTGAGTGGTACGGCCAGCACAAGCAGCATGAAGGGAGCATGATCCATTCGATGGACGATGCACGCTTCACCTACGGCCGCTTCGAAGTACGCTGTCGGGTCCCCAGGGGCACCGGGCTGTGGCCCGCGTTCTGGGGCTTCGGCGGGGAGACCGAGATCGATGTGTTCGAGTTCTGCGGGGAGCGCACCGGCCGGTTCAAAGGCGCCCTGCACCGATGGGGACCGACCAAGTTCTCCAACAGCGGGAGCGAACGCATGGACGACCTCTCCAAGGACTTCCACGATTACGCCGTGGAGTGGGAGCGTGACGGCATCAGCTGGTTCGTCGACGGCCGGCTGGTCTATCACCGAAGTCGATTCGTGGACAAGCGCGGCCGGCCCCTGCCCATCTGTGGGCGTACGGCCGGGGAAAGGCACACCGCCCCGTATTTCCCGCGCACCGAGGACGGCGTCAACATCATCCTGGACCTGGCCGTGAGCGAGCCCAAGGGCTTCTGCAAAGGCCCCCGGCGGCCCATACCCTGGCCGGAGGAGGCGAGCTTCGATGTGGATCACGTGCGCGTGTACCAGAGGCGCAGCCAGGTCGGTCGTTAGAGGCTATCTATTTGAGCCAGTAGGTCAAAGTGTTTGACCAGGATTGCTCGTTCGGTAAGGATCATGGGCTCGAAAGACCCTCGCGCAGCCCAATGGTTGGTCTTGAGATAGCCTCTGGCAACAGACGCCTTTCCCGGTCGCAGCATCTTCCGACGGGTGTACGGCCCCGATCCGCGTCATCCCGCACCACGGGACCGCCAGGTTGGTATGCATGCATACCTTTTGCGTTACCTTGTGCTCCCCGCCCATGACCCCCGAAGAGACCATCGACTTTCCCATTCGCCGGGTGTGGAGCCGCATCGCGCGCATCTACAACACCGAGGCGGCCAAGTACGGCGGAAGCATGGCCATCGGGCAGATCCTGCTCAACATCGAGCCGGAGGGCACGCCCAGCACCAAGCTCGGCCCCAAGATGGGCATGGAGGCCCGCAGCCTGGTGCGTACCCTGCAGGCCATGGAGGGCGAGGGCCTCATTAAACGCATCGCCGACAAGGCCGACAAACGCGTGGTGCGCATCCACCTCACCGCGAAGGGCAAGCAGATGCGCGATGTGAGCCGCGACACCGTGGTGCGGTTCAACCAGGCCGTACAGTCACGGTTCACGCCCGCGCAACTCAACAACTTCCGGCAAGTGATGAGCGAGCTGGACAGGATACTGGAACAGGAACAACTCTTCTGAATATGAACCGCTACGACGCTACGAACGCTACGTCAACGCTCATCAGCGTTGCGTTCGTTGCGCCGTTGCGGTCAACCAATTGATCAGACATGACCAAACGCAACATCCGTAAAGTCGCCGTTCTGGGCAGCGGCGTCATGGGCAGCCGCATCGCCTGCCATTTCGCGAACGTGGGCGCCGAAGTGCTCCTGCTCGACATCGTGCCGAAGGAGGCCGCCGAAAGCACCAAACCCGCCGAGCGGAACAAGCTGGTGAACGACGCCCTCGCCGCCGCGCTCAAGAGCAACCCATCCCCCATCTACGACAAGCGCTTCGCCAAGCGCATCACCACCGGCAACTTCACGGACGACCTGCCGAAGATCAAGGACTGCGACTGGGTGATCGAAGTGGTGGTGGAGCGGCTGGACATCAAGCAGCAGGTGCTGGCCAACGTGGAGAAACACCGCAAGCCCGGCACGCTGATCACCACCAACACCAGCGGCATCCCCATCCATGCCATCGCCGAAGGACGCAGTGACGACTTCCGCAAGCACTTCTGCGGCACGCACTTCTTCAACCCGCCGCGCTACCTGCCGCTGCTGGAGCTGATCCCCGGTCCGGATACGGATCCCGCGGTATTGAGCTTCCTGGAGGATTACGGCTCGCGCGTGCTGGGCAAAGTCACGGTGCTGTGCAAGGACACGCCCGCCTTCATCGCCAACCGCATCGGCGTGTTCGGCATCATGGGCCTCTTCCACTTGGTGGAGGAAATGGGCCTTACGGTGGAGGAAGTGGACCGCCTCACCGGCCCCGTGCTGGGCCGTCCGAAGAGCGCGACCTTCCGCACGGCCGACGTGGTGGGCCTCGATACGCTCGTGCATGTGGCGAAGGGCGTGCAAGCGAACTGCCCGAACGACGAGCAGAACGCCACGTTCGCCCTGCCGAACTACCTGCAACAGATGGTGGAGAAGAACATGCTCGGCAGCAAGACCGGCAAGGGCTTCTTCTTCAAGGACCGGTCATCGCTCAAGGGTGAGATCCTGCAACTCGACCTGAAAACGCTGGAATACGTGCCGCAGGTGAAGCCCAAGTTCGCCACGCTCGATGCTGCGCGCAAAGAGGATGATCTGAAGAAGCGGATGACGATCCTCTACACGGGCAGCGACAAGGCCGGCGAGTTCTACCGCAAGAGCTTCCATGGGCTCTTCGCCTACGTGAGCCACCGGATCCCAGAGATCACCGATGCGCTGTACAAGATCGACGACGCCATGCGCGCGGGCTTCGGTTGGGAGATGGGACCTTTCGAGTTGTGGGATGCGGTAGGGGTGGGCAAGGTGAAGGAGGAAATTGGAAAGTTGAAAGCTGAAACAATTGCCCCGTGGGTGGAGGAGATGCTAGCGGCCGGTCACACATCCTTCTACAAGACCGAAGGCGGCAAGCGGCTCTACTACGACATCGCGAGCAAGAGCTACAAACCCGTGCCGCGCGCGGAAGGCACCATCGTGTTGAGCGAGTTGCCCGAAAGCAGCATCATCTGGCAGAACAAGAGCTGCTGGGTGCGCGACCTGGGCGACGGCATCCTGTGCGTGAGCTGGAGCACCAAGATGAACACCTTCGGTGCAGAGGTGATCCAGGGCCTCAACAAGGCCATCGACCTCGCCGAGCAGGGCTACAAGGGCCTGGTGGTGTACAACGACGGCGCGCTCTTCAGCGCGGGCGCCAACGTGGGCATGATCTTCATGATGGCCGTGGAGCAGGAGTACGACGACCTGGACATGGCCGTGCGCACCTTCCAGAACACCATGATGCGCATGCGCCACAGCAGCATCCCCGTGGTGGCCGCGCCGCACCAGCTCTGCCTCGGCGGCGGCACTGAGCTCTGCCTGCACGCGGACAAAGTCGTTGCGCACGCCGAGACCTACATGGGCCTGGTGGAATTCGGCGTGGGCGTGATCCCCGGCGGCGGCGGCAGCAAGGAGTTCGCACTGCGCCTCAGCGACGAGATGAAGGAGGGCGACATCCGCATCAACGCGCTGCGCGAGCGCTTCCTCACCATCGGCCAGGCCAAGGTGAGCACCAGCGGCGAAGAGGCTTTTGCCCTCGGCTACCTGCGCCGCGGCACCGACGAGGTGATCGTGAGCCGCGCGCACCAGCTGGCCCACGCCAAGTCCTGCGCCCTCGACCTCTGGGAACGCGGCTACACCAAGCCGCCCATGCGCAAGGACATCAAGGTGCTGGGCCGCGAAGGGCTGGGCATCGTGTACGTGGGTGCCAACAGCATGCAGAGCGGCAATTACATCAGCGAGCACGACACGCTGATCTCGCAGAAGTTGGGCTATGTGCTTTGCGGCGGGGACTTGTCGGAACCCACCGAAGTAAGCGAACAATACCTGCTGGACCTGGAGCGCAAGGCCTTCTTGGAGCTGTGCATGCAGCGGAAGACGTTGGAGCGGTTGCAGTCGATCATCACAAGCGGGAAAGTGTTGCGGAACTGAGGTACTGTCCGATGTCCTATGACGGTTGCAGGATTGCTGAGGACCAGGAGCGAAGGCCTTTTGTCCAAGGTCCAATGACGGTTGCAAGATTGCTGGATGCAATGAGCTTAGGCCTTTTGCCCCATGTTATATGGCCGCAGCTGGACTGGGTAATTCGATCCATGTGAACAACCCCTGACAAAACCCTGGAACCCCATGAACCGCTTCAAGAACCTTGTTGTGTGGAAGCAAGCGTTGGACCTCTCAGTGGAAGTCTATCGCGTGACCGAGAATTTTCCGAAGAAGGAAGTGTATGGATTAGCCAGTCAGATGCAACGTGCCGGTGTGTCCGTTCCAAGCAACATCGCAGAAGGTGCTGCCCGTAATCATGACGGCGAGTTCTACCATTTCCTGGGCATTGCCTGTGGGTCGGCAGCTGAATTGTACACCCAAACGATGATCGCCCGCGAGTTGGAATACATTACCCGTGCTCAATCTGACAAGATCACCAGCGAACTCGACCATATCATGAACCGGATCTTCAGGCTTCAGGAGCAATTGGAAACCAAACACAAGAAACGTCCGGCGCGGAGCTAATGCCTGTCCTATGTCCGATGCAAGACTGCACCATGCGTGTGCAGCGCACCGCACGAACAACAAGCGCCCGCAACAAGCAACAAACAGTCCTTCATAGGACATAAGACATTCCCCATGAACGCATACATCATCTCCGGTTTCCGCAGCGCAGTTGGCAAAGCGCCCCGCGGCAAGTTCCGTTTCACCCGCCCCGACGACCTGGCCGCCAACGTGGTGAAGCACCTGATGGCCTCCGTGCCGAACCTCGCCGCCGAACAGGTGGACGACGTGATCGTGGGCAACGCCACGCCCGAGGCCGAGCAGGGCCTGAACGTGGGCCGCATGATCAGCCTCATGGGCCTGAACACCGACAAAGTGCCGGGCATGACGGTGAACCGCTACTGCAGCAGCGGCAGCGAGACCATCGCCATCGCCGCGGCCAAGATCCACAGCGGGCAGGCCGATGTGATCATCGCCGGCGGCGTGGAGTGCATGAGCCCCATCCCCTTCGGCGGCTGGCGCATCGTGCCCAACTACGAGGTAAGCAAGGCCAACCCCACCTACTACTGGGGCATGGGCCTCACCGCCGAGGCCGTGGCGCGCGATTTCAAGGTGAGCCGCGAGGACCAGGACGCCTTTTCGCTGCGGAGCCACGAGAAGGCGCTGGCCGCGATCAAGGAAGGCCACTTCAAGGACGAGATCGTGCCCGTGGAAGTGGAGCGCGTGTACCTCGATGAGAAGGAGAAGCGCCAAGTGGAGAAGTACGTGGTGGACACCGATGAAGGTCCGCGCGCGAGCACCTTGGAAGGCTTGGCGAAGCTGAAGCCGGTGTTCGACGCGAAGGGCACGGTGACGGCGGGCAATAGCAGCCAGACGAGCGATGGCGCGGCCTTCGTGCTGGTGGTGAGCGAGCGCATGCTGAAGCAGCTGAACGTGCAGCCGATCGCGCGCCTGCTCTCCTACCACGTGGCGGGCGTGGAGCCGCGCATCATGGGCATCGGTCCCGTGGCGGCGGTGCCGAAGGCGCTGGAGAAGGCCGGGCTCAAGAAGAGCGACATCGGGCTGTTCGAGCTGAACGAGGCCTTCGCGTCGCAATCGCTGGCGGTGGTACGCGAGTTGGGCATCGACCCAGAGCTGGTGAACGTGAACGGCGGGGCGATCGCGCTGGGACACCCGCTGGGCTGCACGGGCACGAAGCTGACGGTGCAACTGCTGAACGAGATGCGGCGACGCAAGCAGAAGTACGGTGTGGTGACGATGTGTGTGGGGACGGGGCAGGGCGCGGCGAGTGTGTTCGAGTTGTTGAATTGATGGAGCAAAAGCGGGATAGTATTGCCCGCCCTGAGCCTGTCGAAGGGTGGGCGTTCCGGCTCGAAGACTCGCCGTCGGGCCATTCGTTCCAAGTCCTCGCGCGGATTACCGCGCTGTGGGCTTTCCACTTCTGTCCCTAACGCGACGTGCAGAGCTAACTAAAATCCACTGAGAAGAACATGAGACCGACAGCAGAAGAACGCGTTGCATACAATGTGAACTACTCCAAGGACACCGATTTCTCGGCCTATGCTCGACTGCTTCAAAGCCGATGGCGCACTTCCAAAGGATATCCGATGGGGAAGCTCGGCAACTACTTGGAAGCCGATTTCGCAAAGGCATCTAAAGCGAACTTCTTGACCGAGCGCATTCAGTCCTTGGCCACCGATGAAATGACGCAAGCCAAGGCATCCAAGGCTCTCTTCGATGAGGGGCGAATGTGGTCGAACTTGCTCTCATCACAACCCCTTTGTTTCAATCTCTTCGGTGAGTTGTCCTTTGATCTGGATGCAGCGACCGCCTGCTTCAGGAAGCTATTCCCGGATCGCATTGGTCGAGTGACCAGCGTGAAGTTCGAGTACTCGCCTGGCCGCGGCGATGCTCGATACACCGGAGATCGTTCTGCGTTTGATGTCTTCGTCGAGTATGAGCGCGATGGCCGGAATGGGTTCTTGGGAATCGAGGTCAAATACGCCGAGAGCCTTCGCGAAGAACAGCCGAAGAAATCGGCAGAGATCGTTGAGAAACACGGTGCGCGTTACACAGAGCTTACCGAAGCACATGGTGTCTTCAAGCCCAATGTGATCGCCACGCTACGCCACCCACCACTATCACAGATCTGGCGCGACCATCTGCTATCCATCGCATTGCTGAACCACCCAGAACGGAAGTTCAACGAGGGCGTCTTCGTCTTTCTCTTCCCATCGCTCAACAAGCAATGCCAAGAAGGGGTAAACGAGTATTCCAGGTATCTGACGAGCAACGACGACAAGATCAGCGGCTTCTGCCCGAGACACTTGGAAGACTTCATTCACACCGTTGCTGATCACTACCACGCCGACTGGAGCGCTGAGTTGAGGTCACGATACCTTGGAGGTAAATGAACCCCGCGCCCTCCACCAAATCCCGCCTGACCGAAGGCTGCCTTGCGCTGGAAAGAACACCTCACCAGCGTATGTTGTCCAATGCGCGTTGACGAAGAAACCGTCGCGCACTGAAGCCACGCCTACGCTAAAGCTTCGGCGTACAAAGCATGAGCGCCCTCCTTCCCCGCCCTGAGCCCAGTCGAAGGACCTCCTCCACTTTGTTCGAGCAGGACCACATCCGCCGGGCCTACGATGATGCCGCGGAGACCTGGTGGTTCTCGGTGATCGACATGGTCCAAGTCCACGACCAACCGTGGGACTTCCACGAGGACCAGAAGTATCTTTGGCCAAGACCCAATTCCAATAGACATGGCAGTCACCATCAAGGAAGGTATGAGCAAACGGGAGATCGCTGCTGCCTTGAAGAAGCTGAAGAACGGTCGCAAGCGTAAGCGTGCCTTGCCCGACATCCGGAAGTTCGCGGGGACCATTACGCTGAAGGAAGATCCCTTGGTCATCCAAAAGAAGATGCGTGATGAGTGGGGTTAGGTACGTGGTGGACACGAACATTGTGCTGTACCTCCTGCGGGGCACTGAAACCGTGATCGAACTATTGCGTGACAAGGGCCTTCACCTTTCGGTGATCACGCGGATGGAATTGTTGAGCTTCCCCGGAATGATCCGTTCCGAGTTGCCGCTCATTCACGCCTTTCTGGATGCCTGGCCTGTGGAAGACCTCCATTCCCGGATCGAGGATGAAGCCATTCGTCTCCGCCTCGCCTATCGCCTGAAGCTGCCGGACAGCATCATCGCAGCCACTGCCTCGCATATCGGGATCCCGCTTGTAACCGCCGATAAGGCCATGCTCCGGCTCGATGACGAGATCGAAGTGGTGCATTACGTGCCCAAGGGTTGAGGTCGAGGCGTATGTTGTCCAATGCGCGTTGACGAAGAGACCGTAGCGCGCTGACCTCCCAACAAGTCGGGATGAATCACATGAATTGCTTCCTTCCCACCGACCGTTTTCAACAGGGCGAAGCCCGGGTGACAAGTCGTCACCGGTCGGAGGTCAGACCTTGGATGGGATTTTGAGTCGGTGACGATCCGTCTCCAACTGAAATCGGCGCAGCGGAACTGGTAACAGATCGTTACCAGTTGGGTTCAGCGCATTGCCAACCGGTTACAGATCGTAACCAGTTGATTGGGCAGTCGGTTACAATTTGAAACCAACTGGAACCTTCGGCTTCATTCCAACGGAAAAGCCCGCACCCGCCCGTACCGCTCCCCCGGTTTCAACACGCGCTTGAGCAGCACCAGTTCTCCCACGCGCTCGGCGCTGGCAAGCTCGTGCGGTGCGAGCATCTCCCACGCCTTCTCGAACTGCGCGGGCTTAAGACCGGCTGCGACGGTGAGGTGCGGATGATCCGTCTCGCGGAGCGCCGGGCTCAACGCCTCATGCTGGCGCAGGGCAGCAACGACGGGTGCGCGCACAACCGCGATGGCCTCCTTCTCCACAGGGTCGATGTAGATGGTGCGCCGGTCGGGGAAGTGCGTGATGCCCTTGTAGTGCAACGTGAACGACCGTTGCCCGACCACACCGCTCTCCATGGCCCGGATGATGTCGGCTTCGTACGTGTTGGGCAGGTCGAGGAAGCACAGGGTGATGTGCGGCGGGGTGTGCCGTCCGCTGAAGGAACCGATGCGGGCGTGGAGCCATTCGCGCAACCGGTCCACCTCGGCTGAAAGTTCCGGTGAAGGCAGGATGGTGAGGAGGAAGCGGTGGAGCATGGTTCAGGGGGCCGAATAGTGCGTACCGCGACCCGCGCCCGCACGAACGAGGACATCGCGGGCCACCATCAATTCAAGGTCCTTCTTCACCGTGGGCAGTGCCAGGGCCAGGGCCTTGGCGATCCCGCCCGCCTGCGCACCGGCATGTGCCTGCACGTAGCGTAGGATGTTGCGCTGCCGGTCGTTCAGTGCGGTGACGGAGCCCTTCGCGTCAAGCTTCGCACGCAGCTTCTCCATCATCACCACCAGGCAGTCCAGGAAGAAGTGGACCCACGGCGACAGCTCCTCCCCGGGGCGTTGCAGCTGGCACTGGCGGAGCACGCGGTAGTACTCGTTCTTGCGCCGCTCGATCTCGTGCTCGAAGCTGACATACTGCACCCACGGGTAGCCTTCCTGCAGCAAGAGCAAAGTGGCCAGCAAGCGGCTCATCCGCCCATTGCCGTCCTGGAACGGGTGGATGGTGACGAACTCATAGCAGAACAGCGCCGCCCGGACTAGCGGATGGACCTTCGCCGGTGCGGCATACCAATCCACGAGCGCACGCATCGCCTCCTCGGTCTCCACGCCGGGCGGGGTGGTGGCGAAGACCACGGTGCGGCTTCCATCGGCGGCGACGGCCTCCACGGCGTTGGAGCGCTGCTTGTAGCCGCCGCGATGCCAGGCATCCTTGGTGCTGTACCGGAGGGCGAGCTTGTGCAGGTGCTTCAGCTCGCTCTCGCCGATGCGGATATCGGCGTAGGCCTCCGAGATCGTGTCAAGCGCCTCGAAGTAGCCCGCCACCTCCTGCTGGTCACGGTCCTCCAGCTTGGAAATGTCAAGCTGCGCGAGCAGGGCATCCACCTCATCATCGGCGAGCCGGCTGCCCTCGATGCGGGTGGATGCGCCCACGCTCTGCACGGTGGCGATGCGCTTGAGGTGCTTGAGCGAGCGGCCCTCGCGGCGCTCGATGCCCGCCCATTCGCCGGCGAAACGGTCCACGCGGCTAAGGGCCTGCAGCAGCTCCCAGGTGAGGTCCAGGCGAAAGGTGTGGAGGGACGGCATATCCGCAAATATACGTTAATATCCGTTCTGTATCCGAAAATGGCCATGGTGTATCCGTGAATATCCGCAAACAGTCGCAACGTATCCGAAAACCGGGATGCCGCGTGAGGGGCAGGAGCGGCGGCCTGCCGATGGTGCGCCGAAGGTGCGGCGCGAGCGAGGAGGCTGCGACGCAGGAGCAGACCCCGGAGCCGCTGCCGCACCCGGCGCAACGAGGCAGCCACAGCGGATGACCCGGCCCGTGCGCCGGCCCGCGCGCCGCAGGGGGCACGCCCCTACTATTCCCTTGGTGAAAATGGTGAGAGGGAGAAAGTGGTGAAAAGGCCTTCCCGCTCACCCTGCTAACGACCCTCTCCATTCTGCCCATTTTGAAAATTTGTTATGCGTGCATAACTTTATCCCGGACACCGCGTACCACATACTGTAGAACCGTCCCGACCGACACTCCCATGAGCACCGCAACGAAAAAGGCCCTGCAGGGCGGCGAATTCCTGATCCGCGAGAGCGAGCCGCAGGACATCTTCATCCCCGAGGAGTTCAACGAGGAGCAGCGCATGATCGCGCAGACGGCGGTGGACTTCCTCGCGCAGGAGGTATGGCCGCATCTTGAGCGGATCGATCAGCAGGAAGAAGGCCTGATGCCGAGACTGCTGGAGAAGGCCGGTGAACTGGGCCTGCTGGGCATCTCGATCCCCGAGGAGTACGGCGGTTTCGGCAAGGACTTCGTGACCGGCATGCTGGTGACGGAGAAGACCGGCGCGGGCCACAGCTACAGTGTGGCGATGGCGGCGCACACGGGCATCGGCACGCTGCCCACGCTCTACTACGGCAACGCTGAGCAGAAGGCGAAGTACATCCCCAAGCTGGCGAGCGGCGAATGGAAAGCGTGTTATTGCCTGACCGAGCCCGGCAGTGGCAGCGATGCGAACAGCGGCAAGACCAAGGCGGTGCTCACGCCCGATGGCAAGCACTACGTGATCAACGGACAGAAGATGTGGATCACCAACGGCGGCTTCGCCGACATCTTCACGGTCTTCGCCAAGATCGATGATGACGAGAACCTGAGCGCCTTCATCGTGGAGAAGGGTTTCGGCGGGATCACCCTGAACCCCGAGGAGCACAAGATGGGGATCAAGGGCAGCAGCACGCGGCAGGTCTTCTTCAACGACTGCAAGGTGCCGGTGGAGAACCTGCTGAGCGAGCGGGGCAACGGCTTCAAGATCGCGGTGAACATCCTGAACATCGGGCGCATCAAGCTGGCCGGTGCGGCGCTGGGCGGCGCGAAGGGCGTGGTAGACATGAGCGTGAAGTACGCCAACGAGCGCACGCAGTTCGGCAAGCCGATCAGCGCGTTCGGCGCGATCCGCCAGAAACTCGCCGACCAAGCGACGTACTGCTATGTGGTGGAAAGCGCCACCTACCGTTGCAGCCAGGACATGGAGCGCGCGATCGAGGAATTGAAGGCCGGCGGTGCCGACCACGCGAAGGCGCTGCTGAAAGGCGTGGAGCAGTACGCCGCCGAGGCCGCGATCCTGAAGGTGGCGGGCAGCGAATGCCTGGACTACGTGGTGGACGAGGGCGTGCAGATCTACGGCGGCATGGGATACAGCGCCGAGAGCCCCGTGGAGCGCGCCTACCGCGACAGCCGGATCAACCGGATCTTCGAGGGCACGAACGAGATCAACCGCATGCTCACCGTGGACATGCTGCTGAAGCGTGCGATGAAAGGCCAGCTGGACCTGATGGGCCCAGCGATGGCCGTATCGCAGGAGCTGATGGGCATTCCCGAGATGCCGGAGCCTGACGAGTCGCTCCTCGCCGATGAGAAGCGCATGGTGGCGAACTTCAAGAAGGCCGTGCTGATGGCCGCCGGTGGCGCGGCGCAGAAGCTGGGCATGGAACTGGCCAAGCACCAGGAGACGCTGATGCACATCGCGGACATGGTGATCGACACCTATCTCGCGGAGAGTGCGCTGTTGCGCACATTGAAACTGGCCGACATGAAAGGTGCTGATAACGTGAAGGAGCAGATCGCCATGTGCCAGCTATACATCCACGACGCGGCGGATCGGATCCACAAGTGGGCGAAGGAGGCCGTGAACAACTTCGCCGAGGGCGACGAGCAGCGCGCGATGCTGATGGGCGCCAAGCGTTACAGCAAGAACACGCCGATCAACACGGCCGAGCTGCGGAAAATGATCGCGAAGAAGATGATCGCGGAGGGGAAGTATTGCTACTGACCGCGCTCCGGACCGGATCTCGCGTGGATATCGCCTTGCTAACTTGGTGGCGATGCGCCTCCTCCTCTGGCCCGCCCTGCTGGTCCCTGCACTGCTTTCCGCGCAGGTGAACATCAATCTGGCGGTGGATGCCTCCACGGTGACCGGCACGATCAACCCGTTGTGGGGCGACCACTACGAGCTGCACCTGCTCAGCGGCGCGGGCGGCAACCCGACCGTGGATGGGCCGAAGGCGCCCTTCATCGACGATCCCGGCTTCCTTCCCGAGATGGCCCGGTTGCGGCCGCGCTCGATCCGCATCAGCACGGGCCGCTACGACGACCCGGGAACAGCGGACGACTACTCCACGGACACCACCGTGCTGCGCAACCTGCCCACGGAATTCTACCGCGGCCCGAACACTTTGGCCGGTGCCGACGACCCTTCCAACTACGACTTCAGTTACGTGGATTCGCTGGTGGACGTGGTGCATGCCATGGGCGCCGATCCGTACGTGGAGATGGCCGCCATGCCCTTCCGCCTCAGCGCCGTGGACACCCCGACCTACTTCCCCTGCGTATACTGGACGCCGCCGTGCCACCTGTTCTCCTGGGACAATGCGATCCGTACGGCGCCACCGGCGGATCCGGCGGTGTACGGCCGCGTGTTCTACCACCTGGTGAAGCACCTCTACGAAACACGGGGCGTGCATTGGTTCGAGGTCTGGAACGAACCCGACCAGTTCCCCGGTCTCACGCCGTTCTGGGATGGCGATGCACCACAACTGCACGCGATGCTTGCCGCGCTCACCGCTGAAGTGAACGCCGATCCGGCGCTCTCCCCCCACGTGGAGATCGGCTGCTGCAGCTTCGCCATGCAGAGCTTCCTGAACCTGTTCGCCATCCAGTTCCTCTCCCTGGTGCAACAGCACAACACACGTCTCGACTTCCTCAGCGTGCACCCCTACTCCTCCGAGCCCATGGGCGGTTACGACAGCGCCCGCACCACCGTGGCCGAGGGCTGGCGCGATACGTATGCACCGAACGCCGCCCTGCTGAACACCGAATGGGGTGTGCTGAACCCCGGTTTCGGGTCGGCGGGATGGAACAGCCTGGATTACGGGCTGGACCGGTTGCGGGCGTTGATCGAGATGCAGGACCGCGACTACCTCTTCGCCCATGCGGCCAGCTTGGCGGACAACGACACCATGGGCCCCACGTGCTGCCTGGGCATGTTCTACACCAAGCCCACCTTCGCCCCCAAGCCGGCCGCCTTCGCGTACATGGCCATGAACCGCTTGAACGACACGCCCGACAGGCTCAGCTGCACCGTCAATGCGCCACACCTGGCCCTGGCCGCCCGAAGCGTCACCGGCGACACGGTTCTCGTGGCACTGCCCGCACCCGATCCCGCACCAGGGACCGGGACCGTGTCGCTGACGGTGAACAACCTGCCCTGGACCACCGGCACCGCCCGGCGCCTGGAGCTCACCATGACCGGATACGCGATGGACTCAGTGCTGCGCACGGCCTCCACGAGCTTGATCATCAACGGCACGTTCACCGACCCGCTCACCTACGCCAGCGATGCCGGCAACGGAAGACTCCTGCTTTGGGAACTGGTGCGCAACACCGGTGTGGGTATCGCATCAGACACACACGATGAACGCGCATTGGTCCTGATGAGCCATGGCGGCACCCTGCATGTAGCGCTTGCGGATGGACGCATTCCCGTGCGATCGCGCGTGATCAACCTTGCGGGAGCCAGCGTGGCAACAGCCGTGCAGGGCGGCGTGATCGACCTGTTGGGCATCAGCACCGGTGTGTACATCATTGAAGCTGCAACTGCGGATGGCATGGTCTTCCGTGAACGCTGGGTGAAGCCCTGAACGTCGGCGACGGAACGCCTGGCATCCACGGCATCCACGGCGAGCGGACCGCGCTCCGCGAAAGGCGCATCCCCCACCGGCACCCGGCGAGGAAGCCTTCGAACGAACGGAGGGCGATCTCGATATTCTCTACTAAAGTTTCTTTAGTTGATACTTCCAACTAATGTTGACTAACTTCGTGGCATGGAAGCGGACAACCCCTTCCCGGTGATCGGCTACCACGGGCCCGCGTTCTTTTGCGACCGGGAGCGCGAGACCGCCGCGATCGTCTCCGCCCTGCGCAACGGCAGGAACCTGGTGCTCCACAGCCCGCGCCGCTACGGCAAGACCGGCCTGATCCGCCATGCGTTCCGGCAACTGGACAGGGTGCGGGGCGCCCGGACCGTGTTCGCCGACATCTACGCCGCCCAGGATGCCCACGGGTTCAACACCATCCTGCTCAATGCCGTGCACCAGGCGCTTAACCCCACGCCGCGGCAGTTCCTCCGGAACGTGATGGACTGGTTCTCCGCGCTGCGGCCCGTGGTCACGGTGGATGACCTGACCGGAGAACCGAGCATCGGCCTGGAGCGCGGCACCCCCGGGCGCGAGGCCGCCACCACACGCGAGATCTTCAAGGTGCTCAACGCCCGGGGCCGGACGATCTTCCTGGCCATCGACGAGTTCCAACAGGTGGCCGAGTTCAAGGACGTCCGCATGGATGCCGTACTGCGCACCGAGCTCCAGAACAGCCCCAAGGTGCATTGCATCTTCTCCGGAAGCCGCCGCCACCTGTTGTTGGACCTGTTCAACAACGCCAGGAACCCCTTCCACGGCAGCGCGGACCAGCTGGAGCTGGAGCGCATCGACCGCAAGACCTACGCCGCCTTCGCCGTGGCCCTGATGAAAAAGCACCGGCGCAGGCTGAAGCCGGAGGACGCCCTGTTCTGCTACGACATCTGCCGCGGCCACACCTACTACGTGCAGGCCCTGTTCAACCGCCTCTTCAGCGACCCGCGCCCCTTGGAGCGTACCACGGTGGTGGACGTGCTCCTGGCCATCGTGCGGGAACAGGACGCCATCATGGCCACGCTGCGCAGCGCGCTCACCCGGAACCAGTGGGACCTTTTCGCGGCCATCTCCCGCGAGGGAGAGGTGACCGGTCCCACCACCGGCAGCTTCCTCAAGAAGCACGACCTGCCCTCCTCGGCCACGGTGGTCCATGCCCTGAAGGCCCTGATGGACCGCGAGCTCGTGTACATCACCGCCTACGAGGGCTCCGGAGGCAAGCCGGTGTACGCCCCGTACAACCCGTTCATGGCGGCATGGTTCAAATACCGATGAACAGGGGAGCCCGACCGGATGCGATCGCCCTGGTGCCGGAACGTACCTGGGTCGTGTTCATGCTGGCCGCCCAGCTCCAGGTCCCCGCCCAGAACTGGCAGCAGCTGGCGGACTTCCCCGGCACGGCACGCGATGATGCCGCCTCCTTCACCATCGGCGACCGGATCTACGTGGGCACCGGCATGGACGCGGGGTTCCAGTTGACGGACGACTGGTGGTGCTTCGACCGGATGACGGAGCAATGGTCGTCCGTCGCATCCCTTCCCGCTTCGGCCCGGCAGTACTGCACCGGTTTCACCATCGCCGACACGGGCTACATCTTCGGTGGTGTGGACGCGAACGGGGCCCTGAACGAATTGTGGGCGTACCACCCGGCGAGCGATGCGTGGGAGCAGAAAGCATCGCTCCCGGCGGAGGCCCGTTACGCCTGCGTCGCCGTGACGGGCTTCTACTGGAACGCGATCGTGGCCACCGGCATGCTGGCGAGCGGTATCCCCACCAAGGAAGCATGGAAGTACGACGCTCCCTCGGACAGCTGGACGATGATGGCCCCGGTACCCGGTCCTTCCCGGCATCGCGCCTCCTGCTTCCTCGGCGCCGGCGGCATGGTGATCGCTGGCGGTGCCGACAGCACGTTCGCACCGCTGAGCGATGTGTGGTCCTACCCCATCTGGTTCGAGACCGGTGAATGGTACCCGGAAGCGCCGCTGCCCGCACCACGGTTCGCCGCGGACGGCAGTTGGGGCAATGCGCAGACCATCGTGGGCGGTGCGGACGGGCCCGGGCCTTCCGACGTGCACGCGGACGCCTGGCGGTGGGATGAAACCACATGGCATGCGCTGCCCCCGTTCCCGGGAGGTCCTCGTCGCGGGGCGATCTCCGCGTCGGGCACAGATACACCCTGGACGGGCACGATATACTATGGTACGGGCAGCGACAACGTTCAGCGCCACAACGATTGGTGGAAGCTGGAGTTCCCCACGGGGATGGACGAGGAGGGCGCGCACGGGATCACCATCGCGCCTGTCCCGGCCAACAACGCGATGCGCGTGATCATCCCGGCAGGTGCATGGTCCGAGTGGCGGATCATTGCGCTCGATTCCCGGCCGGTGATGCGCGGACCGATACGGGATACGACGACCGAGCTCCACACGGCCGCACTCCCGGACGGCAGTTACGTGCTGTGCCTGACAGGGCCACGCGGTGCCGTCCGCCGGCCGTTCCAGGTGCTGCACTGAACCGTCCTGCGAGCCGAGCGCGCACGGCGGTCCGGCAGGCGAACCCATCCTGCGGCGCAGCGTGAGGTCCGGTCCACGGCCATCGCCGAACCCCTCCGTCGCACCGGGACCGTCCCCACAGGTTCCACGGTCTATCTTGGGGGCATGGCCGTACCGACCACCATCGACCTGCGCAGCGACACGGTGACCAAACCCACCCCCGCCATGCGCGAGGCCATGCTGCGCGCCGAGGTGGGCGATGACGTGTTCGGGGAGGACCCGACGGTGCGTGCGTTGGAGGAGCGCATGGCCGCGATGTTCGGGCACGAGGCGGGGCTCTTCTGCACGAGCGGCACACAGACGAACCAGATCGCCATCAACGTGCATACACGGCCGGGCGACGAGGTGCTCTGCGAGGAGGGTGCGCACATCTACCGCTACGAGGGCGGCGGCCTGATGGCGAACAGCGGGGTCAGTGTCCGGTTCGTCGCGGCCGACCGCGGCCGGTTCACCGCGGCACAGGTGGAGGAGGCCCTCAACGACCCCGACAACCCGCACCTGGCCCGGACCCGTGTGGTGAACGTGGAGAACACGAGCAACCGCGGCGGTGGAAGCGTGTGGGACCTGGACGAGGTGGAACGTATCCGCGCGGTATGCGTGAAGCACGGCCTGGCGCTGCACCTGGACGGTGCCCGCATCTTCAACGCGATGGCGGTCGATGGGACCACGCCGGCCCGCTGGGGCGCGGCCTTCGATTCCGTTTCGATCTGCCTGAGCAAAGGGCTCGGCGCTCCGGTGGGCTCGGTGCTCGTGGGGTCGCAGGAGCTCATCGGCCAGGCCCGGCGGGTGCGCAAGCGCCTGGGCGGGGGCATGCGGCAGGCGGGGATCCTGGCCGCCGCAGGGCTGTATGCGCTGGACCACCATGTGGAACGCCTGGCGGACGACCATCGCCGCGCGAAGACGTTGGAAGCGGCCCTGCGACAATGCCCGTTCGTGGCCTCGGTGATGCCCGTGGCGACCAACATCGTGGTCTTCGCCGTGCAGGGCCTCGAAGTGGCCGACCTCCTGGCCCGTCTGCGTGCGGGGAACATCGCGGCCGTGCAGTTCGGGCCGGGCATGGTGCGGATGGTGACGCACCTGGACGTGGATGATGCGGCCCTGGAACGCGTGGTGGATCGCGTGGCGGCCCTGCGCACCTGACCCGCGCCGGACGGCTTCGCTTACACTTGCAGGCAGATGTCCGCCCCGGTCCGCTCCCACACCTGGTCCTTCCTGCCCGTCGCGCTGGTGCTGGTGGCGGCCCTGGGCTACACCGGGTGGTCCCTCCTGCGCTTCGACGACCGCACCGAGGAGCTTGCCCGGCTGGGCCTGGAACGCACCGTTCGCAACCTCCGGTCCCGGGTGCAGGGCGAATTCGACCGGCTGACCTTGGACCTGCGGAAGGAAGGCGCCATCGTTTCGGCCCACGACACCATGCGCCCCGGCGAACTGGTGGACCGATGGCAGGCCCTGATGACCACCGAGCCGGCGGTCACCGCCGTGTACCTGGCCAACGAACGCGGCGCCGAGGTGGCCCTGCTGCGCGCCGATGGTGGTCTGCGCGTGCGGCAGCAGCTGGAAGGCCGGGGGCACGGGTTCCCGGTGACCTGGAACCTGGGACCGGAAGAGGCCCCCCAGCACACACGCATCGACAGCGCGTTGTACGACCCACGGATGGAAAGCTGGTTCAGTCGTGCCTTGGGCGAGCCCCAGTCGGCACCGATATGGACCGCGACCGAGCGACCTGCGGGGGACAGTGCCGTGACCAACGACGTGCTGGTGAGCGTGCTGATCCGCCCGTCGAAGAAGGGCCGTCCCTTCCATGTGGCGGGCTTCCGGGTGGATGCCGAAGCCCTGGTGAACAGCACGCTGAGCCACGGGCAGAAGCGGCCGAACCAACCGCTGGTGCTCTGGCCCGACGGCCGGCCGATGCTGGCCCTTCCCGCGGACAGTGAGGCCATGGGGGCCGCCTGCCGGGCGGGCATCGCACTCTGGGAACAGCGCATGGACCGTCGCATCATCCGGGTGGATGTTGGCCCTTCGGGACACCTGTTGCAGGTGCTGCCCTTCACCCTGAACGGCATCACACTGCAGCTCGGGGCCATGGTGGACATGAGCCAGCTGGAGCCGTGGCTGGGCGCCGAACGCCGTTACCTGCGCATCATGTGCGGCCTGCTGGTGCTGCTGCTGGGTCTGCTCATCTTCACCTTCCTGCGCACCCGGATCGACAACCGCAACCTGCGGGCCCAGACCAAGCGGTCGCGCACCCAGGAACGCAAGCTGGCCAAGGTGATCGGTGAGCGCAACGTGCTGGACCGCGAGGTGCACCACCGAGTGAAGAACAACCTCCAGGTGGTGAGCAGCCTGCTGAACATGCAGGCGCAGCGGCTCCCGGAAGGGCCCGCACGCGATGAGTTCATCCGGGGCAAGCAGCGCATCGACATCATCGCGTTGGTGCACAACAAGCTCTACGCCCTGCCGGACCTGCGCGGCATCGCCCTGGACCGGTTCTTCGTCGACCTGGCGGTGGCGATGGCACGCCTGTACGAGCGGACCGACCGGACGGTGAGCCAGGAGGTGCATGCTTCGGGCCTGCGTTGTGGTCCCGACCAGGCGATCGACCTGGGCATCGTGCTGTGCGAACTGATGAGCAACTGCTACGAGCACGCCTTCCCGCTGGTGACGGGCGGCCACATCGACGTGCGGGTGGAGCCTTTGCCCGACGGGACGGTGCGGATGCGGGTGCACGACAATGGGCGCGGTCTGCCCCCGGTGGTGGACGGCACAGGGCGCCTCGGGCTGGACGTGGTGGAGGCCCTGGCCGAGAAGCTGGACGGAAGGTTCACCATCAGTTCGGAGGACGGCACCACCGCCGACCTGGTCTTCAAGCTGGAGCCGCCCGCCGAGGAATGATCCGCCGCCGTCCTTCCGGCGCCGGCTTCACTCGGTGAGCCACTCGATCTCCACCCGCCGCTCCTGGGGATCGCGGCCGAGGCTGCGGCTGTCGCCGTAGTAGTTCACCAGCAACCGCTCGGCCGCGATACCACGGGCCAGCAGGTAGTCGCGCACGGCGCGCGCGCGCTGCTCACTGAGCGCCAGGTTGAGCGCGGGGTCGCCGCTGCGGTCGGTGTACCCGGTGATCAGCACACGGTCCTTGGGCGCACGCGCCAGCTGCTCGAACACCTCGTTGAGCATGATGCGCTGCTCGGGCCCCAGGGCGGCGCCGTTGCGCGGGAAGCGCACGGTGAGCTCCTGGCCGGTGAGGGCGCTGAGGTTGGCCAGCGGGTTGTCCGACGCCGCCCCGTTCTCCCTGGCCGCACGCAGCTCGTCCACCTGCCCCTGCATGTCGTCCATGCGCCCTTCGATGTCCTCCATGCGGTCGCGCAGGGACCAGAGCTCGCGGCGCTGGTCCATGCGGTCGATGCGTTCGTTGATGGCGTCCAGCTCGGCCTTGAGCCAGCGGTCCCGCTTGCGGATGCGCGGCTGCTCCACTTCGGCGGTCGTCGCCTCCTCCTGCCTGGGCGCCGCGGGGGCGGCCAGTTGCAACGCCGGCTCGGGGGTGGCCACCCCGGCGCCGGCCATCGTCAGGTCCAGCGCGCACAGGAAGTTCTCCTGGTCGAACACCGTGCCGCACACCGAGGGCACCTGCACGGTGGTGCGCGGGTCGGCCTCATCGCCCCCCAGCACGGGTACGGACGAGAGGTCCAGCAGATCGGCACGCAGCTGTCGTTCCAGCTCATCGCGCTGCATGCGCACGAAACGGTAGATCGCCAGGTAACGGTCGCCATCGCCGCTGGCGTCGATGGGCAGGGTGGCCTGGCTCCAATCCAGTTGCAGCAGGCGGGCCAGCTGGTCGCGCGTGGGGCTGCCCAGGCCGGGGAACAGATCGGCCGCATGGAAGCCGGTGGCGGCGGCGCGTGCCATGGCCTCCACCCGGTCGGCGATGGTGGCCGCCGGCAGATCGGCGCCCACCCCGGTGCGGGTGAAGTGCACGTGGCGGTCGAGGTAGGCGCCGATGGCGGCCTCCAACAGGCGGTCGAGCCCGAGCTTCCCGGGGGCTTCGCGGTCGGTGGTCGCGAAGTCGAACACCGGGTCGGCACCGTCGGTGGCGAAGCGCCAGGTGGCGTGGAAGACGGGCGTGGGGGCCAGGCTGTCCGTGGACTGGCCGCGCACCTCCACCAGCGACGCCTCGGACCGTACGCGCAGCACCAGGTCCTGGGCGTTCAGGGCGGCGGTGGCCAGCAGTGGGAGAAGGACGAGGCGGCGCATGGCTCCGAAGGGGTGAACATAGCCTGCCGCACAGCGGGCCCCACCGGCCACCGCGGTCAAGATGCCCACAACGCGATCAACAGGTCAGGCCGTTGGCGGCACCGGCAGGGGGGTCCAGCGCAGCACCCAGTCCGCGGCATCCTCCAGGTCGTGGCACACGCGGAAGGGGAACGAGGGCCGGTTGAAGCGCAGGAAGAACTCGGCCTGCAGGCGGTCGCTGCGCTCGGCGGCCAGGAAGGCCACGGGGCGGCCGCGTCGGCGGCTGCAGCGCACCAGCAGGGTGCGCGCCTCGGGCATCACGCGCACCTGCTCGCGCACCTCCACCACCAGAGGGGTGCGGCCGGCGGGGTCCATGGCCTGGGCCAGGCGCAGCAGGTCGCGCATGGCGTGCAGGTCGATGCCGGTGCGGGCCTTGAGGCGGACGTGCAGCACCCCTTCCTCCCGCCAGAGCTCGTAGGGGGCCACTTCGATGGCGGTCTGCACCTCGCTCACGGCGCCGAAAGTATTCGACGAACGGCGTTGAATGCTCGGCGGGGTGGCCGCGGATATCCTCCGGGCGCTGTGGACAGCTCAGGGGGCGAGCACTTCGGGCACGGGCTGCCCGCTGCACGCATCGGGCAGGGCGGTGCCCAGCAACATGGCGATCGTGGGCGCGATGTCGGTGATGGGGACGCGCCGCAGCACCTCACCCGGCCGGATGCCCTTGCCGAAGAAGAGCAGGGGCACGTGGGTGTCGTAGGTCCAGGGCGTGCCGTGGTCGGTGCCCCGTTGCGGCGCACCGCCGCGCGACAGCAGGTGGCCGGGGCGCAGCACGATGCACACGTCGCCGCTGCGTTCGGGCATCAGGCCGCGCAGCACCATGGCGGCCCGTTCGGAGGGCAACGAACCGCGCAACAGGTCGGCCGTGGCATGCGCTTCGGCCACGCCGGGGAACAGGCGCACCGCGTCGGCGGCCGTGCGTTGCACCTTCATCGGCTCGAGCCCGCGGGCCTGGATCAGCGAGTCGTTCAGGAAGAGCTGCTCCTTCACGCGCCGCAGCACCCAACGGCCGGGCCCGTAGCGTTCGGTCAATCGCGCCTGCACGCTGTCCACCAGGGCACCGGCATCCACATACCCGGCGCTGGCCCGGCGGTCGGCCAGGAAGGCGGGCACATCCACGGCCGCGTGGTCGGCGGTGAGGAAGAGGGTGTAGGCGCCTACGCCCACCCGGCGGTCCAGTTCCTGCAGCAGCCGTTCCAGTTCGCGGTCCAGCCGCAGGTACATGTCCTCCAGCTCCAGGGCGCGCACCCCCATCTCGTGGCCGAGCTCGTCGGTGGCGCTGTAGCTCACCGCCAGCAGGTCGGGCACGGCATCCTGGCCCAGCCCTTCGCCTTCCACGGCGGCGAGGGCCAGCGCGGTGGTGATCGCCAGGCTGCCGGGTGTCCGCAGCAGCACCTCCATGTCGCCGTTGCTGTTCGCGAAGGCGCGTGCCAGGTCCACCGGCAGGGTGGGCGTGGTGGTGCCGGGCAGCGGCTGTTCGTAGGGGTTGTCGTCGGGCAGGGCGCTGTGGTAGCGTGCGCGGGGCAGCAGGGGCGCCCAGGTGCCGCGCAGGTGCTCCTGCACCAGCCCCCGCGCGTTGAAGTCCCGCATCCACTGCGGCAGGCTGTCCATGTACCAGGTGCTGGTGCCGAAAGCCCCGTCGGCCTGCCCGAAGAACCAGTAGGCGGCGTCGCCCGTGCGGCCGATGGGCAGGATGGCCCCGCGGTCCTTCATGGCCACCCCGATGGTGCGCGACCGCCCCTCCGTGCGGCGCTCCAGCTCGTCGGCCAGGGTGCTGGCGTACAGGTTCACGGGCGAGCGCCGGCTGCGGGGGCCACCGCCCCCCACGCCCGTCACCGCGTCGTCCTGCACGCAGTTCACCAGGGCTTTGCGCGCCCGGAAATACATGTCGTTGGCCACGATGCCGTGATCGCTCGGGGTGGTGCCGGTGTAGATGCTGGCATGGCCGGGCCCGGTGTTGGTCTGGGCGTACGGATAGTGCGCATCGCGCAGGCAGGCCCCCTGCCCCACCAGGCGCTTGAAGCCGCCCTCGCCGAAGTTGTCCCAGAAACGCAGCAGATGGTCCGCACGCATCTGGTCCACCACGATGCCCACCACCAGCTTGGGGGGCGAGGCCCACGCGGGGGAGCGCACCACCGCCACGCGCGGCACGGCGTCGGGCAGGCCCTTGGTCTGGGCGTGGGTGCCGGCACCGGGGAGCGTGAGCAGGAGCAGGGGAAGCAGAAGGCGCGTGGTCATGCCGGTCGTGCGGGTTGGCGATACGTGTTCGGTCCGAAGGAACTTGAACGGAGGGCGTGCACAACGTTCGTCCCGGTGGTTGCCGTGGTCCGTAACGCGGGTACGGGCATGGCCTCCGGTCCTGGAGCGAGGCTGCATGGATGTGCGGAGGCACGCGACACGGTGTCCTGCCCGGTCCTGCGGGCACCGCTTGTGCGGGGTGCGAAGGGCCGGCCGCTGGTTCATGCGGAGCGAAGACGTTGTTGCAGGACGGTGAACAGCCGGAAGAAGAGCCAGCCGATGCCCGCCCCGTAGAGCCCGCCCACGAGCACATCGCCCGGGTAGTGCACGCCGAGGTAGATGCGGCTGTAGGCCACGAAGGAGGCCCAGCCCAGCAGGGCGCCGGTGGCCCACGCGGGCCGGCCCTGCAGGGCGCGCGCCACGAACACGGCGATGGCGAAGTGGTTGCTGGCGTGCGACGACACGAAGCCGAAACGGCCGCCGCAATGACCGTCCACCAGGTGGGCCAGCCCCTGCAGTGCGGGCTCGTGGCAGGGACGCAGCCGTTGCACGGTGTTCTTGAACAGCACCACGCTGCCGCTGTCGCTGCACAGCACCATCAGCGCGATCACGGGCAGGCACCAGGCGAACGCGGCACGGCCGTAGCGGCGCAGCAGCACCACCAGCAGCAGGGCGTACACCGGGAACCAGGTGGGCATGGCCGAGGCCAGCGCCATCACGCCGTCGGCCCAGGGGGCGTGCGCGCCGTTGATCGCCAGGAAGGCCGCACGGTCCAGTTCGTCCAGGCGCTCCAGCATCGTCACACGCTCCACTCGGGGAATTCCGTGCGCCGGGCCACCGGGCGGTGCAGGAGCTTCCAGAGCTTGTCCTTCAGCTCCTCCAGGCCGATGCCGGCCACGCTGCTGATGAGCACGCTGTCCACCCCCTCGGGCAGGTCCTGCCGGATCTGTTCCATCATCACCGCGTCCAGCATGTCGCATTTGGTGATGGCCAGCAGGCGGTCCTTGTCCAGCAGCTCGGGGCTGTACTGGGCGAGCTCGTTGAGCAGCACGGCGTAGTCGCGGCGGATGTCGGTGCTGTCGGCCGGCACCATGAACAGCAGCACGCTGTTGCGTTCGATGTGGCGCAGGAAGCGCAGGCCGAGGCCGCGGCCTTCGTGGGCCCCTTCGATGATGCCGGGGATGTCGGCCATCACGAAGCTCTTGTGGTCGCGGTAGGGCACGATGCCCAGGTTGGGCGTGAGGGTGGTGAAGGCGTAGTCGGCGATCTTGGGCTTGGCGGCGGTGATGGCGGCCAGCAGGGTGCTCTTGCCCGCGTTGGGGAAGCCCACCAGGCCCACATCAGCCAGCACCTTCAGCTCCATGGCCACCCACTGGCTGATGCCGGGCTCGCCGGGCTGGGCATAGCGCGGCGTCTGGTTGGTGCTGCTCTTGAAGTGCTGGTTGCCCAGGCCGCCGCGGCCGCCGGCCAGCAGCACCACCTCCTCGCCGTCCTTCAGCACCTCGGCCATCACCTCCTCGGTATCGCTGTTGCGCACCACCGTGCCCAGGGGCACCTCGATCACCACGTCGCGGCCGGCCTTGCCGCTGCACTGGTTGGCGCCGCCGCTCTCCCCGTCGCCGGCGATCACGTGCTTGGTGTAGCGCAGGTGCAGCAGGGTCCACTGCTGGGCGTTGCCGCGCAGGATCACATGGCCGCCCCGCCCCCCGTCGCCACCGTCGGGACCGCCCTTGGGCATGTACTTCTCGCGGCGCAGATGGCGCGAGCCGGCGCCCCCCTTGCCGCTGCGGCACTCGATGCGGATATGGTCGATGAAGTTCATCGCGCCCCAAAGGTCGGCAATGGCGGAGGAAGGGGCGCGGGACGTAACCGGGGGCTGTACTCCTGAACCTCCCCCAGGCAGCCCTTCCCCGGATCGTGTCGTCTTTTCGTTGCACGCGTACCTTCATTCACCGAACCCCTGATGCCATGACCGCCATCCGCCGCCTTTTCCTGTGGAGCTACCTGCTGCTGACCACGACCGCGCTGCGCGCCCAGGTCTTCATCCCCGACACGCTGGTGCGCGCCTGGCTGAACCAGAGCATTCCCGGCATCGTGGACGCCAACGGCATCATGGACACCACGCATGCGGGCATCGCGGGGTGTGATTCGGTGCTATGGTCTGGAACTGATCTCAATTCAGACACCTTGGTCATCGATTTACAGGGTATTCAATATCTTGATTCTCTTAATGTTCTGTTTATTACGTACCATGTACTGGCGCCCGACAAGACAACCTTTTTCCATCTACCTGTCATGCCGATATCAATAAAGAAAGTGAACCTTCATTGCGGAGAGGGCATCGCATCGGTCAACCTTCCATCGATCGATCATTCGTTGCAGTACCTTGGCATTGGTGGTGGACCTACCGGTCGAATTGATGTCAATATTGGGTCCATTTCGGATTCAATTGAGAATTTATCAATCAACTCTTTCCGAAGTATCTCATGCGATTCATTCACTGGATATATTAATTCAATGAGCATTGGCTTATCCAGCAATTTAATTGATACAACAAATATATCTCTTCCAGGTTGGGAATGTGGCTTACTTTACATCAATGGGAACATGCACAACATCAGTATTGACCTTGATGGATCCATTGTGAATGCTCTTGCTACGACTTATGGGCGCTATGGTCATCTGTCCTGGCCGCTCGAGCTGACCCAACTTTCGATCAGCGGATACGCGTCCTCGCCCTTACCCGCACTTCCGCCGACATTACTTCATTTGATCATTGAGGTGTTTGATGAACTTTGTCTACCTGCGATTCCGAATGGCCTACTCACCCTGACTGTGCAACATGGAGTGAATTGCGTGCCAGATATTCCTGGGTCGGTCCAGTCTCTCACAGGACCATTCCTTTGGCAGATCGGCGACACGGTCTTCTGTACAGTTCTCAACTCCGACTGTCCGGGCAGTGCTTCCGCCATCGCAGGTCGCCACGCGATCGATGACAACGGCAATGGTCTGTTGGATGCCGGCGAACCCGCCTTCCCTTGGGGCCGCGTGCTCATCCAGCCCATGAACGCCTTGGTGCCCGCTGGCATCGACGGCTGGTGGGAGCGCGGCGCCCAGCCCGGCACCTACACCATCGAGCCCAATAGCACCTATCCCTACCTCATCAGTTCAGACCCGGCACAGCACACCGCCACCTTCGTGGCGTTGGGCGAGGTGGACAGCACCAACCACTTCGCACACATCCTGTTGCCCGGGGTGAACGATCTGCAGGTAAGCGCTTACGCCGTCCCCCCGCGCCCCGGCTTCAACAACGACCTGACCCTCTCCTACCGCAACTTCGGAACGACCAGCCTCCCCGCCACCCTGCAGCTGGCCGTGGACGCGGACCAGAGCTTCGTGGGCAGCAGCCCCGCTCCCACCACGCTCTCGGGCAACAGTGCCACCTGGGACCTCGGCACCCTACCCATCGGGGCTCAGGGCCAGGTGCTGGTCACCCTGCACACTGACGCCACCGTCCCCTTGGGCACCCCCGTGCAGCACACTGCGGTGATCGATCCGGTGGCCGGTGACACGGTGCCCTCCAACAACACCACCTTGTGGACCGACACCGTGGTGGGCGCCTACGACCCCAACGACAAGTTGCTGGACATCCCCGCCGCCACACCCGCCGAGGTGCAGGCCGACGCCGTCACCCTCACCTACACCATCCGCTTCCAGAACACCGGCACCCATCCCGCCGAGCGCGTGGTGATCCTGGACACCCTGAGCGACGACCTGCAGTGGAACAGCTTCGAGTTCCTCTCCAGCAGCCATCCCTGCCAGTGGTACATGCTGGACGGTGTGCTCCACTTCATCTTCGACCCCATCCTGCTGCCCGACAGCGGCAGCAACGAGCCCGCCAGCCACGGTTTCGTGCGCTTCCGCATGCGGCCCTCCACACAGCTCATCCACGGCGATCAGGTGGACAACATCGCACACATCGTCTTCGACTTCAACACACCCATCGTCACCCCACCGGCCACCTTCCGCGTGGACATGAGCACCGGCCTGCAGGAACAGGCGGTGAGCACCCTCACGGTGATGCCCAACCCCACGCGCGACCGCCTGTTGATCGGTGGCTTCGCCGACACTGCCGTGCTGCGGGTGCTGGACCTCAGCGGTCGCCTGTTGCACAGCACCCGCGCAACCGCGCCCGCCCGGCTGGACGTGGCCGACCTGCGACCGGGCACCTACCTGCTGGAGGTGCGCACGCCGCAGCGGTCACAGGCCGTGCGGTTCGTGAAGGAATAGGCGGGGTCGCGTTCATGGCCCCCATGCACGGCCGGTACCGCCGGGCCGGATGGGCACGAGCAAACCCCCTCACCCGATCGCCTCCACCAGCCGTGCGGTGATGTCGGCCACGGAGCCCACGCCATTGATGGCGGCGTACTTGTGCTGGGCGGCGTAGTGGTCCTTGAGCGGTGCCGTCTTCTGTTCGTACTCGCGGATGCGGTTGCGGATCACGGCCTCGTCGCGGTCGTCGCTGCGGCCGCTGGTGGCGCCGCGCCCCAGCAGGCGCTGCACCAGTTCGGCCTCGGGCACTTCCAGGGCGAGCATCCGGGTGATGGGCTCGTTCTTGGAGGCGAGCATCGTGTCGAGGGCCACGGCCTGCGCCTTGGTGCGGGGGAAGCCGTCGAAGATGAAGCCGCGCGCGTCCAGGTTGGCCTCCATGGCGTTGCGGATCATGCCGATCACGATGTGGTCGGCCACCAGTTCGCCGCGGTCCATGAGCTCCTTGGCCTGCAGGCCCAGCTCGCTCTCGGCCTTGATCTCGGCGCGGAGCAGGTCGCCGGTGCTGAGGTGCACCAGGCCGTATCGTTCGATCAGAAAGGTGCTCTGGGTGCCTTTGCCGGCGCCGGGAGGGCCGAAGAGCACGAGGTTGAGCTTGCTCATGATGCGGTCTCGGTGATGCGCCAGATGCCTGGCAGGTTGCGGCCCAGCCCGTCGTGGTCGAGGCCGGAGCCCACCACGAAGGCGTTGGGGATGCGCAGCGCCACGTGTTCGATGGGCCAGGGGCGCGCGTAAGCCTCGGGCTTGAAGAGCAGTGCGGCCACGCTGACGCTGGCCGGGTGCAGGCCGGCGAGCGCGTCCATGATGTGGGCGATGGTGCCGCCGGTGTCCACGATGTCCTCCACCACCACCACGTGGCGGCCGTCCAGGCGTTCGCTCAGCCCGATGAGCTGGGTGACCGTGCCGGTGGTGCTGGTGCCGTGGTAGCTGGCCACCTTGATGAAGCTGATCTCGCACTCCATCCCCAGGCGTTTCATCAGTTCGGCGGCGAAGAAGAAGGCCCCGTTGAGCACGCCCAGGAAGAGCGGTCGTTTCCCGGCGTAGCGTTCCTCCAGTTCCGCGGCCACCCGGTCGATGGCCGCCGCCAGGTCGGTCGCCGGGATGTAGGGCACGAACTCCTTGTCGTGCAGGCGGACGCGTGCGGCGGTGGCTGGCTCGGGCATGCGGGGGGGGCGCTGCGGAAGGGATGCGAAGGTAGGCAACGGGCCGGGGCCCGGGGCTGACCGTTGCCGGTCGGGGGCCGGGGGGTGCACCCAACGCCTTTCCGCATACATTCGGCACCATGCGCCGCCCGATGATCCTGGCCGCCCTGGCCCTGGCCACCGCCGTGCAGGCCGGGGGCGACAACCTGCCGGTGGGTGCGCGCATCGCCGGCATGGGGCAGGCGGGCCTCACGCTGATCGACCTGTGGGGCGTGCGGCACAACCAGGCGGGGCTGGCCGGCCTCACCCGCCCTGCGGTGGGCGTGCACGTGCAACGGCACTGGCTGAGCGAGGCGCTGGACCACCAGGCGCTGGCGGCGGCCCTGCCGCTGGGCCGGGGCACCATCGCCGTGAGCGCCGACAACCTGGGCTACGCGCTGTACCGCGAGATGAAGGTGGGCGTGGCCTACGCCATGCGTTTCGGGGAGGGCCTGCGTGTGGGCGTGCAGCTGGACTACCTGAGCGTGCGCCTGGGCGAAGGCTACGGAAGCCGCGGCACGGTGACGGGCGAAGTGGGCGTGCAGGCGCGGCTCACCGAGCGGCTGTGGGCGGGGGCGCATCTGTACAACCCGTCGCGCGCCGCGCTGGGCGGCCCCTACGACGAGCGCGTGCCCACCGTGCTCAAGGCCGGGCTGGGCTACACCTTCAGCGACAAGCTGGTGGTGGCCGCCGAGGTGGTGAAGGACATCGACGAGGCCGAGCGTTTCCACGCGGGCCTCGAGTACCGGCCGGTGGCCGCGCTCTTCCTGCGCACCGGCGTGGGCACGGGGCCCGTGCAGGGCCATGCCGGCGTGGGCGTGCGGCTCAAGGGCTTCGACCTCGACCTGGCCGTGGCCTTCCGCAGCCTGTTGGGCCCCACGCCCCAGCTGGGCCTCAGTTACCGTTTCCCATGAGAACGGTGGCCGCTGCCCTGTGCCTGGCCGCGGCCGGGGCGCCGGCCCTGGCGCAGGTGGACCCCGAGGTGCCGCGCGACCTCATCGAGCAGCGCATCGAGGCCGCCACCGAACAACTGGGCGACGACAGCGACGTGGACCTCACCAACCTGTTCGACGTCCTCACCGACCACTACCGCGACCCGATCGACCTCAACCACACCGACGCCGCCGAGCTCAACACCCTGGCGCTGCTCACCGACGTGCAGATCGGCGCGCTGCTCGACCACATCCGCCGCCACGGCAAGCTGCTGAGCGTGTACGAGGTGCAGACCATCGATGCGTGGGACGCGCGCACGCTGGCCCTGGTGCGCCCCTTCATCACCGTGCGCGAGGATGCGCTGCGGTCGCGGGCCGGCCTGAAGGAGATCCTGCGCAACGGCGAGCACGAGGTGGTGGTGCGTGCCATCGCCAACGTGGAGGCGCGGCGCGGCGGCATGGACCGCGCGGGGCTGTTCGGCGGCCGCTACACCGACCCCGACGGCGACGCGCTGCCCGACACGGGCGACGAGGCCGTGCGCGACAGCCTGCGGCGCGAGAGCCGCCTCTACCTGGGCGATCCGTACAAACTCTACGCCCGCTACCGGTTCCGCTACCGCAACAACATCAGCCTGGGCATCACCGCCGAGAAGGACGAGGGCGAGGAGTTCTTCCGCGGCACGCAGACCCGGGGCTTCGACTTCTACAGCGCGCACTTCTTCCTGCGGCATTACGGCCGGCTGAAGGCCCTGGCCGTGGGCGACTACCAGGCGCAGTTCGGGCTGGGCCTCACCTACTGGAGCGGCCTGGCCTTCGCCAGCAAGTCGTCCTTCAGCCTCAATGTGAAACGCAATGCCGCCGGGCTGATGCCCTACACCAGCGTCAACGAGAACCTCTTCAACCGCGGCGTGGCGGCCACCGTGGAACTGCACCGCGACCTCGACCTCACCGTGTTCTACAGCCGCAAGGGCGTGGATGCGAACGTGCAGCAGGAGGTGGACAGCAGCGATGTGGACGACGCGCAGGTGAGCTTCAGCAGCTTCCAGGAGGACGGCTACCACCGCACCTACAACGAGCTGGTGAAGCGGAACGCCATCCGCGAACAAGGCTACGGCGGGCATCTGCGCTACCACCGCCGCAGCTTCAGCTGGGGGCTCACCGGGGCGCGGGTGGACTACGACGTGCCGCTGGCGCGCACGGCGCGTCCGTACAACCGCTTCGAGTTCAACGGGCAGCACAACACCACGGTGGGCAGCGACTTCAGCTGGCTGCACCGCAACGCCAGCTTCTTCGGCGAGGTGGCCGCCAGCCTGCCGCAGGCCGACGGCCGCACGGGCTGGGCCCTGAACCTGGGCACGCTGGTGGCCGTGGACCGGCGCGTGACGCTGGCCCTGCTGTACCGCCACTACGCGCGCGACTTCCACGGGCTGAACAGCGTGGGCTTCGCCGAAGGCGGCAACCCGTGGAACGAACGCGGCCTGTACACCGGCCTCGAAGTGCGGCCGGACCGCCGGTGGACGATCAACGCCTATTTCGACCAGTACCGCTTCCCCTGGTTGCGCAGCCAGGTGGACGCCCCCAGCGACGGCCACGACGTGCTGGTGCAGGTGACCTGGCGGCCCAGCCGGCAGATGGAACTGTACCTGCGCGGGCGCCACGAGCAGAAAGGCTACAACAGCGAGGCCCCGGAGGCGGGCATCGACCCCCTGGTGCGGCGGCGGCAGACCAACTGGCGGTTCAACGCCACCTACAAGGTGAGCCCGGCGGTGAGCCTGCGCACGCGGGTCGAAGCGGTGGATGTGCAGCGCGGCGACAGCCCCGTGGAGCACGGCTTCATCGTGTACCAGGACGTGGTGCACCGGCCGCTCCGCAGCTGGTGGGAGCTCACCCTGCGCCTGGCGCTCTTCGACACCGACGGCTACGACGCACGGCTGTACGCCTACGAGAACGACCTGATCGGCGTGTTCAGCATCCCGCCGTACTACGGCCGCGGCATGCGGTGGTACGCCATGCTGCGCCTCACCCCGCTGCGGCGGGTGGACCTGTGGCTGCGGTACGGGGCCTTCATCCTGCAGGACACCGACCGCATCGGTTCGGGGCTGCAGGAGATCGCCGGTCCCATGCGCAGCGACGTGAAGGTGCAGGTGCGCGTCCGCTTCTGACGGCCATGGGCGTACAACACATCACCCTGGACGCGGCGCGGCCCGAGGCCCGTTTCAGCGCCACCGAGCGGCCGCGCATCGTGCTGCGGCAGGCCTTCTTCGCCACGGCCGATCCCGCCTGGCAGCGACGGCTGAACCGTGCGGCGCTGGTGATCACCACCCGGGCCTACGACGGCCGTGGGCGTGAGCTGGCGACCGACCACCAGGTGTTCCGCTTCAGCAAGCTGTTCAATCCCACCTGGCCCGACCCGGTGTTCCGCAACATCCGCAACTGGAACTACGTGCCGGTGGCGCTGCGCGAGGATGCGCCCCCGGTATTGGGCTGGCTGCTGGAGCTGCGGTTGCGCGACCTGCGGCTGGTCGCCGAGGAACACATGGAGCTGGTGTTCCTGGGCTGATACCATCCGGTCATCCGCGCCCGGCCGTCCGGCCTGCCCCCGAAGGTGCGAATGGTATGAAAGCACGAAGCCCCCCGACCGGGTCGGAGGGCTTCATGCCGCAGCGGTGGTGCCGCTCACTTGTCCGCCGGGGCCGGCTTGGCGTCGGTCTTGGCACCGGCCTTGCCTGCGCAGCAGGACTTGGTGGCACCGGCGCAACCGGCGGCCTTGGCATCGCCATGGGCACCGTGCTCGCCGTGCGCCTGGCCGTGGGCCTTCTGGTCGTGCCCGGCACAAGCCTTGGCGTCGGCCTTGCCGGCGCAGCAACCGGCCTTGGCATCGCCGTGGGCGCCGTGCCCGGCATGGGCTTCGCCGTGGGCCTTGTGGTCGTGCCCGGCACAGGCCTTCGCGTCGGTCTTGCCCGCGCAGCAGCCGGCCTTGGCATCGGCCTTGCCGGCGCAGGAATGGGCCTTTTGTTCACCGGCCGGTTGCAGGGTGGTGCCACCCGCCTCGGGGGCCACGGCCGCAGCTTTCTCGGCCGGAGCCTTGTCGGTGGCGGCCTTGTCGGTGGCCGTGTTCTGGGCCGACGCCGTGGCCAGGAAGGCCAGGGTGGCGGCGATGGTCAGCAGGATGCGCATGGATCGGGGTCGGATTTGAGCGCAAGATACGGATCCTGACACCCCTTCGCCCGCCGCCTTTGTTAAGGGTTGTGAACCGGCGGCGACCGGGGACGCCCTTCGCCCCGGCGACGCGAGCCCTTCGGCCATGGCCGGGCACCGGCGGTGGGTATTCCGGACCACCGCTATATTTCCGGACCCATAACGCTACCGATCATGGACCGACGCCACTTCCTTCTCGCGGGCTGCAAGGCCTGCGCCGCCCTGGCCGCCGTGCCCGCGCTGGCCTCGCTCGAAAGTTGTTCCACCGGGAAGTCCGCAGCGGGCTCCACGGCCCTGGCGGTGGAGAACGGCGTGCTCAGCGTGCCGGTCGCCAGCCTCTCCAACGGCGTGGGCATGATCAGCGCCAAGGGCCTCGACGACAAGCTGTACATCAGCAAGGGTGCCGACGGCACGTACAAGGCCCTGGTGCTGCACTGCCCGCACAAGGGCGGTCCGGTGAAACCTTCCGGCGACAAGCTGATCTGCAACTGGCACGGCAGCGTGTTCGACATGGACGGCAAGGTGACCAAGGGTCCGTCACAGCAGGGCCTCAAGGTCTATCCTGTGGAGGTGGCGGGCGACGTGCTGAAGGTGCGCGTGGCCTGAGGGCGCCATCGGGCCGGAGGCCCGTTCCCGCGCCGCTAAGGCGAAGGCTCGAACAGCACGGGCAGGTGCATGCGCATGGCCGTGGGCACGCCGTTCCGCGAGCCGGGCACCCAACCGGTGAGCGTGCCCACCACCCGCAGTGCCTCGGCATCGAGCAGCGGGTGCACCGGACGCAGCACGCGCAAGGAACCGGGCATGCCCTCCACCGTGACCGTGAAGGCCACCACGACCCGGCCGCCGACCCCGGCCGCGAGCGCCTCCGCCGGGTAGCGCATCCTTTCCCGCACGGTGCGCACCAGGGCTTCCGTGCCACCCGGCCACGACGGCGGCACGGTGCTGCGGTCATCGCCGTCCGTGCGGAACCCCTGGTCGAACAGCGCCTGGCCGCGGTCGGCATCCTGCCGCACGGGCATCCCGCCGTCCTGTGCCACCACCACCATCGGCGGCAGGGCCAGCAGCAGCGGCAGGACGTGGCGCAACATGGATCAAAGTTAGCCGACCGGTGACGGTGCGGCCTATTTTCGCCGCATCCGGTGAGGTCCGGATCCAACAGGGCCCGCGGCCGGTAACTCCAAGAACCATGTCCAACGTCTATTACCCCGACTACCTCCAACTGGATAAGATCCTGGGTGCACAGGCCCTGGAGAGCGAGAAGCACGGCAAGCCCGCGCACGACGAGATGCTCTTCATCATCATCCACCAGGCCTACGAGCTGTGGTTCAAACAGCTGTTGCACGAGGTGGGGAGCGTGATCGCGATCTTCGAGCACCCGCGGGTGGACGACAACGGCGGGGACCTGAACATCGCCGTGCACCGTTTGAACCGGGTGAACACGATCCTGGACGTGCTGGTGAAGCAGCTGGGCGTGCTGGATACGATGACGCCGCTGGACTTTCTCGACTTCCGCGACATGCTGCGGCCGGCGAGCGGATTCCAGAGCCTGCAGTTCAAGGTGCTGGAGGCGCGGCTGGGCCTGCGCATGGAGGACCGCCACGGCAAGCAGTACTACACGAGCCAGCTGCGGCCCGAGCACAAGGCGGACATCGAAGCGCTGGAGTCCAAGCGCACGCTGCGCGAGCTGGTGAACGCCTGGCTGGAGCGCATGCCCTTCCTGCAGGAGGCCCACTGGCCCGAAGGGGCGGCCTTCTTCGAGAAGTTGTCCAAGGTGTACACCGGTTCGCTGGTGGCCGGCGAGGAAGGCAACGCCCGGTTGTGGGAGGAGATCTTCATCCAGGGGTCGGCCACGCGCCATTTCTCACCGCGAGCCGCAAGGAGCGCGCTGTTCATCATGCTGTACCGCGACGAGCCCATCTTCCAGCAGCCCTATCGCTTCCTGGACGCCCTGGTGATCCTGGACAGCAACCTGGCACGCTGGCGTGCGCGGCACATCGACATGGTGCACCGTATGATCGGGCTGCGCATGGGCACGGGCGGCAGCTCGGGGAGCGGCTACCTGAAGGGTGCGCTGGACAGCCACTACGTTTTCAAGGAGATCGCCGACCTGAGCAGCTTCCTGTTCGAGCGGCGCAAGCTGCCTCCCCTGCCCGACCGTGTGCACCAGGCGCTCGGCTTCCGGGCCTGACCGGGCACTGCCAGGGCGACCGTGGGTGCTCCGCCGTGGTACCCTCATGTACGCCCTGCTGGGAAGCTGCAAGCTCCATGCTGTGGAGCCCTTCGCCTACCTCCGCGATGTGATCGCCCGCATCCCCGAACACAAGGCCAGCAAGCCGGGTGAGCTGCTGCCACAGTACTGGCGGCGCTTCGCAAAGGGAACGGGATCACGACCGGTGGATGGCCGGAGGTGTACGGTGCAAAAGACCCTCGCGCAGTCCAAAGGGTGTTCTTGAGATGGCCTCTAACACGATGACCCCGCGATCGCGTTCATCGGTTGGATCCCCCCTTCATTTCTGTCCGCTCCTCATGGTTGCACCACCACCGTGGCCCTGCCCGATCTGCCCTGCGCCGTTCGCACGCGCACGGCATATACACCTGCCGCCGCCCCGGGCAAGTCAAGCACGTGTGCATTGCTCAGCATCCGCTCCGTGCGCAGCACCTGCCCCTGTGCATCCAGCACCTGCAAGGTAGCACCTTGCGCCCCCTCCGGCAGTTGCACCTGCACCCGCCCGCTGGTGGGGTTTGGGTACACCTGTAGTTGCAGTGGCTGATCCACCTCCTCCACCCCCACATTCAGCCCGTACAAGCGGCTCACGAAGCGCTGCTGCGGGTCGTTGGTGGTGCCATCGTCATACCCCACGTAGCTGCCGTAGATGTACCAGTTGCCGATGGGGTCTTGGACCATGCCATTGGTAGCGGCATTGCTTACGGTGCCGTTGGCATAAGTTCCGCAGCCGTCGCCCGAAAACACATCCGGCAAAAGCACTCCATTTGCCGAAATCAAGGCTATACCATGACGGGTTTCCCCATCAACTTCAACGAAATCCCCATGCAAGGCAATGCGGCCGTCCGGCAGCACAGTATGATGCCACGCCCCGAAACCAGGTATGTCCGCACCGACCACATCCAGCTGGTAGTTGAAGGTGCTGTCCAATGCACCATCCGGCAGAAGGCGTGCGATATTCAACGTGTCGGACGAACCCGCCAACGTGTAAAAGCCGGTGACGATGATCCTGCCGTCTGGTAGTTCGGTCAGTTGATCGATGCCTCCACCTGGCAAATTGGAGTAGAAGGTGGTGTCCAAACTGCCATCTGAATGGAGACGGAACAGAGATGAGACCGGATGCCCGTCAAAAGCGGATAGATAGGATGCACAGATGAACTTCCCGTTCGACAGCTGTACGATGCGCCTCAACAACGACGCTCCCTGGCCGCGGTGGGTGGCGGTCGTATCCAACGTACCATCCGCATTGCGCCATGCTAGACCGTAGAAACCGGTAAAACCATGCACCGTGTCGCTCAGCTCGAAGTAACCAACGGTCAATAGACCGCTGTCCGGCAACACGGCGTAGTCGTACACCACACCCCACTCATAGAACTCCGAAGAATCGGCCGCGAAGGTGGTATCCTCCGCTCCGTTCAACCAAAGCCTGCGCAACTTGAAGTAGTCGATCGTGTAAAACCGATCGTTCCAGCGGGTCAGATCGCTGCCCATGCGTGGTTGAAGCTCGAACTGCGGATCAGGTGAGCCAGCAGCGTTCAATCGTACGCCATTGCGGGTAAGGACCGTATCTCCGGTCAGCTTGAAAGCTCCGCCAGCGATCAGCGACCCGTCCTCCAGCGCGAGGACCGACGAGGCTCCCCGACTTCCTGGGGATGTCACCACTGGAACCCTGAACGACGTATCGAGGTCGAAGGGTTGCTGGCACCATGCATCCATCCAGCCAACCACCAAAAGCAGGCAGGTCAAGTACCGACAGCCGATCGATGGGTGCTTCATAGTGTGCTCGGATTGGTCGGAGCCAAGGTCGTCGTACCTCGCGTTCAGCACCACACCGCTCCTTGGCCAGATCGGCCGCTGGCTAAACAGACCTCTGATGCGGAAATAGTCAAGGCAGCCTAGTGCTCAACAACCACCAGTGCTTTGCCCACACGCCCAATTGGTGTGGCCCCCCCCCGCTCCACCTCGCGTGTTCCCATTGCGCGTGAGGCGCGCACTGGGCCGCCGCTTGGCTTCGCCGAGTGGCCCTCGGTCGCGGACCTGGGGTCCGAAGAATTCACCTTGACGTTCAGTTTGGTTCGTTTGATCCATTGCTCCAAGCTGCCATGCACTCCTCATGGTTGCACCACCACCGTGGCCCTGCCCGATCTGCCCTGCGCCGTTCGCACGCGCACGGCATATACACCTGCCGCCGCCTCGGACAAGTCCAGCACATGCGCATTCCCGTGCATCAACTCGGTGCGCAGCACCTGCCCCTGTGCATCCAGCACCTGCAAGGTGGCACCTTGCTCGCCCTCCGGCAGTTGCACCTGCACCCGCCCGCTGGTGGGGTTTGGGTACACCTGTAGTTGCAGTGGCTGATCCACCTCTTCAACCCCCACGTTCAGCCCGTACAACCGGCTCACGAAGCGCTGCTGCGGGTCGTTGGTGGTGCCATCGTCATACCCCACGTAGCTGCCGTAGATGTACCAGTTGCCGATGGGGTCCTGGGTCATGCCAACCGCAGCGTGCAGGACCGAGAACCCGTCATTGTAGTCACCACACCCCTCCCCAAAGAAGGCATCGCTCTGCAAGAAACCATCGGCATCCAAGAGCGCGATACCGTTCCGTGTTTGACCTTCCACCTCGTAGAACTGGCCGTGAATTGCGATCCGGCCATCCGGCAACATCGTGTGCCACATTGGTGAATACGCGCCAAATGTTTCCCGTGGAGCAGCCAATTCATTGTTGAAAGTTGGGTCCAGCGATCCATCCGGCATTAGACGTATGATCTTCAGAGTATCCGTGGATCCATTGGGAACAAAGTAGCCTGTTGCGATTGCCCGACCGTCTGGTAACGCCGTGAATGCATCCGCCATTCCTATCGGGATATCCGTCTGGAACGTCGTATCCAAAGCCCCATCCGCCTGCACGCGGAACACCCGCCCAACAGGTTGTCCTTCGTACACCGAACACAAACCGCTGCACAGGAACTTGCCATCGGGCTGTTCCTTGATGGTGTAGATGGCGTTGTTGGCCTTCCGATGAGTGCGCGTGGTGTCCAAATAGCCCGTGTTGCTGAACCACACCAAGCTGTGCAGGCCGGTGAACCCACGTATGGTGTCATGAAGGCTGTGCCAACCGCTTACCAACAGTCTACCGTCGGGGTACACATGGTAGTCACCACCTTGGCCGCTGGAGAAGTAAGGGTCGTCGTTCATCATGATGAACGACGGGTCCAGGTAGCCATCACCATCCAAACGCCGCACAATAGCGCCGTTGCCTGCATAATACCCGTTGGCCCATGACGTGAGCTTGCCACCCGCAGGCACACCGAAGTTCCAGGACAGGTCCAGTGCGCCATCGACTTCCACTCGAGCAAGCGAATGCTCACCGGCCACCCAAGCAAAGTTCAAGCGGCCTGACACTAGGAGTTTTCCGTCCGGCATTACCGCCAGCGAATTCACATTGCGCGAGAGTACAGCACACCTGAACGTGGTATCCAGATCGAACGGCGCTTGAGCACCGCCACTGTGGGCCGCGCAAAGCGCGGCCCACAGCAGGGCTGTGCGTTTCATCGCTGGCATATGAACTTGGCCACCGCTATAGATGTTCCGTTGTTGATCAGTTCCACCGTGTAGCTGCCGGGCTCCGCCGCGCGGCAGTCCCACACCAGTTGCTGTTCCATGGTGGCTACAGGGGCTTGCCATACTGTGCGCCCCATTACATCGCGCACCACCACCAAGGCATTGTGCGGTGTGGCGTTCAACCGCACGTTCATGGCCAGCCAGGTGGTGGCGGGGTTGGGCATCACCTCAAGGTTGGGTTGCAGGGATTCTTCTTGCACGGCGAAGCTCAACATGCTCGGACTACGGTTGGCATCGCTACCGGTCATTGGTGTGCGGCACTGGCCGTATGCAAAGCATAGGAGGTTCTGTGCCCATGTAGCGGGCCGATCGTAGTCCTCGCCAACAATGCTCACCAGTTGGGCCACCTCACCAGCATTCAGTTCGGCAAGGGTGCGGCCGCTGCCGGTTACCGTGGCACAGAAGGCTATGAGGTCCAGCATGCGCTGGCGCTCCATGCCCGTGGCGGTGCGCAGTTCATGTTCCACGGGTATGCTGGTCACCACATCGGTGGCCATGCCGTGGTTGCCCTGCTGCAAGTATGTGAGCGCTTCAGCATATCGAGCAGCGGGCGTGCGCAATTGTTGCAAGCCCCACCGCAAGCTGTCCACGTCTTCGTGCGTGGTGTCGTTGCGGAACTCGTCAAGCACTTCGTGCAGGTGTTGGGTCATGGCCGCATGGTGTTGGCTCATTTGATCTTCCAAAGTGGCGCGGTAAGTGCGCTCATTCCAGCTGGCCAGCACACTGGCGAGCAGGTAGGCGGGCAATGGGTGTCCACTTTCCTCTTGCAGCCATTGCATGAACCGCTCTTGCTGGGTAGCTTCAGGATTGGCAATGAGCACCTCTGCCACCATGGCGGCGGGCAAAATGTTCCGATCAACCATCTCTCGCAAGGACTCAGTGCTTAAAAATGGGCTCTTTGCAAGAAGGTATTCCCGCAGCTCCCAAGCTTGGTTTGGCCATGTGCTCATGATCTCCTGCACCACCTCATCGGTGTTGCCGCCATCGATCAATGCGGCGAAGAGATAGCGCGTGTTCCCATAGGCCAATTTTTCGCTTTGCAGCGCGGCCTTGGCTTGTGCTGCTTCCGTGATGGACCGCGCACCGCGTGGACGGTAACTGCGCGGTGGACATGGGTCGGCTGGCTCGCTATCGGCTGCCTCCTTGGTCACTGGCGATGCAGGGTCCAAGGTGTAGCACAGTGGTTCAGCCTGGGTAGTGGTACCGTAGATGTACCGCAACACGCCGTTGGGGCTGGTGCGCTTATAGTCGCCTTCCGGGTTCAGGCAGGTCTGGTCGAACACGTTGGCCGCAGGAAGGTCCATTTGCCCTTGGTTGGTGCGCATGGTGTGCCAACTGCCATTCTGAAAATCCTGATCTACTTTTCTATCCCAGAAATCGTATTCGTTGCCTTGGTTGGTGTTGCACAGGAACTGCAAGCCCACGTTGTTGGTGCCGCCAACGGGTAAAACGCTGTTGTCGTAGTCGGCACAGAGTCCTTCGCCAATGAAGCCAACCTCAAGCCCAACAGCGGTATTGCGGCGCACCATGTCGTTGTAGTCGCGCGTGTAGCCGATCACAATGCCCTCGGTCTCGAAGTGGGTGCCACTTTGGGTGAGCAGATTGTCCTCCACCCACATGCCGTAACTCTCCGTGCTGAAGATGCCTCGGTGCCGACCGGCCCAAAACTCCTCATCCGTGAAATTCGTCAACGCCGTCACCACGCTGTTGCCCAACTCGAACTCGTTGCGGGTAACACGGTAGCCCACCACCCCACTGGCGAACACGCCGCACACGTTGGCGCTGAAGGTGCTGCGGTCCACCACGAAGGCGCGGGTGGTAAGGCCCGTAAGGGCATGCACGCCGTGGTCCAAGCCGCTAAAGCTGCTGGGGGTGTAGCTGCCCACGGGGCACTCCTGGCCCTGCTGGATGATGATGTTGCACTTCTCGCGCACTTCGTAGTGGGCATCGAGGCTGTAGATGCCGTGGCCCCGCTCGTGGCTGTTGGTCTCGCCCCGAAGGTTCGCGAACGTGCAGCCCAGGAAGGGTATGCCGTCCACGTGCCAGAGGTTGGCGTGGTGCCGGAAGTCGATGGCCACGGGGTAGTCGGCATCCACCACGAAGGTGGTATTGGTGAAGCGGCTGCGGTTGCGCTGCGTTTGGGTGCCCTGTATGTTCATGCCTTGGTAGGGCAGGAAGCGCACGCCGGTGCGGCAATTCTTGAAGGTGCTGTTGCTGCTGATGATGACACCGCCGCTCTTCAACCCGTTGAAGCCGGGCCCCACGCGCTGGCCGGTGAGCGCGCCGATATCGGCTTTCTCCACCAGCGTGTTCTGGATGATGAATTCGCCCTGATGGTCGGCATGGGCACCACCGAACTGGTGCTGGTTGAAGGTGCCCTGCACTTCCACGCCACGCCACATATAGCCGGGGCAGGCGGTGGTTAGGGTGCAGCCTACGGCGGTGAAAGAAGCGCCCTTTTCAATGATGAGCTTGGCCTGCGGTCCGAACCGGAAGGTCAACCCCTGCACATCGATGTGTGCGTTGGTCTGCACGCGGAACTCGCCGTTGACGTAGATCTCCGAACCCGCATCGCAGAACAGGTTGTTGCCGGGTTGCCAGTTGTACGTGCCTGGTGGAATGCTCCAACTGCGATCGTAGTACTGCGCACGTTCATCGCAGCAGAGGCCACCGGTCCAGAGGCCCGGCGTTGCAAAATCGGTGATCTGTTTGCCCACCATGCGGTATTCCACCGGATCGCCGCCCACATCATAGGTGGCCACTGAGGCGAGTTGTTGGATGTTGGGCATCCACACACCGTTGGCCGGGTCATCAGGGTTGCTGAAGGCGCTGAGGTAGCGGTTGCCGTTGGCATCGGCGCTCACCATGTAGAGGGCCGGAGGACCACCGTTGGGGCCCACGTTGATCTCCAGACGCGAGTTGAAAAGGCCCTGGCTCACCGCATCGGGCCCAATGGGAACGTAGGTGGGCATAGAACCCGGAGGTGCGGTAACGTCGAAGGTGCCCAGGGCAGTGCTCGGAGCACCGCCATACAATTCATGATCGGACTTGAGGAACCACAGATACATGCCATTAGGCGAGAATTCGAGACCCGTGGTGCGCTGCTCAGCCACCGGGTTGCCCAGAATATCCTGCGGGTTCATACCCGTAACGATGTGACCAACCTCATAGAGCCTGGGGTTCCAGTCAGCTGTTCCTGGAGCACCATAGTCGAACGCCGCCGTGGGCAGTGGTGCAGAAAGCCCGGCGAGATCGATATCAATGACGTAAAGGCCCACATGCTTCTCTGTCGGTGGGCCGGTCTGCCAGTATGCGGAATAGGCCATTCGAAGGTCGTTCCCGTTCTGGTGCAGTTCCATTTCGCCACGGTCGGACACATCGCCATCCTGGAAGTCCCACAAGATGATCTGCCCGTTCTGATCGCCCTGCGTTTTGTTGATATGAAGGACCATTCTTGGTCCTGTGGCGGAAAAAAGAATGAAACTGATCTCCGTATTGGTGTCGAGTCCCATCAGGGATCGATCATCGTTGTCGAGATCGATCACGTCCGTGCGGATGTGGTCCAAGCCAGTGTTGGCAAGGTGCATATCGTAGTGGAACAGGTAGGCCATCGGACCGTTCCCGTATATGGACCACCCACCCATTGCGGTGATGGCGCCGTTGTCCATTTCAAAAGGGCCATTGAAGTAGTCGTCCTCGCCCCAAAAGCGGCCTGTGATCGGCTTGCCGACCGCAGCATAATGCTGCGCTCCGTTCAACTCCAGGTCATTGGGCAGGGTGAGGTCAAGGATCCCGACAACAAGGCCGGATTCAGCGTTGCCTCCCACTTCGACGTAAACTCCTGGCATGGCCACATAGAACTTGGAGCAATGGCCAGGTACCGGAATGAAGTGCGCTTCTGCTGCGATCTTGGGAAGGCAGACTTGGCAGTTACCATCGTTCAGAACGCCATCGTCATCGTCTGCCAATAGGTAGCCATCCTTGTTGTAAAGGTTGCCGTCAACGATGAAGAAGAGCAGTTCGCCGTTCTCATCGAATTGCACGTTCTGGTGGTACTGTGCCACCTGGCCCTGGTACTCGAACGCGTCGTTCACCGCAGCATCCGGGCATTGCGGTGCTGCGCTTTCCACGATGCCGTTATTGAGCACATCACCGAAATCGAGCACATGGTTCCCGTTGAACCACAACGGTTGCTGCGCCAACGCCTCACCAGTGAACGAACTCCACCCCACCGGGGGGGGAGATACAGATGGAAAGCACCAACGCGGCTCTGAGAAAGGAATACGTCTTCATGAGCTTGCGGGCGTTAGGTGGACCCGTATAACGAAGGAAAGCATTCCTTCCGGTCCGTGCAATACCCGATCCATGACATTTTCCGGGAGGTCTATACCGGTCTGACGGGTTGCATCGGCACCGGAAAGTGCACGGGATCCGCCAAGAACGAAGCGGGGACCGATCGGATGATCAGCCCCCGTTCCTGTTGGACATCCCAACCAGAGGCTACCTTAAAAAACCTTAGGGCTGCGCGAGGGTCTTTTGCGCCCATGCTTCGTTGTGAAAAGCCTTATACCATTTCGCAATAGAAAACCATCCGATCTGCTTGCTCTTTTTCCGCATGCCTTCTCCGAAGAGATCGCACCGTAGGCACCGCTACGCAGCGA